>RKRN01000181.1 GCA_007571365.1 Candidatus Latescibacterota bacterium
TCCCCGCACACGCGGGGATGAGCCGTTATAGGTGGTGGACGGGTCGAGGTCATGCACGTGTTCCCCGCACACGCGGGGATGAGCCGCCCTCTTTTCGACAGCCCCGTCTTTGGTCTCAGTGTTCCCCGCACACGCGGGGATGAGCCGATGAATACATATCGCACCCTCACGGAGGCCGCGTGTTCCCCGCACACGCGGGGATGAGCCGATTATCTCGATTTTGACACCTTTAGTTTGGGGGTGTTCCCCGCACACGCGGGGATGAGCCCGCAGGGGCGTGAATACCAGCGGAACGGCTTGAGTGTTCCCCGCACACGCGGGGATGAGCCCCTCGAAACTGCGATTGCATGGAGTTGTTGGGTGTTCCCCGCACACGCGGGGATGAGCCAGTACCACCCCGACCGCCACGCCCGCGATCCGGGTGTTCCCCGCACACGCGGGGATGAGCCGTAAAATTCCGGCGGTTACCGAGCACGAGTAAAGTGTTCCCCGCACACGCGGGGATGAGCCGAAACTCCATATTCCAAAAAGTATGCTTCAATGGTGTTCCCCGCACACGCGGGGATGAGCCGCACAAACCGCCTTAGAGGGACTCGCTCAGATTGTGTTCCCCGCACACGCGGGGATGAGCCGAACGCTATTCAGCCGTCGTGTGGGTCCCCGGCGTGTTCCCCGCACACGCGGGGATGAGCCGGGGGGCGGATAGGGAATTGCCTGTCAACCAGAGTGTTCCCCGCACACGCGGGGATGAGCCGGTGTGAGATATAATCCAAGTCGATCTCAATTTGTGTTCCCCGCACACGCGGGGATGAGCCGATGACGAGTTGGTGCGCCTGGCATTCGAGCTCGTGTTCCCCGCACACGCCGTTGGGTGTGCCCCAAGTTTGATCGGGTTTTGACTCTAAGCGGCAAGCGGCTATTTTGGACAGAAAAATATCTTGTAAAAACAAAAAGTTACGGCTATTTTCAACATTTGTTTGAGGTTTGATTTCCGCATGGCAAGAAGAAGCCGCCCACCAGACGGAATCGCAGACAAACCAATGAACGACGCCCGCACCCTCGCGCTGATTGACGATTTGCTGGCCGCACCTGCCGAGACCTCCTGCGTTGAGTTCAAGGAGAACAATTTTGCACCCGCTGTGATTGGCAAATACATCTCAGCCCTCGCCAATGCCGCTGCGCTGGCAGAGCGAGATTTTGCCTATCTACTTTGGGGTGTACAGGATTCAGACCGCGCCATAACCGGCACACACTTTCAACCGGATGCGGTCAAACACCAGGGCCAACCACTGGAATTTTGGCTGGCACAGCGGCTCAACCCGGACATCGCGTTCCAATTTCGGCTTGTCGAGCATCCGCAAGGCCGACTGGTTTTACTCGAGATTCCCGCCGCAACCACTAGTCCAGTAGAGTTCGACCGGACGGCCTATTGCCGAATCGGCTCGGCAACGCCGCGCTTGTCCGATTATCCCGATCGCCAGAAAGCACTTTGGAGCAAACTCCAGCCCTATTTCTGGGAAAACGGCATCGCCGCACAGTTCCTCACCCCAGAGGCCGTGCTGGCCCGCATAGACTATGCAAGCTATTTCGCGCTTATGGACCAACCCCTGCCGGCCAATCCACGAGGTATTCTAGATCGCTTGCACCAAGACCAAATCATCACTCCGGATGTCGGGGGGCACTGGAATATCACGAATTTGGGCGCGATTCTGTTTGCCAAACGCCTCGATGAGTTTGACTCGCGCATTGCGCGGAAGGCAGTGCGCTTTACAGCCTACGATGGAACAGGTCGTGCGGATACGGTTACCCACCGCCACGACGAACCACGCGGTTATGCCGCGGGCTTCGCGGGCATCGTCGAGTATATTAGCCAGCTATTGCCGCGCAATGAACAAATTGACCAAGTTTTCCGCATTGAGCAGCCCCTGTTCCCACCGCTCGCCCTCCGCGAACTGATTGCCAATGCTCTCATTCACCAAGACATGACCATTAGCGGAGCCGGGCCATCCATCGAACTCTTCAGCAATCGGCTGGAGGTCACCAATCCGGGCAAGCCGCTGATTAGCCCCAACCGATTCATTGACTCGCCACCGCGCTCGCGCAACGAAGCACTGGCCGCTTTTATGCGACGCATGAAGTTGTGCGAGGAGCAAGGTACAGGCATCGACAAGGTCGTGGCTGCAGTAGAGCTTTTTCAGTTGCCACCGCCAGATTTCCGCGTCCAAAAAGGCGGCATCGAGGCGACCTGTGCGATTCTATTTGCGCCGCGCCGGTTTGCGGCGATGACGGTCGAAGAGCGCATCCGGGCGTGCTATCAGCACGCGGTGTTGAAGTTTGTGAATGGAGAGTTAATGAAAAACAGCAGCTTGCGCGTGCGTTTAGGCATAGACAAGCGAAATGCCGCACAAGTGTCAGAAGTGATTCGGCGCACCCGCGACCGGCACCTCATCAAAGTCGCCGATCCGGAACACCCGCAATCGGGCTACGCGCCGTTTTGGGCCTGACCCAAAGTTTGATCGGGTTTTGATTCTGGGTGGCAAACGGCCATTTGAGCCGCAATAATGTCTTGTAAAAACAGAGAGTTACGGTAACTTTCAAAGTTTGATCGGGTTTTGATTCTACCTTTACAGCAAGGAGAGTTCCATGATTCGCATGGCGCAATACGGCACCAAGCACGGCCACGCCGCTGGCAAACTCAAGGCCATGCTCAGCAACCCCGAAGTCGACGTCGTCGGCCTGTACGAACCCGACGCCACGAGACGCCAGCAAGTTGCCGACGACGAACCCTATCGACAAGTCCGCTTCCTAGACCGCGAAGAAGCACTGCTCGACGATAGCTCCATTGTCGCCGTCGCCTCCGAAGGGCGCAACGACGAGAGCTTGGACCAGACCGAGCGCATCGTCCAAGCCGGCAAGCACGTGTGGTACGACAAGCCCGCCGGCGACGACTGGGCGCAGTGGCAGCGAGTCGTTGCCCAAGCGCGGGCCGCCAACTTACAAGTGCAAATGGGCTTTATGCTGCGCTATCATCCCGGCTTCAGCCAAATCGCCGAATGGGCGCGGTCGGGTTTTTTGGGCAACGTCTATTCAGTGCGCGCCCACATGTCCACCAACATCGCGGCGGCCGGGCGCACAGTAATCGCCGCCGGGCACTACGGCGGCATCTTCTACGACTTGGCCGGGCACATGCTCGACCAAGTGGTGTGGATTTTGGGGCGACCCGAGAAGGTGACGACATTTCTCCGCAACGACACCGGCGTCGTGCCCGCGTTTCAGGACAACACGCTCGGGGTTTTTGAATACGAGCGAGCCATGGCTTGGGTCGATATTGCGGCGATGGAACCACCGCCCATGGCGCGGCGGTTTGAAGTCTATGGCGAGCGCGGCAGCGCGATTCTGCTAGAGCCTTTTGAGCCGGGCCACACCATTCGGCTCTGCCTGACCGAAGCCGCCGCCGGCTATGCTTCGGGCGAGCAGCTGGTGCCCTTTGCGGGAATTTCGCGGCAGGGGCTCTACGAACTCGAATTGGCGTCCCTTATAAGAGTACTCAAGGGCGAACGCGCCCCAGACCGCTCACTTGACCACGAACTGCTCGTGCAGGAGACCTTGCTGCGCGGCACCGGGCTTATCGCGGATTGAGCCAAGCCTCGGCAATTACGCGCTTGATCGGCGGGATCGCCAACTGGAAGTTGCGGCCGACCGGGCGCGGATGCGGAAACCACTTCCACAGCAGCGCACCCACCACGCGCGGCTCTTGGGCGATGGCGGCAAGCGCGGCGCGCATGCAAGCCACTTGGACCGGGAGCGCGTCCGCGCCATCCACCGCATAGGCCCACGGCACCAACGGTGCTTGGTGCGACTGATTGTAGCCCAGCTCGGTGAAGAGGATATCGCGGTTGTGCAACTCGCCAAAGGCCCGCAATTCTCTCATGCGCTCGGCCCAGCCAGCGCGGATATCCTCCTCGTCGTAGGCTGGATCGTCAGTGAGGGGGAAATAGGCCTGGATGCCGATGACGTCGAGGGCGTCCCAGAAGGGCACTTGGCGGTAGTCAGTCCAATTGGCCGCGTAGGTCAGGGGCGCGTCGGTGCGCTGGCGCACCTCGGCAATTAGGGCGCGCCATTCTTCCTCAAAGGTCAGCAGGCGGTCCAGCTCGGTGCCAACGACAAAGCCGTCGGCCTCCCGGCAGACCGTGGCCAACTGTGCAATCCACGCCCGATAGTCCCGCCAAAACCGCTGCTCATCCTCGGCGCGGGCAAAGGCGATGGCTCCCCGCCAAGCAAAGGGCGAGCGCCAATAGGCGATGTGGGGCTTGATACAGATGCGCAATCCCAAGCGATGGGCCTCGCGGATGGGGCGGACGATATGGGCCGGCGGGTCGGCTGGATCGAGATCCGACCACCGGAGGGTGCCGTCGGCGCGGATGCTGGCGTAGGGGTGGATCGCCACCCAGTTGGCGCCGACGGCACGCATGTCCTCTAAGGTCGGCACAATGGTGTCATCGGCCCAGTCGCGGCCAATGCCGTGCGTGGATAGGGTGATACCGCGGACTTCGGCGTCATCGGCGACAGTCGATTCGGCGAGGGTGAGGACGAGGATGAGAGCGTTGATAGTATTGAGCATATTAACTGACGTTCCGCAATGGCGTTAGCAGCCGGCGGCCCCTTGGGCGTTGTCCCGTGCGTGGGCTTCGACCCGCTCAGCCCACCGCGGTCGGCGGTGGCCCCACCGTAGGGACAGACCTATGTGCGTAGGGACAGACCGGTGAACGCGCTGTCGTCGAGCTGCATGTTCTTGACAGACCTATGTGCGTAGGGACAGACCTATGTGTCTGTCCCTCTATGGAAGCGTACTGCGTAACATCAGATATTAAGATAAAATATACAGAACCACGACTGTACTGGGAGACAGCACCATGCGTCCGAACATTCTCTGGATTTGCACCGACCAGCAGCGCTACGATACAATCGGCGCGCTGGGCAACCAACACATCCGCACCCCGCACATCGACCGCCTAGTCGGCCAAGGCACTGCGTTCACCCACGCCTTCTGCCAAAGCCCGATCTGCACCCCCAGCCGCGCCAGCTTCCTCACCGGCATGTATCCGAGCAGCGTCCACGGCTGCACCAATGGCAATGCCTACTGGGCCGGCGCGGCTCCCTTGGTCACCAAGCTACTGGCCGACGGCGCGTCCTACGATTGCGGACTGGCCGGCAAGCTGCACCTAGCCGGCGCCCACGGCCGGATCGAGCCACGCGGCGACGACGGCTATCGCGTCTTTCACTGGAGCCACGACTCGCACGACCAATGGCCCGAAGGCCACGCCTACGCCGATTGGGTGCGCACACAGGGCCGCACCTTAGCCGAACTGCGCGAAAATCCAGCCCAGATACCGCCGGCACTGCACCAGACGACTTGGTGTGCGGACCAAGCCATTGCGTTTATGCGCGAGGAGCGCACCACGCCTTGGCTAATGAGCGTCAACATGTTCGATCCGCACGCGCCCTTCGATCCGCCGCAAGCGTACTTGGACCGCTACGACCCGGCGGCCCTGCCCGATCCGCTGTGGCGCGAAAAGGACCGCCAAGCCCACGAGCAACTAGGACCGGTAGATGGAGCCGCCTCCATTAGCTTGGCTCAAGCCAAGGAAGTCACGGCCGCGTACTACGCGATGATCGAATTGATCGACGACAACGTAGGGCGCATGATCCAAGCCCTGGCAGAAAGCGGCCAGCGCGAGAATACCCTGGTGATTTTCACGTCGGATCACGGCGAACTGTTGGGCGATCACCAGCTCGTCGGCAAGGGATGCCGGTTTTACGAGTGCTTGGTGCGGGTGCCCTTGATCTGCTCGTGGCCGGGGCATGTACAGGAGGGGCGCGTCTGCGATGCGCTAGTCGAGCTGGTGGACCTGGCACCGACCTTACTGGAACTAGCCGAAGTCCCGGCACCGGCCAGCATGCAGGGGCGCTCGCTGTGGCCGCTGCTGAGCGGCCAAACCCAAACGCACCGCACTTACGTCCGCAGCGAGTACTACCGCGCCCTAAACCCCGACGCCCCGGGCCGCGAGCATCTCCGGGGCACCTACGCCACGATGATCCGCGACCAGCGCTACAAACTGGTCTGTTTCCACGACCGCGCCCAAGGCGAGCTGTTCGATCTAGAGCAAGACCCAAGCGAGTTCGACAACCGCTGGGACGACCCCGCCTACGAACAGGTGCGCTTCGCGCTGCTGAAACAGAACTTCGACGCACTGGCCCAAGCCGTGGATATTGGCCCCAAGCAGGTCGTGCCGTTTTAGCGGCCTTATGCGCGATCAGAGAAGGGCTTATCTGTGCGGATTGGCCGCGGTGCTGCTGTGGTCCACCGTGGCGTCGGCCTTCAAAATCACCCTCCGCTATATGGACTACGCCGAGTTGCTGTTGTGGGCCAGTGGCACTTCGACCGGGGCGCTGGGGGTGCTACTCGTGGCGCAGGGCAAGGTAGGACAGCTGCTCAGGAGCCGACCGGCTGACTATGCCCGCTCGCTGGTGCTGGGCGCGTTAAATCCCCTGCTCTATTATTTGATTCTCTTCAAAGCCTACCAACTGCTGCCCGCCCAAGAGGCGCAGGCACTCAATTATACTTGGGCACTCACCCTGACTTGGCTCTCCATCCCGCTGTTGGGCCAGCGCATCGGCCAGCGCGATTGGGTCGCGGGCTTGGTCTGTTACGCCGGTGTGCTAGTCATCGCTACGCGCGGCGAGGTCTGGACCTTGCGCTTTTCCGATCCGTTCGGGGTGGCCTTGGCGCTGGGCAGCACGGTGATATGGGCTTTCTATTGGATCTACAATATCCGCGACCGGCGCGATCCCGTGGTGCGTCTTTTCCTCAATTTTGCCCTGTCCTTGCCGCTGGCATTCGGCTGTGTCCTGTTGCTAGGACCGGGGCGGATACCGGCTTGGCCGGGTCTGTTGGGGGCGGCTTACATCGGCCTCTTTGAGATGGGGATTACCTATGTCTTGTGGCAACGGGCGCTGCGCTACGCAGAAAACACCGCCAAAGTCGGCAACCTGATCTTCGTTTCACCGTTCTGCTCTTTGGTGCTGATTCACTTCGCGCTGGGAGAGGCAATTCGCTGGGCGACCCTAGCCGGGCTTGCGCTCATCGTCGCTGGCTTGCTCTACCAGCAACGGGGCCCAAGGGCTCACTCCACCCGCCGCCCGTAGCGCGGCCCTATTGACAGGTTAAAAGCTGCGTCCTCATTTGTCATTCCCCGCAAGAACGTCGACATGGGACGGGAATCCACCGACTAACGCACCGGCATCGGCGTTGACGCCGAAGTCCGCATCGGGTGCCAGGCTGGATTCCCGCGTGCGCGGGAAGGACCCCGGGCGGGGCGGGAGGAAGCCGCAGCACCGACCCCGGCGAAGGCCGGGAATAACAACTGCGTACCATCTGTAATTTTGCTCTGCGGCAGCACCAAACGATCACAACGCCGCGACATTGAACGCGCCAGAGCATATTGGCAGGACTTGAGGAGCCGCAGCGATAGATGAAAAAAAGGTTTTGCAGCACACGGTCAGCTACGACGAAGGGCTGCTAAAAGCACTCAAAGACCCCGAAGAAGCTCGGGCTTATTTGGAAGTCGCGCTCGATGAATGTGAAGCGAGCGGCGAGATCGATGGGCTGCTATTGGCCCTGCGCGATGTCGCCCAAGCACAAGGAGGCGTTGGTGCCTTGGCAGAGCGCTCTGGCCTCAACCGCGAACATCTCTACCGCGTACTTTCAAGTCGCAGCAAGCCGAAGATAGACAATTTGATGGCCATTGTATCGGCCTTGGGGTTTCGGCTCAGATTGGATTTCGCCGAGCTATAGAGCTTTTCACTCCACCGGCCCGTAACCCCCCTACCAGTTCGTATAAGACCCATCGTCGCGCCGATAGCCGGTAGGTGGTCCGTAGTCCTGCGTCGCCACCGCATCGAGCGCGGCCTCGTTGAATTCAATGCCGAGACCGGGGGCTTCGGGCGGCAAGAGGTAGCCCGATTCAAACGGCACCTGCACCGGAAATTCATCGGTGAGTGAGGACATCGGCGCACGGGGAAGTTCCTGAACGCCGACCAGTGAAGACGCTAAACACAACTGCAGACAGGCGGCGGTGGAAACCGGCCCGAGCGGATTGTGCGGTGCCAGATGGATGTAATGCGTTTCGCACCACCCGGCAATTTTGCGCGCCTCGGTCAACCCACCGGCAATGCACAAGTCGACGCGGCAGTAATCCATCAGATCCTCCTCAATGACCTCTCTGAAGGCCCACTTGCTATCAAATTGTTCGCCAACGGCCAGCGGAACCGAGGTCTGTTGGCGCAGCCGCCGGAGACTAGCTGGGTTTTCACTGCGCAGCGGATCTTCAACGAAAAACGGATGGTACGGAGCCACCCGGTTGCAAAAATCGAGGCTATCGGCCGGGTCGAGACGGGTATGCACGTCAATTAATAGGTGGACCTTGTCGCCTAGTGCATGGCGCACGGCCTGCACCTGCTCAACGCCGTGCTGAATGGCGCGCTTAGGTTCAAACGTCCCTTTATCTGCACCATCAGCCAAGCCCCAGCGGACGAATTTCCAACCGGCTGCATGGGTTTGCCGACAGCTCGCAACGAGGGCCTCTATGGTGCTGCCGCCGTTGTGCGGATAGCAGACGACCTTGTCTCGGGTGCGCCCACCTAAAAGTTCGTACACCGGCACATTGAGTGCTTTCCCTTTGAGGTCCCAAAGGGCGATATCTACGGCACTGACGGCGGCGGATTGCACGACGCCACCGGGAAAGAAACCACCGCGAAACATCACTTGCCACAAATGTTCAATTTGGAACGGATCTGCGCCGATGAGGAACGGTTCAAAAGAGCGAATGACTTCGGCCAAGGCGATCGCACGCCGTCTTAAGCCCCCTTCACCGAGACCATAGATGCCCGCATCGGTTTCGACTTTGACGAAAAAATAGCCGCTCGCGTCCACAAAGGATTTGACTTTGGTGATCTTCATAATTACTCCACCGACCCGTAGTGCGGCCCCCATTGACGGGCTATATCCCGCCCTTGGGCCAGCAGAGCCTGCTGTTGGTTAGTGTCCAACGGCGCGTAGCGCCGCACCCATTCGACATTCTGCACCAACTCTTCCTCGGTATAGACGCCCAGGACCGCCAAGTGTACGCCCGACAATCCCAAGGCGTAGCGCAATGCTCGCTCGTGATCGTCAAAGCCGCTGTTGGTCAACTCCGAAGGCCGGGGCCTGTCGTACTCCATGTCGATGGACCCGCCGTACACCTTCATCGCCGCGACGCCCGCGTTCTGGGCGCGCGCCAAGGGCAGGACCACCTCTTCAAAGTTGTAGATATGACAATCGACAAAGCTGCAAGCGAACATACAGGCGTCGATCTCGACCTCGCCCAGGACCTTGGCGGACTTCCAAGGGGCGTGATGGGCCGTAATGCCGATAGAGCGCGTCCAGCCGCGCCGCTGCGCTTCGCGCAACCCGGCAATAGCCCCGTCTTTGGCCAGCACCTGTTCTACGTCTAAGTGCCCCAGCGAGTGGACGTACATCAAGTCCAAGTGGTCGGTGGCCAAAGCGGCCAAGTTCTTTTCGACGATATCGAGGGCCTCTTGGTAGTGGACGGTGTGCGCCTTGCTGACCAAGAACAGCTCGGCCCGGCAATGGGGGACGATGTGGGCGAGTTGGTGCTGAGCGCGGTCGTAGCCGGGGGCGGTGTCGATGTAGGTAACGCCGAGTTCAATGGCCCGTTCAAAAAGCGCGATGGCGTCCGCGTCGGCTAGGCCCATGCCGCCAGGGGCCGTGCCCAAGCCGAGCAAGGGAACGCGTTTGCCGGTCTTGCCGAAGGTGGCTTGTGGCATAGAGACGGTAGTCACAATAGTTGCTCCCGCGTTTGGAGGACGAGTACTGGGACAAATCTAACCAAACGGCGCGTCGGCAACAGGGTAGGCTTGCCCGCCACTTATCGTTTGATATGTTAGACCCATTTTACCGCACGATTAAAACGCGAGGAGGACATTTTGGTCATTCGCAACTGGCGCCACGTCACGCCCGTCGTCGGGCATCAATCCAAACTGATCTGGTCGATCTTTCGCGCTCAGAGCGCCGAAGGACTAGACGAGACCGAAGCAGTACTCTTGGGATTTTCCGGCCTGACGCTGCATCGCCTGCAAGGCGGGCTAGCCGGCGATTACCACGAGCACGAAGCCACCGAGCAGGTGTACTACTTCCTCAGCGGCCAAGGACAGATGAAGATCGACGGGGAGATCTACCAAGTGCGCGCCGGCGATGCGGTACACATCCCGCCGAAGGTCAAGCATCAGCTTTCCAACCCTGGGGACGATTGGGTCGAGCACTTGATCATCAGTGCCCAAGTTGCCGGCTAGCCCTTGCCGGCAATCCCCCTGATTATGGACGTCGATACGGGCGTCGACGATGCCCTCGCCCTGCTTTTGGCCTTGGCCTCGCCCGAGGTCGAGCTGGTGGGTGTCTCTACAGTGACCGGCAACGTGCCGCTGCCGCGGACGACCGACAACACCCTGCGCCTGTTGCAATGGGCCGGGCGGGCCGACATTCCGGTGTACGCCGGTGCAGAGCGGCCTTTGGTGCGCGAGGCGGTCGCCGCCGCCGCTGTCCACGGCGCGACCGGCCTAGGCGCGGCCCAGTTGCCCGAAGCGCGCACTGCGCCCGCGGGCGACGGGGTGGAATTTCTGCTGCGCACCTTGCAGACGCGGCCCGGCGATATGCTCCTCGTCGCCACTGGGCCGTTGACCAATCTGGCGCGAGCCGAGGCACGGGTGCCGGGCGTACTGCAACGGGCGCGTCAAGTGGTGATCATGGGCGGGGCCGTTGGCGTACCGGGCAATATCGCGCCAACGGCCGAGTTCAATTTCTACGCCGACCCGCATGCAGCGCACCAAGTCCTCGCGTCCGCAGCCGAGTTGGTGCTAGTGGGGCTGGACGCTACCGAGCAGGTCGGGCTAGCGTCGGCCACCTTGCGAGCCTGTACCGGGGCGTACGCGGCATTTTGCCAAGCAGCGTGTCAGCCGGTGATAGCCTTTGAGTCCGCGCACTATGAATTCGCCGGCCTGCACCTGCACGATCCCGTAGCTTTAGGCGCGGCCCTGTGGCCGCAACTTTTTCGCACGCAGCGACTGTGGGTGGATGTGGAGACGGCCGGGGACCTGACCGCCGGTCAGGTGGTCGTCGACCAGCGCCCCTTGGCGAGCGACCAAGATCGGTTGGGGCGGCCTGTAGCGTGTGCCGTGGACGTAGATCAGACGCGCTTTCTAGCACTATTCACCGAGCGAGTGTTGACGCCTTAGCTTGGCTTCATCTCGAATCTCGCCTTCGGCAAACGCGTTATGGCGGCACGGGCGAGCACACCGACGTTGCGCTTTGGCTCTTAACCTTGTATGCGGGAAAAAATTCAGATCACCTATGAGTAGGGGAGACCGGCGGGTCTGTGGGTGCCGATTTACTCGCGGAGTTGGCGATGTCTTAGCCCCTAAAGGTTCCACTTGTGGGTTGTGCCCGATACAGTCGCACCTCGCGCTGCCCCGCCTCCCTCTCTGTCCTTCAAGTTCGGCACAGATATTGCTACCAGTACGCAGAGTGAACGCCCCAATTGATCGCGAGGTTGGCATTCTTGAGTGGCTTGGCGTATAATCACCAGATGCTCTTTCCAAAGAAGCCTCATTCAAGCAGTTGTACGCGCTCCGCCCTTTAGCACTCGTTAGACGACCCTGCGCGGCGCCAGCGGGAACTAGAAGCCAATAACATCTCATCTCGCCGGACATTGACAACGGGGAAATAACATCATGAGTGAGTCACTGTCGCCGGAGCGGCCCTATCCGCTAGACCACGAAGGGCGCATCGCCCGGCTGGAAGGCATTGTAGAGCAAATCGACGTCCGGTTGGGCCGCCTCGAAACCAAAATCGACGCCAACCGAGAAGCCCTCGAAATCAAAATCGACGTCCAGTCGGGCCGTATCGACGCCAAAATCGACGCCAACCGAGAAGCCCTCGAAACCAAAATCGACGTCCAGTCGGGCCGTATCGACGCCAAAATCGACGCCAACCGAGAAGCTCTCGAAACCAAAATTGACCGGCTGTACCGCTGGGTGGTTCCACTCCAGATAACGACGATCTTAGCCATTGCCGGGCTGGCGTTTAAGGCATTCAGCGGCTAAGGCAGTCGCTGACGCCGCCGGAGCAGATCTACCACTATCAACCGCCCATCGGCCCACCAGACCGCCCACGCCGGGCCATGGCAACCACCATTGAGCAAGCTGGCACCAATCACACCCCGTCTTGGCGGCTCCAAAAAAGCGGCAACGGACACCACTGTTCGAGGGGCGCGGCCGCAGCAGACAGAGGCAACACAAGCGAGGGCGACAAAGGGCCGCAGAGCAGGCGCATGGCCGTAAAAGGGTCCAGCTGCAGGGCGGGCGCGGCCTCCGTCCGAACGCACTGCGCGGCGTTGCCGCGCACCTCCATTGCAACCCGACCATATCCCCCAATCTCCACGACGACCCCACCATCCGTCAGCGGCACCAGCGCGGCGCGCGTCTTGAGCAAAGCGTCGAGCGTCGTCGCCCAATCAAAAATCTGCCAATTGCCCGAACTCGATGCGCTCGCGCCTTCGCAGAGCTGGGCCAGCTTGGGCAAGAGGCGGCTCCAAGGCGGCAGCTCAAAGCTGGTATTCCCATGGCACTGCACCCAAGCAGCGGCTATATCCAACTCCGGCTCGCCCTCATTGACCGCTAACAATTCGGTGACGCACGTCCGGTCGGCTTGGGCGACGAGGTAGCCGATCATGCGGCCATCGCGCGCACGCGCCACGTAGGGCCGGTGGCCCCAGCTCAGGAGCAGGTCGTAGAAGCGATGCGAAGCGCGCACCCCGCGAAACGGCTGGGCATTGTGCAAGCCAATCGCGCCTTGCAGATGCGTGTGGTCTTCGCGCTCAAGCGGGAGAAAGTCGATCCCAAAATCGGCGGCCCCGCAAGCGTGCCGCACATTGGTTTGGCTCAGCGTCAGCCGGTAGTACACGCCGCACTTCTCGTAGCCAAAATAGCCATAGCGCTGGCGCTGCCCCCCCAGCCAAGACAGGTGAAAACCCTCGGCCGGCGCGATTTGAACGCAATGGGCCATGAGCCGCTGCATGTAGCCGCGGCCGCGGGCGTGTGGATGGCAGGAGACGCCCCCGATCCCAGCCACGCGCAGCGTCGCACCGCCCCACCGGCCAGCGAGAGGGAACAACCCGACGATGGCGCGAATGCGACCGTTTTCGCGCAAGGCAAAGTTCCAACTCATCTCCTCTTCCCCGCGCCGATACAAGACCGGCAAAATGGCCTCAAAATCCCGCGGCGGCGCTTTGCCAAAGGCGAGGTTGAGGACATCGAGGGCCTCTGCAAAATCCGCGGCGTGCAGCCGACTAATGGCCGTGGACACGACGCTTAGGCCGTCGGCTGGAGGCGATCGGCAAACTGCTGGCGGAACGCCTGCATCTTCGGATCGATGACTATCGCGCAGTAGGGCTGGTTGGGATTGAGCCGATAGTAGTTGTGGTGGTACGACTCGGCCGGCCAAAAGGCACTGGCCGGGGCGATCTCGGTTACAATCGGCTCGGGCCACAGGCCGCTCGCGTCCGTGGCCGCCTTGGCAGCCACCGCCGCCGCTTGCTGTTGAGGACTGTGCCAGAAAATCGCCGAGCGGTACTGGGTGCCGCGGTCCGCACCTTGGCGGTTGAGCGTGGTGGGGTCGTGCGTACGCCAGAAGATGTAGAGCACGTCATCAAAGCTAATGACCTCAGGATCGAACTGTAGTTGTACTACCTCAGCGTGCCCAGTCCGACCGCTGCAAACAGCCTCGTACGTAGGATGCTCCAAGGCACCGCCCATATAGCCGGAAACCGCGCTGGCAACGCCCCGCAGCTCTTGGTACACGGCTTCGACGCACCAGAAGCAGCCCGCCCCCAAAGTGGTCGTTGCCAAACTCATCTTGCGTCCTCCATCCACTGCTTGTATTGCCGCCAAGTGCCACCCTTCGGGTGCTTCTCTAAGGTGTGGTGGACCCGTTCATGGGCCCGGTGGTTGTCCTCGACGAGGCGGCCGAGGCCGCGCCCTTGGACTCGGTGAATGAACCAGAAAACGAGTGCGAAAAAAATCAAGTACAGCCCTTTGCCAAAGTATTCCATAGCGTCCTTGAGCGTGGTTAGTGTGGCCAGTCCCGACCCCTGAAAGGTAGGCTCCGCGGCGCTTGTCGGCAACGCGCACCGCTTGACCGACGCCGGCGGTCGCTTACCTTGAAACGCAAAAAGGAGATAACATGTTATACAGAACATTTGGCCGGACCAGCTGGTCGGTCTCGGCCATCGGTTTGGGAACTTGGAACATCGGCAACCAATGGGGGCCTATCGACGAGGCCACCGCTTGGGATACCGTGCGCACGGCTTTTGACGGCGGCGTCAACCTCTTTGACGCGGCCGAGTCCTATGGCACGCCCAATGGGCTGTCGGAGGAGCGATTGGGGCGGGCCTTGGCCGGTATCCGGCACCAAGTTTTTGTCGTCAGCAAAATCGGCAATTGGGGGGCGCGCACCGGGCAGGGCGTGCCCAAAACTACGGTCGATATGATTCGCCTGTGCGCCCACGCCTCGCTGCACCGGCTGCGCAGCGACTGGCACGACGTGCTGCTGTGCCACGAAGGCAACATCGCCGATCCGTCGATTTACTTAGATGCCTTTGCCGCGCTCGTCGAAGAAGGGAGGCTGCGGGCCTTTGGCATTTCGACCGATAGCCTAGCGGTACTCCAGCGCTTCAACGCCCGGGGCGACTGCTCGGTGGTGGAGATCGACTATTCGCTGGTCAACCGCCGAGCCGAAGCCGAGCTTTTGCCCTATTGCCAAGAGCATGGCATTGCCGTGCTGGTGCGGGGGCCGCTGGCCAAGGGGCTGTTGTCGGGCCGCTACACGAGGGAGTCGATTTTTACCGACGAAGTGCGGCAGCCTCTCAACGCCGGCGAGCCACAACGCGCCAAATTCGAAGCCCAGCTAGCGCACGTCAAGCGCCTCGCCGAGATCGTCGCACCCGGCGAGGCCATGGTAGAAAAAGCCCTCCAGTACGTCATTTCCCATCCAGCCGCGCCAGTGGCCATCCCCGGCGCCAAGTCAGCAGCCCAAGCCCGCGCCAACGCCGCGGCTGGCGCACAGCTTTTGCCTGCCGCTGAGCTGAAGAAGTTATGCACAATTCACTGAGTACCAGAAGCATTTATGGGGCGACACGTGCGTCGCCCGTTGGCTGGCCACGAAGCACTAACAAAGGAGCATCCCATGACTTTAGTAGGCAGCGGCGCATTCACCTATGCCGTGCAGCAGGATTGGTTCGAGTTGCCAGAGGGCTGGCACTTTGGCTGGATTCCAGCGGTCGCTTGCGATTCCGCGGATCGGGTCTATGTGTACAGCCGCAGCGAGCATCCCATGATCGTCTTCGACCGCGAGGGGTGCTTCGTCGCCTCGTGGGGCGAAGAGGTGCTAAAAGACGCCCACGGCATCTTTATCGACGAGCGCGACCAAATCTGGTGCGTCGAGCGCGAAACCCACTGCGTACACAAATTCACCCGCGACGGCCAGCGGCTGTTGACGCTGGGAACGCCGGGCCAAGAAGGTGCCGAAGGCCAGCCCTTCCGGCTGCCGACCGACTTGGCGCTCGACGCCGATGGCTGTATTTACGTGTCCGACGGCTACGGCAACGCCTGCATCCACAAGTATGCACCCGATGGCGAATTCATCAAGACTTGGGGCCGGCCCGGCACCGGCCCGGGCGAATTCGACCTGCCCCACTGCGTGCGCTTTGACCAGCGCGGGCGGCTGATGGTGGCCGACCGCGCCAACAACCGCATCCAGTTTTTCGACACCGACGGCAATTACCTAGAGGAATGGGGCGGCTTTCGCCATCCCGACACGATCTTCCTCGACGGCGATACGGTCTATGTCGCCGAACTCGACCAACGGGTGAGCATTCTCAACCTCGACGGCGCATGGCTGGCGCAGTGGGGATCAGGCGAGCGCATCGACGCTGCGGGCGAATTTCTCGGCTGCCCCCACGGCATCTGGATGAATTCCCGCGGCGACCTCTACGTGGGCGAAGTACAAACCGACCACCGCATTCAAAAGTTCGCAAGGCAAACACTATGAGAAAATTTGCAGTCAGTTTGGCCGCTTTAGCGGGGTTGGGAATCTCAACCCTAGACGCCCAAGTGCCACGAATAGGCGATCCGGCCCCCGATTTTCGCTTAGATCGGCTCGATGGCGGTCAAGCCGCCTTGAGCGACTTTGCGGGCCAAGTCGTGCTGATTTTCTTTTTGGGCTATAGCTGACCGGCCTGTCTCTCGCGTGCCGAGAGCTTTGAAGAACTGTGGCAGGAATTTGCCTACGCTGCCGACGAACACTTTGTCGCCCTAGGGGCCGATGTGTGGGACGGCACCGCTGCACAGGTGAACGCCCGCTGGCGCTTAGGCAAGGGCGCGACCATGCCCTTCTTGCTCAACGCCAGCCAGATGGCGAGCGATTATGGGCAATCCTATCAGACTTTTACCATCATTGACCACGAGGGCCGCATCCGTTTCAAGACCAGTTATTTGATTCCCATGGACGAACTCCGCGACGAGGTGCTACTAGCCCTCGCCGCTGTGCCTTCTATCGAGGAAGAAGTGGAGCAACCCGTGGAAACAGCGGTGGAGCTGTCCGCTTCGGCGTCCGTCCCCCAAGCCTTTTCGCTAGCCCAAAACGCGCCCAATCCGTTCAACGGCGCGACCGCGATCCGCTTTGCGCTGCCGCAGCCGAGCTTGGTCGAGCTGACAATCTACAACCTGCTCGGCCAGCCAGTGGCCGTGCTCGCGCAGGGGCCTAGCGCGGCCGGGACGTTCGCGGTGCGCTGGGACGGCCGCGACCAAACGGGACGAGCGGTGACCAGCGGCGTGTACCTCTACCAGTTGCGCGCCGGCCAATACACCGAGGTCCGCAAGCTGCTGCTGCTTAGGTAGGGGCGACCCTGTGTGGGCGCGTTTTCCGGCTGGCAGTCTGCGGCAGTTGACCGGCGGCGTCCCCGGAGCCTAGCGAAGGGCCGCTCAGAAGAAGCGGTTGAGCAGCCGAACTTCGACGCCCTTAAACCCCAGTACCTCGTAGCAGATACCGGCCGTGCAGGCTAGCCCCGAGCGGCGCTGGCCGGCGAAGATATTGAGGATGTGGCCCTCGCGCATATCGACCCCTAGATTGAGGCCGCGCCACCAAGTGATGCCAGCGGGATCGGCCCCGGGTTCCAATTCGTCGGAAGTGCGCTGGACCTGCACGGCCGCCGAGAGGCTGGGAGCGCGGTGGACCGCTAGGGCATAGTACTGATTGGTGTAGGGAAGTGCCAAGTCGCCAAACCGCCGATCGACATCTTGGAACTGAGCGTCGAGCTCAAAGGTGTACGACTCGCCCGGCGACCACGCCCAATGCGTACCCAACAGGCGGCTTTTGTCGTCGAGGAGAATTTGGTTGTGGCTGAAGTCGGCAAAAAGCTGCACATCAGCATTTTGGCCCGCGGGCGAATCCATCTGCACAAAGAATGCGCACAGGACGTTGTCGTCGGCTGCGCCCGGGTCGTTGCGGCGCGTGGCGCGCGTCGCATTGGCCGCGATAGTTTGGCCGCTAGGTAGGGCATAACTCAGTTCGGCTTGGTAGCCCTGCTCGTCGTCGGCGAGCAAGTCGTGCGTGATGCGGTTGAGGAGATAGGCCGAGTGTTCGCGGATCAACGGCGGCGGATTGTTGATATGTTCGAGGGCAAAGTCTTGGTAGTCTTTGTACTCCAAGCTCAAGCCCCACGGCCCGGCTGCCAAAGTAGCCGCCCAGTACAAGGCGCGCCCCAAATCGCGGCTGAGCGAAAAGAAGCGGTCCAATTCCACCGCCCGTTGGGCGTACTCGCCTTGGACATCGGCATACACTCCGGCCAAGCCGAGCCGCCAGCGGGCATTGCAAGACACACTCGTTTCTCGTCGCCGCCCGGCGGGGTAGCGGATGGCACTAACGCCAACGTCAAAACGCGGGTGCGGCTTGAGCTGGAGCGAGCCCGCGTGGAGCACATCTGGGCGGCGCTCAACTCCGGCCAAGCCGGGCGGCAGATTGCTGCTGATCGGCGCACCGCGCAACAGCAACACCTCGGCCCACTTGGCGCGGTAGCGCACCTGAACGCCGTCGAGATCGCGCACGATCTGGTAGCGACGGCGGCTGCCCCGCACCTCGGTGATGACGCCGGGCAGCTCAAAGGCATGGAGGAGTAAGCCGCTGCCGACGATGGCGTAGAAATTGCCCACCGTGGCTTCAAAGCCGCTCCGGCGATAGGAAGCAAAGCGCTGGAGGAGCTGGGCGTAGTTGCGACTGGCTGCGCTCGCGCCGAAGGTTTCGCCGCGGACCCCGACCCGCAAATCGGCGAGCGCATAGTCGAGGCTGAACTGGTGATACATCGTCCGCAAATCGCTGGGCTTGGCACCGGGCAGATTGCCGACTTGGCCTTCGGTCAGGGTCGAAAGGCTCAGTTCGGCGTGAAGAGGAGCGGCTAGTAGCCATATAAATACGAGAATGGGGCGCATGGTTTGGGTAGGGGTTAAGGGTTGAGGGTTAAGGGTCAGCGATCGGGCGTCCTTCTCTCCCGTGCCCGACACGGGGCGGGAATCCACCGCGTCTGAGGTGAGGACCTCGTGGTTTTCTAAGTACGCGACCCTTCCGGTACATGGGGTCCCTTCTATGAGTCGGACCGCGGCCCCGCCAGGCGGGCGAGACGCCCGCGCACCCAAAGACGGCCCTACGATCGCGTGTCTGGGAATTCACCGGGGGCGGGGCTTGCATGCGTTTTCAGACCGCCTCTGACACTGGTTAGTTAGAATCTATCAAACTTTGAGAGGACGAAATATAAAATGAAAATCACTTTTGCATTGGCAACCTGCTTGCTGCTCGGGGCTTCGGCTCGCGCCGAAAAGGCCCCGCAACTCGTGCTGGAAAACCTCGACGGCTCGACCTTTTCGCTGGTGGAGGCACTCAAAAAAGGGCCGGTGGTCTTCGACTTCTGGGCAACTTGGTGCAAACCCTGTATCAAGAGCCTGCCCAAGCTGCAAGCCCTAGCCGAAAAATACGCCGAGCGCGGCGTCCAAGTGCTGACGATTAATATCGACGGCCCGCGCAACCTGCCCAAGGTGCGGCCCTTTATGCAGCGCCACAAGCTCAAACTGCCGGTTTTGCTCGACAAAACCAACGAGGTGCTCAAGCAATTCCACCTAATGGGCGTTCCGGCCACCCTGATTATTGCCACGGACGGGACGGTGTGGTACAAGCACCAAGGGTATCGGCCCGGCGACGAGCAAAAGCTCGAGGCCAAGCTAGACGAGCTGCTCGGCCCGGCAGAAGGAAGTTAGTGGTCAGTGATTTGGCGGGAGGGCGTCGCGCCCTCGCTAACAAGGCGACGGTTGTAGCTACTAGCCACCGAAGATTTTGCGAGGCCGGAACAACGCTCGTCAGTCATCAAAATGCCTTTTTCGCACTCAGGCTCCAGGGGCCCCTCGGCGATCCAGTCTGCGGGTGTATGAAAATTTTAGGCGGCCAATAAAGAGGCCCAGTGTCGTCCCCCGCCCCCTTCCCCAGTAGATCCCGCTTGCGCGGCAAGGACAACCTATACTCGGCAGTCGCTCGTTATCGTCCGCCCCTTGCTGGCCCCGGCGTCCCACACCGGCTGCACACCGGCGGCTGTGGAGGCCTGCTTACCCACGCAGGACAAACGCGGCGGAACGTCAATTACTCACGTTTTCTTGCCTATAAACTCTCGGCTGTCTATCGCGTATTGCTTGAGCTTGCGCTGCAAATTTCGCCGGGTCAATTGAATGGCCGCCGCCGTCCGGCTGACGTTGCCGTTAGCCCGCTTTAAGGCGCGACAGATAAATATCCGCTCAAACTGCTCGCGAGCCGCGTGGAAAAGCGGCTGCGGAATGTCGTAGTAAGTCTCCTCGTCGCTATAGACCGGCTCCATTCCACCAGCGAGGGCAAGGGGCAAGTGGTTGCGTTCTATCGAGTCGCCTTTGGCCACGGTCAGTGCCCGCATAATCGCGTTTTCCAACTCGCGCACATTGCCGGGCCAGTTGTATTCCTCCAAGCATTGCAGGGCCTCGCGGCTAAACCCCTCAATGCGTTTGTCGAGAATCCGGTTGTAGCGATTGACGAAAAAGGCGCACAACAGCGGCAGGTCGCTCATGCGTTCCCGCAGCGGCGGTATTTCAAGGGCCAGCGCGTTGATGCGGTAGTAGAGATCTTCGCGGAACGCGCCCTCCGCAATGCGGGCTTCCAAGTCTTGGTGCGTGGCGGTTACCAAGCGCACATCTACTTTTTTGGTCCGCGTCGATCCCACCGGCTCGAACTCCCCTTCCTGCAGGACGCGCAAGAGCCGAATCTGCATATTGGTTTCTAAATCGCCGATTTCGTCGAGGAACAAGGTGCCGCCATCGGCCTCGGCAAACCGGCCGACGCGATCGCGCACGGCTCCGGTAAAGGCCCCTTTGACGTGGCCGAACAGTTCGCTCTCCATCACGCCCGGCGCCAAGGCCGCGCAGTTGCAGCGCACAAACGGCTTACCCGCCCGGTCGCTGGTGCTGTGGATAGCATTGGCCACCAGTTCCTTGCCGGTCCCGCTCTCACCGCGAATCAGCACAGTGACCGGTGTGGGGGCCACATCGCGGATGAGTTGGTAGAGCTGGCGCATGCTCTCGCTCTGGCCCACTAAGTTGCCCAACTCGCCGCGCTGCTCCCGCCGCAGGGCCTCGTTTTCGCGGCGCAGGGTCTGTAGCTCCAAGATGCGGTCGAGATGGGTCAGCACTTCCCCAATGTCAAAAGGCTTAGATAAATAGCCATAGGCTCCCAACTTGACGGCTTTCACCGCGCTTTCCACGTCGGCGTAGGCCGTTAGAATGACCACCTCTTCGCGGCGTTGCTGCTTTTTGAACAACTCCAAGAAGCCCAAGCCGTCTAAGCCGGGCATTCTCAAGTCGAGGAGGATGAGATCGAACTCCTCGTTATTGAGCCGGGTTAGGGCCGCTTTGCCGCCGATGCAGGTGGCCACTTCCAAGCCCTCGCGTCGCAACAAAATGGCCGACAGATCCAACAAGTCCGGCTCGTCGTCCACCATGAGTATCTTGCCTTTGCGTTTGCCCATGTCAGGGGTTCCTTTGGGGTTAGTAGGGGCAACCCTATGTGGTTGCCCGCTTAGCGGTTCGTGTCCTGACTGCGGTTATCCTTGACCGTGCCCCCAAGGGGCATGCCCCTTGGGTCGCGTGGACGCCCCTACACCGACCGAGGCGGGGCCGAGGCGTACCGTCAGTTCGGTAAATAGAGCGAAAAATTCGTGCCTCGTCCGGGGGTGCTTTCAACCTCGATCCGCCCGCCAATTTCCTGTATTTGCCGATGGACAATGGCCAAGCCCAAGCCAGTGCCTTGCCCCGGCGGCTTAGTCGAGTAAAACGGCTCGAATATCTGCCGGATGTGCGCTTGGGGAATGCCCGTACCCGTGTCGCCGACCTCCACGACCACCCAATCGTCGCGCTGCTCAACCGCCAAGCGCAATGTGCCGCCGTCGGGCATGGCCGCCAAGGCATTGCTGATCAGGTTGAGAAAAATGTCCTTGAGCATATCCCGATTCATCCACACCGGCGGCACCTCGTGCAGGTGGGCCGCAATGGCTATACCAAGGTGCTCGGCGCGTTTTTGTTCGAGGGCCACCAGCTGCCGTAAGATGCCCGTCGGGTCAATCCACTCTTGGGTCTGCCGGGCCGGGCGGGC
>RKRN01000158.1 GCA_007571365.1 Candidatus Latescibacterota bacterium
TGAAGATGCTGATTAGGTTCATTTCCATATCTCCTTTTGTTACTATAAAGATACGAAAATAAAGGAGATATGTCAAGCCCAAAACGTCTTATTCCGTTTTTTATTATTTTAACAACGGTCCCCCGTCCAGCATCGTGATGTATTATTTGCTGTCGGACGATTGAGTTCCAAATCTCTAATTGAGATCCCGCGTACCGAGTGAAGTATTCTATCTGCTTTTGTTGAATTGTTTGTCTCATAGTTCTATACGACCGTGAAATTCCCTCGAATCGCCTCACAAAACGCTTGAGCATACCAAGAAAAAGGTCATCCTAGCGACCGCACGGCGCGGCGACGATATTGTCGATCAGCCGGACGTTGGACAGGCGCACGGCGAGGGCGATGACGACCGGGCCGGCGATGTGGGCTACTTCTTCGAGCGTGTCTGCCCGAGCGATAGCAATGTAGTCAATGGATCCGTCGAGTGCTCGCTCAATGTGCGCCCGCATCTCGGCTATGATCCGCCCAGCATCGCGTTCGCCCCGTTCGATCCGTTTGCGCCCCATTGTGAGCGCTTCGTAGAGCGCCGCGGCACGTTGTCGCTCTGCTGGGCTGAGGAGGATGTTGCGCGAGCTCATGGCCAAGCCGTCGGCCTCGCGCACGGTGGGAGCAACCACGACGCGCAAGTCCAAATTCAAATCGCGCACTAACCGACGAATGACGGCTGCCTGCTGGTAGTCTTTCTGGCCGAAGACGGCTAGGTGTGGTTTGACGGCGGTGAATAGCTTGGTCACTACGGTGGCGACGCCGCGAAAATGGCCGGGGCGGAAGGGGCCGCACAGGCTTTTGCTTAGCTTTTCGACCTCGACGAAGGTCGAGAAGTCGGCCGGATAGAATTCCGCTGTTGCGGGATGGAAGACGGCATCGACTCCGCGACGGGACAGCAAGTTGAGGTCGCGCTCTAGGTCGCGTGGATAGATAGCGAAGTCTTCTTTAGGCCCGAATTGCAGCGGGTTGACGAAGATGCTGACGACCGTGCGGTCGGCAGCTTTGAGGCTGTGATCGACCAAGCTGAGATGCCCCTCGTGCAAAAACCCCATCGTCGGCACCAGCCCGATGCACAGGCCAGCGCTGCGCCAAGCGTCGGATTGGTGCTGCATTTTGGCGATCGTATGTATGCGTTTCATGCGCTGTCGGCAAGGGCCAGCGGGCCGACGGCCTTGGCTGCGCGACTGTTGAGTGCGGCGAGATACGCAGCAAAGGGCCGGCCGGTGAGCGGATGGCGCAGGTGCGGGGCAACTTCGCAGAGGGGCACCAGTACAAAGCTGCGCTCGTGCATGTGCGGATGCGGCAGGATTAGCTCTGCGCTTGCGACGACGCACTCGCCGTAGAGCAGCAAGTCGAGGTCGAGGGTGCGCGGCCCCCAGTGAATGCGGCGTTGCCGCTGGTGTTTTTTTTCGATGGCGAGCAGGGCGGCGAGCAAGGGTAAGGGAGTCAGCGAAGTTTCTAGGGCAAAGACGGCGTTGAGGAAGTCCGGTTGGGCGACCGGCCCTACCGGCGAGGTTTCGTAGACTTGGGAGACCGCCGCAAGGCGCGTGCCGGGGAGCGCAGCGATTGCTCTAAGCCCAGCTTGGAGGTATGCGTGGCGGTCGCCGAGATTGCTGCCGATGGCGATGTAGGCCCGCTCAGGCATAGGACCGGCGTATTTCGATTTCGATGCCGTCAAAATGCGCGGCGACCGGGGGGTTGGGTTTGCGTACGCGGACGACGAGTTCGACCGGAGCGCAATGGGTGCCTACCTGCTCGGCGATGCGCTCGGCGAGGGCTTCGACCAGTTTACAGGGCTCGCCGGTGACTACATCGGCCACCAGCGCGTACACCGCGGGATAGTCGATCGCCGCGTCAATATCGTCGCTGCGTCCTGCTTGGCGAAAATCGCCGTAGAGTTCGACATCGACTTCGTAGTGTTGGCCGAGTGCGGTTTCTTCAGGGAAAAGCCCGTGATAGGCAAAAAAGCGCATGTTGCACAGGCGCAGTACGTCGTTGGGCATGGCAAGAGCTTCAGGCGCGGCCCAACGCCCGGTAGGCGATGTCGCGGCGGCAATAGGCGTTGTCAAAGACGATCTGATCGACCGCTGAGTAGGCTTTGGCAACGGCGGCTTGAATGCTGGCATCCGTGGCCGTCACGCCGAGTACGCGGCCGCCATCGGTCGTGAAGCAACCGTTGCGCCAAGCCGTGCCAGCGTGAAAGACGAGGAGGTCGTCGCGGTCGGCAAAAGCCTCCAAGCCGCGAATAGCAAAGCCTTTTTCATACCCTTGCGGATAGCCATCCGCGGCCATGACCACGCAGACGGCCGCGCCGGGCGCACATTCGACTTGCACCTGATCCAAGCGGCCCGCGCCGGCGGCGGTGAGCACATCGACGAGGTCGGTTTTGAGCAGGGGCATGAGAATTTGGCATTCGGGATCGCCGAAGCGGGCGTTGAACTCCACGACTTTAACGCCGGTGTCGGTACACATCAACCCGCAGTAAAGCACGCCTTGATACGGGGTGCCCAACCGGCGCATTTCGGCGAGCACGGGCCGGATGATGCGCTCCTCGGCCTCGCGCACTAGGGCGGGCGTCATCACCGGGGCCGGGGCGTAGGCACCCATGCCGCCGGTGTTGGGGCCTTTGTCGCCGTCGTAGATGGGCTTGTGATCTTGGGCGGGTGGCAGGGTGATAAAACGCTCGCCATCGCAGATTGCAAAGAGCGAGGCTTCCTCGCCGACCATGTATTCCTCGACGACGATGTGGTGGCCGGCCCCGCCCAAAGTGCCTTTGTCGAGCATTGCGCGCGCTGCTGCGAGGGCTTGATCTACGTTCTGACAGACGACCGCGCCCTTGCCGGCGGCTAGGCCGCTGGCCTTGACCACAATCGGGGCGCCCTGCTCGCGGATATAGGTGCTGGCGGCGTGGCTGTCGGTGAAACTTTGGTGCCGAGCCGTGGGGACGCCGACGCGCTGCATCAGCTCTTTGGCAAAAACTTTGCTGCTTTCGATGCGGGCGGCGGCTTCTGTGGGGCCGAAGATCGCCAGGCCGCTGGCGCGGAAGCGATCGACAATGCCGCCGGCTAAGGCGTCGTCTGGGCCGACGACAGTCAACTCGATTTGCTGCTCGTGGGCAAAGGCGACGAGACGCTCGATTTCGCCGGCGAGTTTGTCGCGCTCGGCCACCGGGGTATCGACGCGGATATCGACGCATTCAGCGAGCGAGGCCATGCCGGGATTGCCGGGGGCGGCGTAGAGTTTATCGATGCGCTGGCTCTGCGCCAGCTTCCACACAAGGGCGTGTTCGCGCCCTCCTTTGCCGACGACTAGGACGTTCATGGTAGCTCCTTTTTTTTATAATTAGAAAACATACATTAACTCTCATTGTGAGCAACAGATTACCACAGTCGCCAATGCCTAATGGATCCTCACCATGCCGAAGCTCAGTCTTAAGCCCACACATCAGCCGGTCAAAGCATACTATCAATCACTCGCGGAATTTAAGCGGCTTGAAGTGGCGCATGAAGGGGCGGTGCGCTCGGCGTTCCAGTCGCTGCTCGAATGGTGCGGGCGGCAAGTTCAGTGGAAGCTCGTACCGGAGCATTCAATTTCCCTTGGTCGCAATAAGCGGATCGTCATTGATGGAGCGTTGATTGACGATTTCAGCTTGACGCATGGCCACTGGGAGGCAAAGGATATTGACGACGACCTACCAACCCAAGTGCGGCGCAAGTTTGAAGCGGGTTATCCCCGCGACAACATCCTGTTCCAAACGCCAGACCGGGCGATCCTTTGGCAGAACGACGAACATGTTCTCGACGCCGATCTGACCGATCCAAAGCAACTAATCGAGACGCTCGAAGCCTTCTTTCTGTACCGCCCACAAGAGATCGCCGAATGGGAAGCTGCGGTCGTGCAGTTCAAGGATAAGGTGCCCGACATTGGACGTAGGCTAGCGGAGTTGATCCAAAGAGAGCGACGGACCAACCGCCGATTTACTGCCGTCTTTGCAGGCTTTCTCGAAAAATGTCGCTCCTCAATCAATCCCAATCTTTCGGAAGCTGCGGTCGAAGAGATGCTCATTCAGCATCTTTTGACCGAGCGCATTTTCCGGACCGTCTTTAGCAATCCCGATTTCACCCGCCGCAACGTGATCGCCAACGAAATTGAGAAAGTGATCGACGCGCTTACGTCGCGGTCGTTTAACCGCGACGGTTTTCTCCAGAGCCTTGACCGCTTCTATATGGCCATTGAGCACACGGCGGGCACTATTGGCGATTTTTCCCAGAAACAGCATTTCCTCAACACCGTGTACGAGCAATTTTTTCAGGGTTTTTCGGTGGAGGTGGCCGATACGCACGGCATTGTGTACACACCGCAGCCGATTGTGAACTTTATGGTAAAAAGCGTTGAGCGCATTCTGAAGACCGAGTTTGGCCGTTCGCTTTCTGACGATGGCGTCCACATTATTGACCCGTTTGTCGGCACGGGTAACTTCATTGTCCGCACTATGTGCGAGATTCGCCGGACGGCACTTGAAGACAAGTACGCATCTGAACTTCATTGCAACGAGGTGCTGCTGCTGCCGTATTATATCGCGTCCATGAACATTGAGCACGAGTTTTACGAGGCAACGGGATATTACCAACCGTTTGAAGGGTTGTGCTTGGTGGATACTTTTGAGTTAGAGGAAGATCGTCAAATGGCCCTGTTTACGGAGGAAAATTCGGATAGAGTTGAGCTGCAGAAAGAGACGCCGATGTTTGTAATCATTGGCAATCCACCCTATAACGTCGGTCAGGTCAACGAGAATGATAACAACAAGAATAGGAAGTATGAGAAGATGGACGCACGGGTGCGGAGTACGTATTCAAAAGACTCAAAGGCGACTCTTAAAAGACAGCTACAAGACCCTTATGTGAAAGCTATTCGATGGGCGTCGGATCGAATTGGTGAGGAAGGGATTATTGCATTCGTGACGAACAATGGATTTATAGAGGGTGTGGCGTTTGACGGAATGCGGAAACACCTCGCCGATGATTTTGACTTGATTTATGTTCTAGATTTGGGTGGAAATGTACGTAAGAATCCAAAGCTCTCTGGCACGACGCACAATGTTTTTGGGATTCAGGTGGGTGTGAGTGTCAATTTCTTTATTAAAAAACACGATAAAGCAAATACCCAATCCAAAATACTCTATGCCTGTGTTGATGAGTCTTGGCGAAAGGAGGACAAATATCGCTATCTCGATTCAAAGAATCATTATCGTGAAATCGAATGGAAATTGATGACGCCGGACAAGCAATATACATGGCTCACGGAGGGACTTCACGAAGAATTTGAGACCTTTCTCCCGCTGGCGACTAAAGGTGAAGAGGTCAATGGTGTTTTTAAGACTCATAGCAGTGGTGTCAACACCGGTCGCGATAAGTGGGTTTACAACTTCAATAGAGACAAAATTGCTGAGAGTATGGAGCGTATGATTGGAACATATAACAAGGAGATTGACAGATGGAAACATAAGAAGAAACAGGATACAAATATAGATAATTTTGTTATTTATGACGATAAGAAAATCAAGTGGAGTGAAACGCTTAAACAAAACTTAAAAAGAGTAAAAATCACTGACTTTTCTCAAGAAAAAGTGCGGATGTCCCTCTACCGTCCCTTTGTAAAATCCAATCTCTACTTTGATCCACTAATGAATGATAGAGTGGGCAAGCTCCCATCCATTTTTCCCATCCATGAAACAGAAGTAGAAAACCGAATAATTTGTGTTCCAGGTGCCGGAGGACGTGCTGATTATTGGTGTTTTTGTACAGAACTAATTTGCAGTCTATCGCTGACATCTATTGACGCGGCCCAATGCTTCCCCTTCTACACCTATGACGAAGACGGCAGCAACCGCCGCGAGAACATAACAGATACAGCGTTGGCGCGTTTTCGTTTGATTTGCCGGGACGAGGCAATCGACAAATGGGATGTCTTTCACTATGTGTACGCTCTGTTGCATCACCCGGCATACCGCGCGCGCTATCAAGCCAATCTCAAGCGCGAATTGCCGCGCATTCCCTACGAGCCGGATTTTTGGGCTTATGCGAGAGCGGGCAAGCGATTGGCGGAAATTCACGTGGGCTATGAATATGTGCCCGAATATCAGCTTGAGTTCGTCGAAAATCCAGGATTGCCGCTTGATTGGCGCGTCGCAAAGATGCGGCTGTCCAAAGACAAGACGCAGATTAGGTATAACGACTTCTTGACACTCGTTGGTATTCCGCCCGCGGCGTTTGACTATCGGTTGGGCAATCGGTCGGCGTTGGAATGGGTCGTCGATCAATACGCCGTCAAGACAGACAAGCGTAGCGGTATTGTCAACGATCCCAATCGCGAGGACGACCCGCAA
>RKRN01000233.1 GCA_007571365.1 Candidatus Latescibacterota bacterium
GGCTGGGCGTGTCTGGGGCGTATGGTACGCACGTCCACGCCACCATTCCCAACGCGACCATTCCCTCCGACAGCCTGCATTTTACCCGCGAGAACGACCTAATCGGCGGTGCGCTGATGCCGGTCGATGGCTACGTCGCTGTGCCGGATGCGCCCGGGTTGGGCGTTGAGCTGGACATGGAGGCGGTGGAGCGGTATCGCGTGGGGTAGGAAGTCAAATGCGTATAGAAAGCGCCGAAAAGTGAAAGTAATTCCTATTAGCTGTGGACCAGCCGTCAACGAGAGCGAGCGCAGAGCTATTACCCAACTCAAGACCCGTTTGATAGCTGAACAGGGCAATGGCGAGTGGCTGCTGTTGACCAACCTCGCGTTTTCCACCACTCATCATCGCCAATCCGACGAAATCGACATTATCGCCATTGGTCCACCCGGCGTCCGAGTCATTGAAGTCAAGCACTGGAACGCGACTTGGGTGAAGAAGAATGCCGACCTTGTAGAACGCGAAGCCGAGCGCGTAACAGATAAGGCGCGTAAAATTGGCACCACATTACGCCGGAAGTTCCCGCAACTGGGGCGAGTGGATGGGGTATTTTTGGTCACGCAGGATGCCGCGCAAGTCAAGCCGCTTGAGGGCGAGGAAAAACGCGGCGTTCGATTTCACACGTTGAAAACTTGGAAAGGTGCTTTGGCACTAAATGAGCCGGAGTCCTTGGCACCAGCGCAAGTCCGAATGCTGGGCGAAGTTCTATATCCCAAAGCTAGTGTGGCTATGGACGGTGTGCTGCGGCGATTGGTCAGCTATGTCAACCTGACGCTCCAGACACCTGTGGACGAGCGATTTCACCGAATCTATAAGGGAACGCATTCCACACGTCGCGATCCTGTAATTCTTCATCTCTACGATGTATCGGCGACTGATCGGGCGAAGCCTCAGGACAGAGCGCGGCGGGAATTTGACGCGCTACATCGGCTGCAACTCCACGCTTGGGCCCCGCGTATTATCGACTCATTCCAAGAAGCGCAGGGATACGCTGGCGAGATGTGGTTTTTTACGGTCGCAGACCCGGCAGCCCCCAACATAGAACAGCGCAGCCAAGATGACACTTGGAATACAAAGGCGCGTTTGGCTTTCGCGCGGGCTGCGGTTCGCGCATTGACAGAGTTACATGCAGCAGCCGAGGGCGACGAACCCATGCTGCACCGCAACCTCACCGCAAAAACGATTCTCGTTAAACACGACAACACGCCGATCTTGACTGGTTTCCAGTATGCCCGGATTCCGGCGAATATCACCGTGGCGGTCTCCGGTGGCGCAGAGGACGAGTGGGACGTTTCGGTGGCCCCTGAAATTCGCAAACAGGGCCTTGGAATGGCGGATCGCCGATCCGATGTGTATTCGTTGTGCGCTAGTCTGGCGGTGTTGTTCGCAGAACGAGGCGATGACGAAAGTTTAGAGGCTAGTATGGCACTAGCCGAGGGTAAGACAGACGATCCGGCGGAGCGAACTACATTAGAAAAACTCGGCGATTCGTTGTCGGACCTGCTGGGCGAACAGCCAACCGTCGTCGCCCCGTCGGCCCGCTTCTGGACCGAGGGGCAGAAGGTGAACTTCCGCAGCCGGGATTACCGGATCGTTTCGCGGTTGGGCACCGGCGGTATCGGAACCACATTCAAAGTGGTGCGGATCGATGGCGCGACCGACGGCGATCTCGGTGCCTATGTCGCCAAAGTGGTCTTGGAAAAGGGAATCGGCGAGCGCGTCTTGCAGGCATACAATCTAGCCCATTCGCATCTCGCTGATTCGGTCGCCCTTTCGACCATATTTGAAATGGCCGAACAATGGCACGACAATGAATTCGTGGCCTTGATGCAGTGGATCGAAGGCGAACCCTTGAGCGAACTGGCTGGCGTATTGCCGATCCTCGCCGAAGATCTCCAACAAGAATCAGCAGAAGTGCTAGCCGTGTATTGGCTGAGGACGGTTTGCGATGCCTTGGACGTTCTACATCGCAACGGCTTGGTACATGGCGACGTAAGCCCGCGCAACATGATTGTTGCAGGCCACAAACTCGTGCTGACAGACTACGACTGCGTGGTCAAGATAGACGAGCCGGCTCCTAATCCCGGCACTCTCATGTATAGCCCGCATCTGCACCTCAAAGACCGGCCGGCTGCACCCGCGGACGATTTCTTTGCGCTAGCCGCCAGTTTTTTTCACGTGCTTTTTGAAAAAGAGCCGTTTATGTACGACGGCATCCAAGCCAAAGACCGCGGCTTGAATTGGGACGGTATTGAGCGCGAGGCGTACCCAATCGTTGCCGCATTTCTGGACAAGGCCACGCATCCCGACCCCGAGCAGCGGTTTGCGTCTGTGGCGGACGTTAGGTCTCACTTGGCTGGAGACCCCGATAATACTGGAGAAGCACTAGCCGCTGAGGCCGAAAGTGCCGATGAATCCGCTGGTCAAGTCGCGGAGCCAATAGCGGAATCTTCTGTGCGCAGCCAGAACGAAGTGCCCTGGTTGAAATCCTTGCTGCAATCCTACCCCGGCTCGCGCTGGGGAAACAGCGAAACACGCGGGCTGGACACAGATTTTGCCGAACAGACCTATGTTGAAACCTCCCTTGAATACGCGCTATACGACGATGTTCTGCAGCGAGATGTTCTGCAGCGAGATGTTCGGCTCGTCATTCTGTGCGGCAATGCCGGCGACGGGAAAACCGCCCTGCTTCAGCACTTGGCTGGGCAACTTGGATTCGGCATATACAATTCTTCAAAGCGCATTTTAGAAAATCAGATGGATGGCGGCCGACTCGTGTGCATGAATCTCGACGGGTCCGCGTCGTGGAAGGGACGTTCTGCGGATGAGCTGTTGGATGAATTCTTGCAGCCGTTCCAACAGGGGCCGCCGAGCGAGGATATCGTCCATCTGCTGGCGATCAACGATGGTCGTCTCTTGGAGTGGATTGAGGGCAGCGATGAAACGCCGCTGACAAAGGCTCTCCGCGCCTTGCTTGACGATGAAGATCCCGCTCCCGAATCGCACATTCGCTTTATCAACCTCAATCAGCGGTCTCTCGTTGGCAGCGTTGTGCCGAGCGAGTCAAACATTGAGACTGACTTTCTCGCCGACCTGATAGACAGCCTCTACGGCAAAGAGAAGGCCCCCGAGACTTGGGAGCCGTGCCAGACGTGTTCGGCTCAAGATCGGTGTGAGGTCCGCCGTGCCATGCGGCTGTTTGGTCCCCAAGCCCCCCAAGGCGAACGCGAGCACGCTCGGCAACGATTGTTCGAGATGTTGCAAGCCGTGCATCTGCGCGGCGAAACCCACATTACCGTCCGCGAACTGCGGGCTGCACTGGTCTATATCCTGTTCGGCGTCCATTTCTGCCGCGACTATCACAGCGGCGCAGAAGCTCCTTTGCCTTATTGGGACCGCGCCTTTGCGCCGGAGGCCCCGGGGCGACAGGGCGAATTATTGCAAGAGCTAATTCGCTTTGACCCGGCTCTTGAAGCGCATCCGCAGCTTGATCGGCGTCTTCTGCGGATGGCTCCGAAGTTGACGTTGGAATCGGCGCGACGGCGGGCCTACTTTGAAGGGATCGAAGCTGTCGGCTCTGACGACGTCGGCTTGGCTCAAGCGCGGTATTATCGAGCGTTCAGAGAACTCCCGATAATGCCCACGACCGAGCGCGATGACTTGTGCCGCAGGCTATGCGCGGGAATTGCCCGCTTGGAAAGCCTGCCGCCGCAAGCATTAGATCGCCCCGACGTCGTTCCGCTACGCATCACGCCACGCACTCCTACGGAAACCGCGTTTTGGGTGGAGAAGCCACTGACTAGTTTTCAGCTTGAAGCAGACCTACCTGCCGAAACTGAGGGGCTCGATCGGCTCCACCGCCAAGCCTTTCTGATCTATCACTATCGAGATGGCCGTGAAGATCGGCTCCGCCTCGGTGCCGATTTGTTCCACCTGCTGTTAGAACTGAACGACGGCTATCAGTTGGGCGATGTCTCGACCGACGACACCTTTGCCCACTTGTCCATCTTTGTACAGAGGCTGGTGCGCGAGGATGATCGCGAGATATTGGCTTGGAATCCGATGCAGGACGAGGCGATCTATAAGATTTCTGCGAAGATTGTCGAAGATGCTGCTGGCGTTCAGCAGCAGATGGTTATTCAGCGGCTAGCGGAGGAAACAAAAAATGGCCGATAGTGCGCGCAAACTCGTCGAAGATGTCTTGTCTCCCGATATGACCCGGGAGATCTGGTCCGGTAACTACGACAAGGTGTTGCCAGTCTCGGTGCAGGGTTTCGAGTTGGCGGCGATCCTTCCCGCGGTTTTCTACATGTTTCGCTTTGGGCAGCGTAGAGGGCGCGGGAATTTTCTCAAGACTTTCGGCGATAAAAGTGGCTCCCCTAGCCAGAGAAGGAGATCGGCGGATATTAAGCGCATCGCGGCGAGACTGTCTGGTGCGCCAGCGTTGGACGGTTTCGCTGGAGAAGCCGAAAAGGCCATTCTCGGCGATTTGCTGCTCTGTTTCTGTTTGGAAAATGTCAGGCACAGCCTCGGCCGCGATCAGCAAGTCCAGCGGGTCGCACCGGCCCACTATATGGCGAGTTGGGTCGATCTACCCGACAGCGTAGCTAATCTCCGCTACGTTCCCGAAATGATCGTAGCCATGCTGGCCGATCAGAAGAAAGGCGAATCTGTTGAGTTGAGCGAAAATAAGAAAACGTGGTTTCCGGTAGGAAAAAAGTACGAGGAGAACGTTTTGCTAGGTGCCTTTAGTCAAGGCGTTGCCCGCCGCGGAGCGGTCTTGAGCGACTTGGCGTCGGATCGGTTTGAGGAACAAGACGACTCTGTTGGGCTGGACCAATTATTGATGATTCGCCTCGCTCAGCAACTCAAGACAGCACCAAGCAAGATGCGCGACCACATCCCCAATCAACGTCCCATCGCCGAGCGTGCAGCGCGCCATTTCTCCGCGGACATTCGTCGCTTTGTGCGTGCGTATGCCGAGCCTGCGCCACGCCACGCCCTAGTGGAAATGTTGGAGTCCTGTATTGCCGTAGGTCTGACGACTATTCTCACTAGCACGGTCGAGCTGTTGTTGGAATGGTCAAAAAAAGGCGAGGTGCCAGACCGCGATCAGCAGAGCCCAGCCTCCTTGTTCGTGGATTGCTCCAACGGGGTTGAGCGAAGTATCCGGGCTGTGGCCGAGCAGTCGATGGACGATTATATGCGGCGCATGGAGCGTTTCCCGGTTCTTTTGATGGTGCTGCGGCTGCTGGATTATCGGGCGCGGAACAACCGAAAAATTAAAAAACAGGATATTGCTACCCGACCGTATGCCACGGATTGGCTAAATCTATTGGGGGAGTTGCTGCATGATCGTCGCCCAGAAGCACGAGGAATCTTGGACCGGATAGAAGAGGATTCCGACACGCTGGCTGAGAAACTACGGGACGAAGATCCGGAGGTCGCGGAGATTCTCGGCAATGCCGACAACCAGCCCAATCCGGTCTGGCGGCTTGCCGATGGCCTGATGGTGTTAATGGGGTCGCAATCTCGTACCAAGTTCATGGATATGATCGACTCTAGCTTGCTCACCGGACGTCCTAATGGGCTGGCGGCCAAGAGGACGACCACGCACGGTCTGGGCGGAAGCACAACGCGCCGGAGACGCGATGTGCGCTCGCTCACGTTCACCGATTCGGTATTGGACTATCTGACCCATCTTCACTTGTTGAAAAGCGGCAACAAACCGGGCGTCCGCCCCCTTTCGTTCAAGGAGTTTCTCGAAGTCTTGTGCGAACGATATGGATTCTACGTGGATACCGCCCCGGAGGGGATGATGATATCCAATGAATTGCTGCAAAGGAATCGTGCGATTTTGGATCGGCGACTGCGCGATTTGGGGCTTTTGGTTGGGGTCAACGATGCAGAAGCAATGAAGCGGCTGAAGCCTCGCTTTAAGCCAGCGATGGAGAACTGATATGGAATGGACTAACCTACATGGAAAGCTACTCGGGGGCGCGTTCGCGAATATACTGGGCCGCGCCGAGTCAGGTACTGTGGCCTTCGTCCGTTGCCTGACCCCGAAGGTGGTGGCTAGGCTCGCTGAAGACGACAAGTTCGGCCTATGTGCCGACTCCACGGGGCAACGGGACAACAATTGGCAAATTCGGCGCGTCGCAGAGTCGGACGATGCAGACCGGCGAACCATTACCGCGGACCACGCCGTCGAGATACGCGAGAACAAGGGCGAAGCAACCTTGCTACTGGTGGACACCGATCGCGCCGGTGCCGGCATGGACGGCATCTACAGCGCGTCGCGGGAAGTAGATGAAATTAGCTTGTTCAAGGAAGCTAAGCGACGAGCTGCCGCTGAGGTGACGCGC
>RKRN01000173.1 GCA_007571365.1 Candidatus Latescibacterota bacterium
GACCGTATCCGGCCCGGCGCCGCTCGGCTTTCCCGCCCGCGGCGCGGCCGACGCCCACAGCGAACTTTGTATCTTGGCCGAGCCCGCGGGTTTGGCCGGTGCAAAGTTTAGATTCTGTCCCCCAAGGGGTATGCAGCTAAAGACGCCCAAGAAAAGGGCGGTGATCACGCTTGATTGCATTGTGCTCCTAGGCCTTGCTGGACAGGCATGACAAAAACGGCGCAACATCAGTGATTTATAAGGTCGGCTAAGTACGCGACGCTTCCGGTGCATGGGTCCCTTCTAGGCGTGCGGACCTCGGCCTCGCTATGCGGGCGAGACGCCCGCGCACCCAGCGACTCCGTAGAGGTTGCGCCACGATGAACTATATACCGCCCGCGCACCCAGCGACGGCCACGACGAATACCGGCACTTTCGCGTCGCTGGCGCGAGATGCCCGCGTACCCAGCGACGACTTAGAAGGCCGGTTCGGATGCGAGGTGCTCGGGGTATATTTCAATGCGCTCGGCGTACTTTTCCCGCAGTTGGTTGAGAAAAACTTCAAAGCGTTCCTCAATGCGCTGGCCATTTGCGGCGCGCACCATCTTTTTGATGGTTTGCTGAACCTCGGGATGGGCAAAAGGTAGCAACCGGGCCGGGCGTTGCTCCAGCGTGCGAAACACGATGTAGCCCGGCCAGACTTTTTCTCGCGGCTGGAAATGCACCAAGAAAGGCCCGCCGACTTTTCCCACCGGGGTTTTGCGGACCGCCGCTAACACGGCCGACATGGTGTGCGGGGAGTGGGCGTGTTGTTCGTCTTCCTCGCGGTGGATGTGGTAAATGTTATAGTGGAACCAAGCGTCGTGAAAGCGCGGATAGCCTTGGGCCAAAGTCCACAGGTCGGCTCCTTGGCGCATCTTGGCGGCAACGTCGAGTGCGTCTGCTTCGCGGTGGAGCAGGATGGCTTCGTAGATGAGCAAATCGGGCTCGGTAAACCAAGCTCGATGCTCCTCGTAATAGGCCCGCCTAGCAGCTTGGTTGACAATCGGCGCTTCTGCCTCTAAGCGGCGCAGCTCTTCGATCATGAGTACTGCTCGACGCTTTTTTAAGTAGAGCTGCATCTCGTCGTCGTCGGCTAGCCCGGCCTGTTGAGCGGCTAGCGGCAGCAGCACGGAATCAACGGCTGTGCGTCGGGCGTACCGAGCAATACTCGCGGTATCTACGGTTACTGGCCGCCGTTGGGGTGAGGTGGCGATGAGCCATTGCCGGTACTGCCCAAGCGCGACTTGGCCGCCTTCGTAAAGCATGAGCGGCCTTGATAACTGCTCGTCCCCGCTGAGCTCGGGCAGGCCATGCGAAGCGGTTTTGCCCAGCTTTACTAGCTGCAACGAGGTTTCTGCGACTAGCCGCAGCTTGAACTGTTTGCTGATATTTGTGCGAAACTCGGCCGTGCGCCCGGCAAGGCGATCCGCATAGAGCCTATCTTTGATTCTCTTTTTTATCGACTCATAAGGCAGCGGACGCTGGTCCTCGACGCGCACGATGTGGAAGTAGCCCTCTCGGCCTTGAAAGGGCGCAGACAGCTCGCCCGGCTGCCTGGAGAAGAGTACCTCGCTGACCGGGCCGACCATCAAGGACTCGTCCCAGTAGCCTAGGTCTCCTCCTTTATCAGCGGTTTGCTGGTCCAGGGAAAAGCGCCGGGCCAGTTCGGCGAAATTTCCGCCGTCTAGAAGTGCTTGGTAGAGCGTCTGCGCTTCGGTCGCCGTTTTCACCATGATATGCCGCCCTCGCACCTCGCGCTTGGTGGGTAGGTCGCTGTTGTCGTAATAGGCTTTGATTTCTGCGTCAGAGATCGCTATAAGCGCTTTAACCTCCCTGTCGATGAGGCGTTCTACCGACCGTTGTTGGCGCACGCGTTCTAAGCCGGCGACAACCTGGGCGCTCTTAGCCAAGGCTCTATGCTCGGCTTCTATGAACAGCAACTCGCGCTGGATAAGGGTCTCTAGGACTTCTCGCTTTGATTGTTTTTGCGCCGGCGGCAGCTTGTCCCAGACTTTTTCCACCTGCTCGAGCGCAACCGGGCGATCGGCGACTCGCGCTACGATGGAATGGTTCTCGGCGCAGCCCAAGAGGATGCCGAACAAAAGGACTGCGATTTTCACGATAGCTTCTTCACAGTGGGGCGGGGCTATTGCACAGGTTCGAGTTCGAGGAGCACCAGCAGCCAAGTGCGCGCCCAATAGGCACTGTTGATATAAGGGGTCTCGGCCGTGGGCCAGTTCTGCCAGTAGGTTTGGTTGTGGGGGATTCTGTGGTACCACTGGAGCAGTGGAATGGAAGGCAGTTCCCGCAGCCAGATTTCCATGGCTTGGCTAAAGTGTGTGTGCAGTTGCGGATCGTCCGGGGCTGTGCCAGCCATGCGATCGATGATCTGATCGAAGCGGGCGTTTTGCCAGCGCCAGAAGTAGATAGCGGCTGTGCCGGTAGGTTGAACGTAGCGGCTGTGATAGAGCCTGAGGGTGAAGTACGGGTCGCGGACGCTGCCCGCATTGCCGATCAGAAAGGCCCGGGCGTCGCCCACAGTCATGCGGGTATAATAGTCGGAAGTCATTCTGAAGCCGGCAGCAAAACCAGCGCGGCGGAGCTGTTGGACCAACACCGGAACGATGTCGTGGAGATTTGGATGCAGGTCGATAGTGATTTTGAACGGCGTACCTTCTTTGGTCCAGATGCCTTTTTCGCGGGCCCAGCCCTGGCGTTGCATGATCTGGGCGGTCTTGGCCGGGTCGTGGGTGCCAACAGGATAGCGGGCGAGCAGGTCCTCGAGCTGATTTGTGAAGCGGCGCAGGGGCGGGAAATCTGGAAAGGGCAGCAGGGCATACGTCCCCGCGCCTTGCCAGCCGACCTCGACGAGCTGCTGCCGGTCAATGGCGTGGTTGATGGCCCAGCGGATTTCCGCATCCGCAAAAGGTGCTTCGAGATTGTTAAAGCCCAAGGCAATGGGCCACCAATCGAGGTAGCCGTAGGGTGGTTCGCGGCCGGTCCAAGTGGATACCTCGGGATTCTGGTCGAGGATCGTCTTGATATTGGACGGGCGCAGATCCAGACAGGTATCCATTTGGTTGCTGATCAGCAATTGCACTCTTTTGTCTTCGTCCATGTAGGGCAGATAGATCAGGCGTTCTACGCGGGGGAGTCGGCGAAAACCGATCTCAGCCGCCCACCAGTCGCGGCGCAGATCCCAAATTCGCTGCTGAGGCTCGGAGCGGACGAGCCGGTAGGGGCCGCTGACTACCGGCCAGCCGCGCTGGAGATCGAGGTTGGCAAAGGTTTTCGCGTCTTTTCCCGCCCAGATGTGCTTGGGGACAATGGGGATGCCGTTGCCGAAATGGTTGGTCAAATACTCGAATACGAAGCGCGGATTCGGCGATTTCAGGGCGATTTTCGCCTGCAAGTCATCTACGACGCTGGCCTCTGCCACCCATAGCTCCATATCGACCGAGGCGTTGAGGACGGGCGCGTTCTTTTTGAGCATGTCGATTGTGAATACCAGATCGGCCGCAGTCCAAGGCGTGCCATCGCTCCACTGTACTCCGTCTCTGAGGTGGATGGTTACTTCGGTGAAGTCGTCGTTGTACTGGTGGTCGGTTGCAATCCAGGGTATGAGGTTTTGCTCATTTTGCTCATAAGGATTGTAGAAGTAGAGCGGTTCGTAGAGGAAGTTGTGTCCGGTGCTGGAGATGCTGCCGGGGAGAAATGGGTTGAAGGAGTCATAGTCCTGAATTTGGCCGGCGCAGGTGTTGGGCGGTGTGCAGTTCATTATGAGCGAGCGGTGGCGGGGGATGTCGGCTTCGTCGTCGAGTGCCGCGTCGCCGCAGGCAAAGAGCAGGCCGCCGGCGAGCAAGCCGCTCAGCAGGAAGTTGAGCATGGCTTATAGCTTTCGTGTACCAATCGTCGTAAGAATTGACTTGCACTATGCTATTAAATACTTTGCACGGGCAAAAGGTCGTATGCTAAGTACGCGACCCTTCTGGTACATGCATCCCTTCTATGCGTGCGGACCTCGGCCCCCGCCAGGCGGGCGAGACGCCCGCGCATCCAGCGACGGCCCTACGGTCGTATGGTATAACTCTTTAAAAAGGAGGTTTTAGTTGTTAGTAGGAAGATCAGATCTGACACGCGAAACAGTCAACCTATTCTCTAACAGGAGGCTAATCATGAGAATTTTTGCTGTTTTTGGCATTTTGCTGTTGGCTGCCAGCACGTGCTTGGCGCACAGCAACGCCAATGGTTTTGGGTATTTCGCTTTGGAATGGCCCGCGGATGTGCCGTACGTCGCCGATGGCGAGGACGGCGATTGGGCGTGGTACGACCCCAACTTTATCATCACGCCCGACGAAATGGGCGAGGTTGTCCAACAGGTGATTCCAGACAAGAGCGATATCGATGTTTCCATCAGGACTGCTTGGACGCAGCCGCCCGACAACCGCATCTTGGGCTTTGTGCGGGTGACGGACGATTCTTTGCACGCGGCCGAAACAGATCCTGAGAATGGGTGGTATGAGGACGACCTCGAAATTATTACCGATGGCGATCACAGCGGCGGGCCGTATCGCGATCCGAACCAAGTGAACGCCCAGCAGTGGACCATGCACGTGCAGGTGCCCGGCGGGTATTCGACGCCCTACGGCAATGGCACGACGTGGCTGCGCAAAGATGCCGATCCGGCTAAGCAGTGGGCCACGGCCTATATTGAAGCTGATGTCGGTCTCAGTCCGCCTGGTGCTACGCATGGCTCGACCAATGTCACACTCGGCTATGAGTTCGCCATGCCGCTGTGGGTCAACTTGGAAAACGACGAGGCTTCTACCGAACGCGTGGTCTTGCAGCCGGGCATGACCATTGGTCTCACCTACCAGCTCAACGAGGCCGATACAACGCCTGCTGAGGGCGCCGCTCGGACCCATCAGCTGGTCACCGGGGACGTCAATGGGGCGCATAGAGATCAGGATTTCGCCTCTGACTTTACCCTATTGACCGTAGGTGAGTACACCCGGGGCAGCGATGCTGGCACGGCGGTTGAAGGCAGTACTTGGGGGAAAATTAAGGCGACGTTCGACGAGTAAAATTTTCTCACTTTATTTTGCAGCGGGGAGGTGCGATAGGTCTATCGCGTCTCCCCGCTTGTGCGTTCTATGAACGCGAACGCGAGGGCGTCTCTGGCCGATAAAGGCCGTTAGGCTTTAAGCGATGGGGCACCGTGCTGCGCCGCATTATTTATGACAAAAAAGAAAACGAAGGCGGCACTGAATAACTGACGTTACGCAGTGGGGTTGAACAAGGTCCGGTTGGGCTGGAAAGTCCGCATCCGGTGCCCAGACAACCGGTCGGCTCGCGGGACTGGATGTCGTGTGCGCGGGAAGGACGCCAGGGGCCAGCATGGGGCCGACGATAACCAGCGACTGCGTAACATCAGTGAATTACCGGCTCAACGGGCAGATAGGAGCTACCTAACCATGAAAGCGTATGACTCGTATTTGAAAGTAGGGATTCTTTTGGTAGGGATCGTCTTTTGGCAGTGGGATTGGAGGCCGGAGGAGTCGAAGACGCTGAGTCGGCCGGCCTTTGCACAGGAGGAGCTTGTAATCGATACCGTGTGCGATTCTATCTTCGCAGCAGCATTGGATTCCATGGCAAGAGCGGAGGCCGACGGGTTCTTTTTATTTATGGAGCCTGCGACCATCGGGATTTGGCTCAAAGAGATAGACGAGATTAGTGCGGCTCTTCTTGCGGCTGTTCAGCGTGGTGAGACGGGCACGGGAGTCGCCTCTTTTGATTCGCTTGCACACAAGTATGGTTTAATCTGTCTCCAACACGGTGCGAGCGGTGAATGGTCGTTTGGGTATAAACGATATTTTTGGTTGCGTTTTCCACTGGGGGTTGATTTTGTGGCGGCTTTCAAGGCTTACCACGACTTACCATATGTGGAATCTGCACGCACGTCTGAGTGGGCTCAAGCATGTGAAGGTACGTGTCTAGGGAGTTCGCCTTTGGAAGATTCGGTACTTTCTGCTCTTGCCTCGCTATATGCCGCGGATACACTGGCCGAATCGGCGATATTAGACCACTCGTGGGGACGCATCAAGGCGACCCATCAGAAATCAGAAATAGGAGCGTATCCATGAAAGCGTATGATTCGTATTTGAAAGTAAGCATTCTTTTGATAGGGGTCGTCTTTTCAGTGGGACAGGATTCCGGAGGAGTCGAAGACGCTGAGTCGGTCGGCTTTTGCACAGCCGATTTTTGTATTTAACTCCCCCTGCGATTCTATCGTAGCAGCAGTATTGGATTCCATGGGAAGAGCGGCGGCCGACGGGTTCTTTTTATATATAGAGCCTGCGACCATTGGACTTTTG
>RKRN01000259.1 GCA_007571365.1 Candidatus Latescibacterota bacterium
TACCAGACGCAGGCTCAGCGCCAAGGCCCCAATACCCGCAGCTACCCACCCCCACCGCATCAGACTCTTAGACGCTGTTTTAAGGTCCTCAATGGCCCCCGCCCACTAGCGCCCACTCCCAAGCAACGCCAAGCGAAATTTTAAGACGCTTCTTAGCTCGACCATTTCAGCGGATGATCACGTCCCACACTTTTGACATCCGCGCCTTCCCCTGGGGGCCTTCGACGTAGAGCGTGACGGTATAGGTCGTCCCGGGCTCGGCGTACTGGTGGATGGGGTGTTGCTCGGTCGAGGTGTTGCCATCGCCGAAATCCCAATGCCACGAGCGGATATCCCCGTAGGATAAATCCTTAAAAGCGATCAGGCGGCGTTCCATATCGAGGACGGTAAATTCCCATTGCGCCTCAACCGGATCGCGCCAGGCTTCTTCCAGCGGCATCAGCCGGAAGCCGACTAGGTCGGAGGCGTTGCCGAACATGGTCGTCTTGTGCGATAGATTCCAAAAACCCTCGAACTCTTGCTGTTTGACCTCGACATCATCGTAGTCGAGGATGCACCAAGTCAGGCCGATCAAGGCGTCCTCTTCGAGCTTCGACTCCACGGCGCGCTCCGGCCCGTCGGCCGGGGCGTAGTCGAAAGGAGTGAGCCAAAATTCGAGCGTGTAGTGCCCGCTGTCGCCCGGCGCAAAATCGTAGCTCGCCGCCGCATTGGCCCAAGGCAACTCGTAGATCCACTGATTGGCTCCCCAGACCATAGTCCAAGGCTTGCCGTCGGCCGGGGTCAGGACGTGGTAGTTTTGCGCGTGGACGCCGTGGAATTTGAAGTGGCCGTCGAGACCTTCCAGCCCATTGGTCTCCTGGTCCTCGCGCAGTTGGGGGATCAACGGACCGCCGGACAAATCGCCATCGACGACGATTTCCAAAATGTCGTTGTGCAGATCGCGGTGGCTGAAATCCCAGTAGTCGTCATAGGCTTGGTAGAGGAAGTAGAGTCGGTTTAGCCCCTTGACCCAGCCGACGCGCATGGTGACGTCTAGGTCGGTGGTATCGATTGGGCTGTCGTGTACGGTGTCTTTGAGCTGATCGATGCCGATGGCGTAGTCAGCAGGAACCATATCCCAGTCGGCTACATCCCCATCGACGCGGGGGATCTGATCGGCGGGGAACTGAAAAATTTTGAAGGTGGTATCCGGCCGTTCCAGTGCGGCGGCCGACAGGGCCCACAGCAGGCCAACGGTTAGGATCGCGCTGCAGATCTTGCGCTCAAATTCGGTGGTCATCGATATAATCCCAGTTGTAGGCTATGCCCAACCCGGGCTCCGGTGCTACGTGTACGCGCCCTTCGCGGTCCATAGGATCGGCAATCTGATCGAGATGCGGTGGACTCTCGTCGTAATCCCGCCCGGGCCGCAACAGACCGCGCTCGTAATAGCGGCAGGTGGCTGCGGGAGCGGCCGCGGCCAAATGCACGTGCGGGGCCCCAGTCCCGTGCAGTTCGCATTGCACGCCGTAGAGTTGGCACAAATTGATGAGCTTCCAGCAGCCGGTGATGCCGCCGTAATTCACATCAATGCGCAACATATCGCAGGCCCCCTGCAACAGCCACTCGGCCCGCGCAAAGGGACCACCTTTGACGTGTTCGGGCGAACAGATGGCGATGGAGGTTTGCTGCGTCAGGCGGCGATAGGCCTCCACCCGCGTCTCGACCATTGGGTGTTCCAACCAGTAATAGTTCAATGCTGCCAATTCCCGCGCCACCCACAGCGATTCCTCCAAGGTATAGACGCCAAACGGATCGAGCATCAGCACGATGTCGTCGCCTACCGCCTCGCGCACGGCGCGACAAATCTCCACATCCTCCCTGGGAAATCCCGGCAGTTGCGGTGCTGGCTCCCGCGTATGTGGATTCCAGCAGATGTTGGCGTGTACCTTAAAGGCTTTATAGCCGCGCGCTACGCACGCTCGCGCCAGCTCTTCATACACTTCGGGGCCGCCCAAGTTCGGGTACGTGCTGGCATAGGCTTCGACTTTGCCGCGGCTGCCGCCCAACAGTTGGTACACCGGCATCCCAGCTTTTTGCCCGGCCAGATCCCACAATGCACAATCGACAACACCGAGTTCGTGTTCGGCGAGGCTGTGGCCAAACGTGGACATCTGGTCCAGCCAATGCCATAGCTTCTCGCGATTGAGCGGATCCTCGCCGACTAGGAGATTTTTGATGGGGCCTTCCATGGTCGCCTTGTTGCCGCCCAGCATGTGCCCGGCGACGCCCGCGTCCGTGGAAATGCGGGTGATCGCACCCGTGCTTTCGACCTCTTGGTCGTCGAGCCACACCCCGTAGCCCCAGCGCGAGCCGGCACTGCGGCCGCGGTGTTTGGTGCGAAAGTGAATGACTTCGACATTGGTGATTTTCACGATTGGTCCTCCTTAGGATCCTTACTGATTATTAATAGGTTGGTTGTGCGGATTTTCTATATCCAATTCCCAACGCCGAGGGTTGTTTTGAATATAGGTGCGAACGTTAGCCAGTGATTTTTCATTTCGGATGATATGGTCGTGGAAGGAACGTTGCCAGCGAAACAATCTGGGAGGTGATGTTTCATTGATACGACGGGATGAGAAGGTTTTAAAGCCACGTATAAATTCGGATATGCCATGGTTGGTAGGGACAGGTTTCAAACCTGTCCCTACGTCATCACCATCATTTATTTTTACCCTATTGTTCCTTACAATCAAAATACCATGTATGTGGTTGGGCATAATTACCCATTCATCCAATGAAAGATTGGGGTAATGGTTGGGCAAATCTAACCAACATTGTCGAACAATTTTCCCATATCTGTTTAATTTAATTTGTCCATTTTTTATATTGCCAAAATAATGCATTCGGTTTTGTGTACAAGTCGTTACAAAATAATACCCCGACTGGGAATAATCGTAATTCTGTAACCGATTCGATTTTCTGTTTCGGTTATTCATTGCACCCCAAATACCCCACGAAAAGACTGATGGCAATCGTCGGCGCGGCTGCCTCAATCGCCCCACCCATCAAGGCAACAACGCCTTTAGACGATCGTCATACACGACGACCCTATCTTCGTAGCCTCGCCGCAGCCCCCGCAAAAACGCATCCGCCAAGCGGCTCTCTTCAGCGCGTTTCAACAGTGCCCGCGCCCGCTTCTCTGCCGTGTCAAAAGGCTCGGGCGCACTACCGAAATTCGACTTCAGCACTTTGAACACCGAATAGTATTCGCCGCCCCGTGGCATGGCCTCCGGCCCGACCACTTGGGCAGCCTGCGCGGTCACCGCGAGCGGGCCGTACAACGGGCCGACCTCGGCGTTGTGTACGGCGTCGATCAATTCTCGGTAGAAGGGTTGCTCAAAAGCGTGGATGTGGAATGTACCTTGGGTGCCTTTTCCCGCCGTCCGCAAGGTGTATTCGTCGGCCAGGGCGCCCATATCCTCACCCGCCTCAATTCGCTCTTTGAGCCCCACGGCCTCTTCTTGGGTTTGCACCATGATCTCCTGCAGTGTGACCTCCGCCGGTGCAGTGAACAACTCGGGGCGTTCGCCGTATAGTTTCCTAACGGCCGCCGGCTTGATATGGACTTGGTCCTTGACCGCTGTCTGCCTAAGTGCCAACAACAATAGCGCATCTCGGCGGTGCTGATACCAGCGCACAACCTGCTCCTCGCGGTCAATCCCCCTTTCGTAAGCCACATGCAGGAACAAGGTGCGCGGCAGCAACACATCTTCGGCAAACCAACGCACAGACTCGGCAATGTCGTCTGAAAAGCCCATGTTCAACTCGGCCGCGTAATCCCAAAAGTCGCCCACCGTGACGCGGCCGCCGCGAAATTGAAAGAGCACGGCTGCACGTTCGGCCGCGGTGTATTTGCCGTACCCGGCCGCGATCCACTGCTGTAGCTGATGCAAGGTCTCAGCGTTGGCTTGCAAGTCGATGTCGGTCCGCAGTTGCGCCAAGAAAGCATCTATCAGCGCGGTCGTCTTCTCCTCGCGCAGCTCGGCCTCCAGTGCGTTGCTCGCGGTGGCAAAACTCACCGGCCGGGCGTGCATGACTTGGTAGATTCCGTACTGGCCGTTGGGCAAGCGGACCGGCTCGGAATACTCGCCGACCGCGAGCGCGTTTATGTATTCTTGCAGGTAGATGGGGATGCGCTTGGGGGGCAGGTAGCCGTCTAGCTCCCCACCTTGCGGTGCCGTTGATGTGTGCAGCGACCGGCTAAGTGCTAAAGCCGCAAAATCCTCTCCGGCGGCGAGGCTTTGCCGAATCTCCTCGGCCTCGGCCGGCGTCGCGACGATGATCAAACGCAGCTTGATCTCGCGCTCCTGGTCCGCCGCTTCGTAGGCCGCTCGCAACTCCTGTTCATCAACGCGGACCTTGGCGAGGAATTCGCGCTCAAACAACAGCCGCAACACCCGTGCGGCTTTTTCCCGCTGTAGCTTCTGCGCCACGGCCGGGGACTCGTCGAGTCCCCTTTTGACCGCTTCTTGGAGGAAAATCTCCTTGTCGATAATCGTCTGTAGATAGTCGCGCCAGCCGTCTAAGCCGGATTTTTTCGTCTTTAGTTGCGCCGGCAGGTGCTGCTCAAAGTCGATCAGTTGGGAAGCCGTTATGCGACGATCTCCCACTTGGGCCAAAACGGGATTTTCTAGTTGCTCGGCATCCTTTGCACAACCGACGAGGAACAAGCCAACGCACAAGGACCATAACAGGTTCATTTTATTTTGCCTTATTAACAGATGTTCCGCCCTGTAGGGGCAACCCTGTGTGGTTGCCCGCCTTGTGATTTCCCATTTTAAGGTCTTCCGTTCCGTAATGACCCAGTACGCCGGCAGACCCCTAGCGGATACTGCCATATACCGTCGCGAAGGAGAGGGCGCCCGTCTGCCGCGCACTGGGCTGTTCAAAGCGCTCCAGATAGCGTCTACTCACCCTTATTCCCAGCAGAGTTTGTAGGGTATAGCCCAGATACGGCTTGTCGATGGAAAACTGCACGGCGAGCGAGGTCTCGCTGAAATCCCCGGTCGTATCGCCGACGCGCCAACCATCCTCTTGGATAAAATCGCGGAAGAGCAGGTGCTCGATGCCCAACTGCAGCGACACGTGATTCAAAAAGGAACGCCGCAGCAAGAGCGAGGAAATCCCGCTCCAGTCGCGGCGGTCGGCGGTCGTGGCACTAGTTAGGCGACCGACATTGTAGGGCGTGTCGTCCATGAAGAGTTCGTGCTTGAAGCGCGGTTGTACCGTCAGCCGACCCAGCGAAAACTGGTACTCTAGGCGATTGATCAGCCCCAGGCGCCGCGTGTTGCGGGCGATGGGGCGGCCAGCTCGGTCTCGGGCCTTGGCGTCGCGCTGCCGAATGAATTCGTGGATGAACTTGCTCTCGCTGTGGATGCCCTTGTAGGGCTTGCCGGTGAAGCCAACCCACAACCGATTGACGACCGCGTCGCGCATCGCCAGTGGATCCATGACCGGCTGCATTGACCCGGGCGAGTCCAGCGGCCTACCCAGTTCGGGCCGCGCTGTCACCCACTGGACCAGGTCGTCAGCGATGTCGTCCTGTACCAGCTTGAACATGTTGTAGAATGCCGCGTTGCCCGCTCGCGGAAAATTGCGCTCGTAGGCCAGCAGGGCGTAGCGGGTCAGGTTCTTGGCACCCGTAGATAAGCGCTGCACTTGCTCTTGTCCCGCCATCCACTTCAGCTCCGGCGTCAGCCACGCCCCCAAGTAGGCGTTGTACCCGCGCCGATCGCGCTTATAGGGATAATCCGGCTCGTCGTCGTTTTCAAAGCGCTCGCCCCAACCGTTGTTGTTCAAGTCGATGGCGAAGACGAACTCCGGCCGATCGACGTAGTGGCGCAGGAATTGCTCTTCGTAGTCAGGCATGAAATTGGGGCGCACTGGCGTGTTATTCTGGTTGAAATCGGAAATGAAGTCGTTGTTTTCGTCGAGACCAGGGAACACCGCGCCATCGGCCAGCCCCTCTTTGTCGCGCCGCTGGTCGAGGCGGATATCGTCGTCGTCGTTGTCGTCTACCAAGTCGTAGAGAAACTCCGATCTGGCCTCTTCGTCATCGCCGTAGTTGATCCGCCCGCCCTGATCGACGAGGAACGACGTGGTATTGTACTCGGCGTCCATGCTGAACGCCTCGCCGAACAGGAAGAAGGGATAAAATTCTCTGGCGACGTTGACCATCCAACCCGTCGCCGATTCACGCCCCAACACGCCGGATGCGCTGGGGTGCGTCTGACGAGTGATATTGGGGTACTGCCGGAATTGGTGGTTGACATTGTACTCGCCGTACATCCGCCAGCCCGCCCAGTCGCTGACCTCAAAGCTGAAGCCAAAAACTTGGGTCGCCGTCGGCAAGCCGTACTCGAAAACGACCCACCGCTGGTTGGAGTTGTCTTGGACGTTGCCCGCCGCTCGCACCACGTTCAGGAACTTAGCTTGGGCACCCAACGGTTCGTTGTCGGTTTGGACATCGGAAGTGACATCGATCCGGTAGTCGTTGTTGAGCAGGAAGCGGAACTTCACGGCGGTGATGTTGTTGACCAAGTCGGCATCGTCGATGAGGTCTTCGAGGGCTAGCACCGCCGGATCTGCAGCAGAGAAATTGTAGCGATAAGTAATCTCCCCCTCGCTACCGACGCCTTCGGCAACGGGAAAGCCATTGCGCGTGGTCCCGCCTTCCATCTGCGGCTGAAAGCCGATCTGGCTGCCCACTAGCACCGTGTCGCGGCCGCCGAGTTGGGTATGCACTTCGATATCCCGCGCGAAAACCGTCGGGCCGCCCACGCCGTCGGCCGGCGAGTCGTCCGTTATGCGGACGGTGATCCAGTTGATGCGATTTTCCAGTTGGCCGTTGGTCAGCTTGCCCTTGAAGGGATTGCCGCCGCGATCGGCTTGCGACCGGCCGTTGTGGGCGTTGACAAACGTCGCGCCCAAGCGCACGGCGTCGAGTGCCTTCCACTCGCCTCGGACGCCGAGCAGGTTGGTAAAGTTTTCAGTGACGATGGGAACGCGCACCCCCGGAGCAATCTGATGCACCGGCAGACTGATCCGCGACATCAACACCGTAGCGGCCAAGCGGTCGGCCGCATAGTCGAACTGCACCCCATTGAAGCGGGTTTTGCGGAACGTCATCGGCGTCAGGGTGGTGTTGATCAGATCGCCGATGGTCACTGCCAAATAGTGCTGGCCTTTGGCATCGGTGGAGACGAGCAGGTTGCTAAACCACGAGTTATAGCGCCCGTCCGGTTTGAGCAAGCCCGAGCCGCCCGAACTAGTCGGCTGTCGCTGGCGCCAGTCGTACACCAGCCAACCCTTGGTCAGATAGCGTCCGTACAGGTCGTAGAAATAGTCGCCTTCCTGCCCGGGCGAAAAGTAGCGCCGGTAGGGAACCCGTGCGTAATTGGTGTACTCCCACTGCCAGCGGTATTCGGGGGCGATTTCCTGCGGCATGTACCAGCGCTTCAACGCCGGCACGAACGCGGCCTGCTGCATGAGTGGGCCAGTGGCGTAATAGGCCCCGTTGGTCCCCAAGCGGTTGCCGTAGTCGGGCTGGGCCGCCGCCGGCACAACGCCGGCCAGCAGGCAAACTACCACCCACCTTGTCAGATCGCGTCGCGTCATTCTACACCGGCGTACACCGAGATAAAGCTCGTGCCAAAGGAGCGGCTCTCGCTCTGCTTGACAAGGCTCTCAGCACCCAACACCACCGCCTCGTCCCACCGCTTGGTATAGCTCACGCCGAACTGGGTAGTGAGCTTGTAGCCGAGGTAGTGGCCGAGGGTCGTCCACTGCACGGCCAAGACCAAGTTGCGGAAATCGCCCGTGTCTTGAGCGGGGCCGTCGGCCAGCAAGGCATCTTCGTCCAGGACCAACTCGCGGAAAATCGAATACTCCACGCCGCTTTCGAGGAAGGAGTTGTTCAACACCGGCAACCGCGCCTGCAAAATGCCGATCCCCATCCACTCCTTGCGGTCGGGATTGGCCGACAAAAAAGCCGTCTGGTTGAGATATTCGCTTTTCACCTTGGGTTGCAGCACAAACTGGCCAATTTTGCGGGTGTAATCCGCCTTATTGATCAAACCCAGAAACTGCGTGCGTGGATTGAGGATGGGTGCCGCGCCGCTTTTGAACGCCTGACCGCGCTGGCTGAAGAGGCTGTATTTGAATTTGTTGATCACGTTCAGCCTTTTGAGCGGTTCGCAATCGAACTGCACGTAGCTATCGTTGACCCACGTGTCTCTGGCCGGCAAGATGTCCTCGACCAGGGCCAGCGAGACCGTCTGCAGATAGAGCGTTGGCTCGCGGCGCACGTCGGGGATATTGTCGGCGACCTTTTTCAGCGAGTTAAAAAACCGCAAGCGGCCCCATTGCGGGTGGTCGCGGTCGTACGCGAAAACGCCGTAAGTCGCGTGGTTGCGGCGGTTGGAGGATAGCTCGTCTTCGCGCAGCCGCCCCACCGTCAAGCGCGCCTGTGGCGTCAGGTGTTGGCCGACATAGACATTGTAGCCCCGGTGATTCCGGCGATAGGGGTAGTCGGGCAAGTCGTCGTTTTCAAACCGATCGATCCAGTTGTTGTTGTTGAGGTCGATGCCAAAGAGGAATTCGGGGCGATCGACGTTGTAGCGGAAAAACGGCTCTTCGTAGTCCGGGATGCGATTGCTCAGCGAGACGTTGTCGTTTTGGTTGAAATCTGAGACGAAGTCGTTGTTTTCGTCCCAACCGGGGAAGACGATCGCATCCGGGCCACCCTGCCCCCAGCGGCTCCAATCGGGTGTGCGGTCTTGGTCGTCGTTGTCATCGACAAACTCGTACATGGAGGTGCGTTCGTCGTCGTAGTACACATTGCCACCCGAATCGACGATAAACGCCGTCGTCGAATAGTCGGGCTCCATGCTGAAGGCTTCGCCGAACAAGAAAAACGGATAGGCCTGTTTGGAGACGTTGACCATCCAAGCCGCCGCGTCGCGGGCGTGGGTATTGAGATTGCGGTCTGCGTTGGCCAGCGTGAGGTTGGGGTATTGGAGGTAGGCGCGGCTAATGTCGTATTCGGCATAGGCGTCAAAGCCCAGCAACTGCAACACTTCCACGGTGAAGCCGAACACCATGTTGGCCGATGGCAGCCCGTAGTCGAAGACGACGCGCTGCTGGTTTGAATTGTCGGTCACATTGCCGACCGCACTGCGGACATCGAACAGCACGGCCCCGGCTTGCGCCAAGTCTAAGCTCGTAAGTGGTGGGCTGGGCAAGCCGCCGCGCCCGATCTGGCGATCGGACCACACCTGAATTTTGTAGTCGTTAGCCACCACCAGATCGAACTGAATATCGACGATCTCGGTGGGGCGCGGGCCAATGTACGCCAAGTCGGTGAAGTCGTAGTTGATGACGATTTGTTCCTCGCCGTCGGCCGCCAAAAAACCCTCGCGGGGAAAGCCGCCGGTAATCACCGGCCATTTGGTCGGATCGGCGACCACCTCCCGCAAGCGGAATTTGGTCCGCTTCTTAGTGTCGAAATCTTCGGCCGTAATGATGATGTCGTGGGCAAACAGCGCCGCGCCACCGCGGCCGTCTGCTGGCGAGTCGTCGCTCAGCACCACGGCGATGGCCCGGATCGGATCGCTGCCCTGCTCGGCCCCCAAGGTGCCGATGAGCGGGTTGCGTTCAAACGCCTCGGCCAGCGTCTGCGCGTGGTGGGCATTGACCATAGTCGCGCCGACCTTGACAAAATCTCCCACCTGCGCCGTGGCCCGCCCGCCCATCATATTGGTCGCATTGGTCGAAGTGCTGGGCTGGAGTGCCGGGGTGGTGCCGAGGATCGCCTCGCTGGCGCGGGAAAACAACAGTGTCGCCTCGTATTTGTCTGCGGCAAAGTCCATCTGGATGCCGTTAAAACGCGGCTTTGAAAAAGTCAGTGGGGTCAGTGCGGTGCGGATGCGCTCGCCAATGGTTATCGCCAGGTAGTACTGATCGCGCGAATCGGCCGAGACCGTAACGGCGTTGAACCACGAATTAAACCGCGGGTCTTTGTAGATCGACGAACCAAATTGGCCCGGTTGCGTCTGGTTCCAATCGAAAATCAGCCAGCCCCAAGTCTGGTAATTTCCGTACAGGTCGTAAAACGGCCCGCCCTGGCGGTTGGTGTTGACGTAGCGTTGGTAGAGGTCTCTGGCGTAATTTGAGTACTCCCACTGGCGAAAGCCGTAGTCGACGTATAGCTCTTGGGGCACGTACCATTTTTTGAGCGTCGGGTCGAGCGCGTCGAAGAGGACGCCCGGGCCGCGTGGCTCAAACGTGAGTTGGGCACCGCGCTGCGTCCCGAAACGACGGTCCAGCGACTGGCTGGTCGTCTCAGTGGCCGGCAATACCGCCGCCAAGAGGACCAGCCACGCGGGTATCCCCCTAGTTCTGCCCATTAAATTCCTCCCTTAAAAACAGATACACAACTCAATACCTTTGCAGACTCTACCCCACTCACATCTGACGCGGCGCGTATAGGACGAAATACTTCTCGTCCCGCACCAGCGCGAGGACCTCGGCCAAATTCAGCCGCTCCAGGGGCGGGATACAGTAGTGCTTTTCAGGCTTGACTGGACCAGCAGTAGTAAAAAAACGCATTGCGGAGTCTCCTTGAGCTCCTTCCTTTTCGCGGCATAAAAGGGCAGTCATGGACCTTGTAGCCGTTGGCCACGGCTCTTTCTAACTAAGAGATCTCGGTCGCGGGCCAATGTACGCCAAGTCGGTGAAAGGAGCAGGACGGCTATACTGAGGGAAGGCGGGTTCCTTTATAACTGATGTTCGGCATGTCTGGGCTGCTTCGGCTGGGTTTGGCCTGTTTGACCCCTCCCCCGGCCCCTCCCCGAAACGGGGAGGGGAGCTTTCGTGCCCCCTTCCTCTTAGGAAGGGGCGAAACAATAGGAGGAGTCTGCGTTCTCGACTTCGGGGGAACTTTCTTTCCCCCTTCCTTTTAGGAAGGGGGCCAGGGGGTAGGTCCTAACACCCGAGGCGGAACGTCAGTTAATAAAAATAACAGAAATCACCTCACTCTTCTTTTTTGAGACTGCGGCCGCCATAGCGGCGCAAAATTTTAGCCGTCGCCATCGCCTTGGACTCCTCCGCAAGGGCTAGCGGCGTTCTCGTAATTCTCACTGAGACTAAGCATCCTGTGCATCTTGTGGCCTTAGCGTTGACGTCTGCCCCCCGCTTCAACAGCCGTTCCGCTATCGCCGCCGCATTGTTCTTTGCCGCAAAGTGCAGCGGCGTCCAGCCTTCTGCGCTTTCTCTTATCCCAATTATGATGGGCCAAGTTTTGAGCCTACCAAGAGAGTGCGGCATCCAGGTAGACGCACTTTTTACGTTGACCGCGGCCCCTCGCTCAAGCAACGCCTCAACCATCGCCATCGCATTGTGCTTGGCCGCATAGTGCAGCGGTGTCCAGCCATCGGCACTTTTTACGTTGACCGCGGCCCCTCGCTCAAGCAACGCCTCAACCATCGCCATCGCATTATTCGTCGCCGCAGAGTGCAGCGGTGTCCAGCCATCGGCACTTTTTACGTTGACCGCGGCCCCTCGCTCAAGCAACGCCTCAACCATCGCCATCGCATTGTGCTTGGCCGCATAGTGCAGCGGCGTCAGACCCTCAAGGCTCTTGGCGTTGATCTCGGCCCCTCGCTCAAGCAACACCTCGACCGTCGCCAGCGCCTTGTGCTTGGCCGCAAAGTGCAGCGGCGTCAGACCCTCGAGGCTCTTGGCGTTGATCTCGGCCCCTCGCTCAAGCAACACCTCGACTGTCGCCGCCGCCTTGTGCTTGGCCGCAAAGTGCAGCGGCGTCCAGCCAGCTTTGTCTTTTACGTCGATTTCCGCCCCCCTATCGAGCAACACCTCAACTAGTGCCGTCGCTTTGTACTTTGCTGCATAGTGCAGCAGCGTCCAGCCATGTCCGTACCTCGCGTTGACTTCGGCTTCTCGATTGAGCAAGGCCGCGATCATCGCCATTACATTGTGCTTTGTTGCATAGTGCAGCGGCATCAGGCCAGCTTTGTTTTTTATACCGATTTCCGCCCCTCGCTCAAGCAACACCTCAACCAGCGCCGCCTTGTGCTTGGCCGCATAGTGCAGCGGCGTCCAGCCTTCTGCGCTTTTGACGTTGACGTCCGCCCCTCGGTCGAGCAACACCTCGGCCGTCGCCAGCGCATTGTGCTCTGCCGCATAGTGCAGCGGCATCAGGCCCTTGCTGCTCTTGGCGTTGACGTCCGCCCCTCGGTCGAGCAACACCTCAACCGTCGCCGCTGCGTTGTGCCTTGCCGCATAGTGTAGCGGCGTCAGGGCCTTGTTGCACTTGACGTCGATCTCCGCCCCCTCATCCAGCAGGGATTTAACGAGCAAATGCAGATTGAGCTCGGCGGCCAAATGCAAGTCCGTCACCCCCTTATGGTTCACTCCACTAGGCGAGGGCTTGCGACCTTTCTGCGCGACAAATTCCTGTCTCTGACGCTGCGCCTCGGCAGCGTCAATCCCTATGTCATCAGCCATATCACGCTCCTTGTTTTTTTAAAAAGCTGTTGCGTTAAAACGATCTATCATCGTCGGGGCCGGTGGCATCCTCGCCTCAGCACGGCTTAGACAGCGGCCTGTGGCCGCAGGCGGGCGAGACGCCCACCCTCCCAGGAGTACGCGTACGCAGAGTAGGTGTCGCGTACTAAGGCCCTTTACTTTTAGTACACCACCTCTACCACGCCCACCACCGCTTCCTCTTTGGCATCGGTGGCCAAATCGACGCGGAAGAGGTAGATACCCGGGGGCATCTGTTGTCCAGCAGCATTCGTGCCGTCCCACTCAGTGGAGAAACTTCCGCCGCCTTGCTCGCCGGCAAAGAGCGTACGGACGCGGTGGCCAGCTAGATCGAACACGCGCACCACAAGCGGCGCAGCATCCACCAAGCGCACCAGATCGCACTGTATCCGCGTCTCGTCATTGACTCCATCTCCGTTGGGACTGAAGACACGCGGTTGGGCCGCGACGTTGATCATCAGGCGGCCACCCGCCAGCGGCACTCTTACCGCTAAGTCGTTTGGGTCGGCGGCCCCGATAGGTATTAAATCGTCGTCCGCCGCCCCTAAATCGGCGGCGTTGCCGCCGATGACCCGCTGGCCGAGGTCGTCGGTCGCGCTGTTCCAAGCCGTACCGGTAAAGGTCGTGCCAAACCGCAGTACGCGGCACTTGAAGCGGATTTTGAGCACGGCGGCTCGGCCCGCTGCCAAATCGCTTTCCGCGATGGCGGGAAAGCGCACCCGCAGGTGTCGCTCGGTCGCCGCTTCCACGGCAAAGAGGCCGCTGTCGTCTTGGACCGGCAGCTCGGTCAAGGCGACGCCGGTGAAATCCGCCGTTTGGACTCGACCATCGGCGTGTACCACCTCGATAGCCTCAACCTCTTGGCAGCGCACGGGCGTGGCGATCTCGAAAGCATCAAAACCCAAATCTACCCCGCGGCGCATCTTGGTCGGCAAGACGGCATAGGTAAACGATACCGGCACCCCCAGTTCAACCTGGCGCGGGACCACCTCACTGATGATCCGCTCGGTCAGCGGTGGATTGGATACCGTAAAGGCCAAGGCCCCCAGGGCGCGAGCGGCTGTTAGGTCTTGGCTGTTAAATTCGGCCTTCAACTGGAAATAGCGGCGCGGGCCGGGCGAGAGGATGGGGGCGCCCAACTCATCGTCGCCCATGTTTGCAGCGTTTATAGGGGCGGCAGTTAGCTTATACGACGGCGACCAGCGGCTCCAAGCCACTAAGTCGTCGCGCACGTCGCCCTTAGCCGAGCTTTTCAAATCGTCGTACTCGTCTTGGGTCAATGCCACCTGATTGCGCTGGTCAATGGGCAGAGCATTGAAGAGGTCGAGGGCTTCTTCAACATCGTCCATCGCGTCTAGCTCAACCACATCTCCGGCCGCCGTAGTCGCGGTCGCGCCTTCGCGCCACGGCACATCCTCCCCACTGGCTGGATGTTGGCGGGTAAATTCCAACGGCGTGTCGTCCCAGCCGCTGCGCGAACTAATCAGCAAGCGCGACAGGCGTTCGGTGCCAACGTGTTCCTCCTGCCAGCGGATGCGTCCCCACAGCGCCAATTCCGCGCCAAAATCGAAGATGTTGGAAAGGTAGTCGGCGCGGGGCACAAAACCAGAGCCAAAGACGCGGAATTCGGCAAGCTCAAACCCCACGGTGGTCTGCGACTTCAGGCGGATATAGCGGACGTATTGCGGCGGGATGGTCAGTTCGACAACCGGCTCTTCGTTTTCCGGCTCCAAGGCGACGGTGGTCAGTACCGGCTGGTTGGCCACTTGCGTTTCTTCGCTGCCGTCGTTGAGCAGCAGTTCAAAGCCGCGCAGGAAATCGTTTTGGAACGGGAAATTGGGGGCGGGGAAATCCGGGTGCGCGTTGCGGGGAAAAAATTGAATCCGCTCGACGCCGAACCGCGCCCCGAGGTCGAAATCCATAATAACCCCAAGCGAGTTGACTTGGCTGCCGCCGCGAGCCGTCTTGCGCTCAAAGGCGGTGGTGGGGTCGTCGTCGATCATAAAAATTAGCTGGTCTTTTATGACCTGAGACAAGATGGTCGGCGCGCCGAGACGCCCCCCGCGATCGAGCAGACCCAAGGCGATATTTGCGGTTTCATCGGCCTGTTGCGGCGCCAGCCAGCCCACTCGACCATCGGCGTCAAACTCAAGTACATTGCCCGGGGTATTGCTCCTTTCGACCTGAGTCGGCCCGGTTTGTATCAAAGCCGCGATCGCGCCACCGCCACTTGCCCACGGCAAACCGTTCTCGCCGCCCATGACAATGGTGCGGCGCTCCGCCCCTAGATCCTGCACCGCTAACAATACGAACACCAGCACCTTCGCACGCGGATACAACACAGCCGACTCTCCTATAGGTGGGTCAATACGCCACGTGCAGCAGGTGCTGTACGCCCGTTTGCCGCACGTCGCGCTTGGAATCCGCATCGACGTCGAGGCGCAAAATGTACATTCCGGGCGGCACCCGCTGTCCCTGCTCGTCGTCGGCTGCCCAGTCGATCCCGTATTTCCCGGCCACCAGCGGCTTCTGAGTATCGAGGCGGCGCACTAGCCGACCGCCGAGGTCGTAGATCCGCACTTTGACCGGGCGCTCGCCACTCAATCGGCGCACGGTAAAATCGACGGTTAGCGCGTCGTTGACCCCGTCGCCGTTGGGCGTTATTACCTCTGGCTGAATCGCTAGGTCGCCGAGCACGTTGTTATCCTGCACCGAAGCGAGGATCTGCAGCCCTTGGCTCTGGGCCAGTTCGGTCACGTCGGCCGGATCGACCTGTTGCCACGAGTTTGCCAACGACGAATTGCCCAGTGCCGCTTGTAGTACGACCCCGGGGGAAAACAGGGCCGTGGTAAACCGCACCTCTAGCAAATCGACCTGCTCACCCTGCTTTACCAGCCGGTCTAGGCGCAACCAGAGCGAGTCGGAGCGCGTCTCCACCACCTCGACATCGGTCAACGCTTCGGCTTGGCCGCTTTCCCACTGGGCCAAGCTGCCCACGCGCAACGCACCGAAGGCAAGCGACATGTCCGGCGGGGTGCGCACCAAAATCTCATCGAAGCCCAGATCTTGCGGCGCGAAGATCGGCTTGACAAACAGCGACACCTCCTGCGGCGCACCCAAGCGCGCAAAGACCCCTATATCTAGCTCGCCTTGTAGTTGTTTGGCGACCGGCGGATTGAAGTGTAAGCGGATGGCGTGCAGCTTGGCGGCGTGCATGGGGTCTGCGGTGGTCAAGCGGGCGCGCAGGGTCAGGTATTGGCGCGGGCTGGGCGACGCAATTGGGTCGCCGGAATGCGCGTAGGGCGCGCTCCAGTTGCTCCAGTCGGAGCCCGCCACCTGTAAGGTGTCGATCCGGCCTTTCTTAAAAAAGCCCAGCTTCGCGTATTTGCCCTCCGAGACTTCGACGCCGCCGCTGTCGTAGTAGCGGTACGCCTCGGCGACCTCATTGCCGGTGCGGGTCTGGATTTGCACGGATGTGCCCGGGGGCGCGTCGGCTTCCCATGCAATCGACACCAAGCTCTTGGCCCCTTGCAACGGGATCAACCCGGACTCCAACACCACCTCGGGATGGTGCCCTTGGCCGTAAATTTGCACTTCTCGCACGCGCGCTTTATTCCCCTCGCGGCCCGATTCGCTACTAGCAAAGGGATAGGCGACGCGCACAAAGCGCGCCGGCGTCGGCTCGAAGGTGTTGACTTCATACGCCGTGCCCAGGCCGCGGATCTGTTCGGGCGTCGTCCACAACTGACCGCCGCCCGGCGCGGGGGTGCCGTCCGAAGTCTGGATTTCGTAGCGGTGAAAACTGGCTCCAGCTAGCCGCCCCCCAGCGACGCTGAGGTTGTACCATAGCTGCACGGTGTCGAGCCAGTAGGAAGCCCCTAGATCGAACTCCAAAAAGCGCTCGCCGAATTCTACGTTGCCGGTCTGAAAGGCTTTGAGATTAAAAGTCAGGTAAGTACCTTCCCCATCAACTAGATTGCCCACAGACCCTTCGTGCGAACTTTCGGCACTGCCACTGCGGTCTAAGATCATGCCTTGCGAAATGTTTTTGCCCAACTCATACACGGCCAACTCGGCCAAGCGCGGCCGCTCGCGCCGATAGTAGCGCACCGCGCCGCGCAAGGGCGAGTCAATCGCCGCGTAGATCGCCTCCTCGACCTCCACTTGACCTTCCCCCACTTGCTTGTAGAAGACCACGTCCCCCTGGTCGCGGCTGGCCAACGCCGCGTATTCGCTCGCCGACACTTCGACGGCGCGCGCACCATCACTTTCGGTGACCACGACTTGCACGAAGCGCACCATATCGCCCGCAAAATCCACGCCGGGCGCGGGGTTGATTAGCTCCCCGCGGTTGAGGTTGAACTCAAACGTACGCTGGGTCTTGTTGTCGCTTGGGGTGCGGTACACCAAGTGCATGGGCACCTTGCCGGCAATTTTGTTGCCCTGATCGGCGTTGTCGGCCGTCAGCACCGCGAATTGGAGGAAGGGATCGCCCTGCCCCGCGGGCACAAATTGCAACCCGACGCGCGTGGCATTGATCAACCGCCCCATATCGACTTGGAACCACCAGTCCCGCAATGGACTATCCGGGTCTGGCTCCCAATAGGTGGTTGGGTCGCCGTCGAAGAGGTTGGCGACCGCCGCCTTGTTGGAACCCGCTTCGATCGCGTCGAGGATGGTCGCGTTGTCGGCGATGCGTTGCAGATGTTGGACAATGTCGGTTACAGCGTTGTGGTCCTTGGGCACAAAAGCCGGCGCGACCTCCCCGCTAGCCGATATATTCAGCGTCCCCTCGACAAAGGCCCAATTACTCCAGTGCCTTTGGCTGTTTACGACGACGTGATCGGAGCGCAGAGCGTGATTCTGCGCCCCCACTAGCCCCCACGACCCTAGAGCCAAACTCAGTACTAGTACATACTTTGCACGGACCATGGTAAAATCTCCTCAAACCTCAATAAGCCACCGCTACGACCCCGGCGCGCTGCCGCCGCCCCTCCTCGGTAGCTACCTCGACGCGGCAAATGTAAATGCCGGGGGCCACCCGCTGCCCGTATTCGTCCAAACCGTCCCACGGCCGCCGGTGGCGACCGGCCGCATCGAGGCCCTTGTACACCGTTCGCACCAACCCGCCGGCCAAGTCCCGCACCTCCACCACCACTGGAGTCGGTGCCACCAGTTTGAGCAGCTCATAAGCCAGGTCTAACTCATCGTTGACGCCATCGCCATTGGGTGTAAAGACGCCCCCGGCCAAGTCGAGTGCGCCCAGGACCCGGGACCCTAGCGCAAAAGCCTGCACCGAAAGCGTGTTGCCGTCCCTAAGCGCAGTGGCGTCGCCAGGCTGCACCGGCTGCCAAATTTCCTGCGGAGTCTCGCTGTTGAACACGCGACTGGCAAAGGTCGCCCCATAGCGAAAAATCTCGCCGCTGAAATCCACCTCCACCACCTCTTCGGTGTGGTCCACGCTCAACCTCGGTACGCCCACCACCAGCCGCTCAGCCCCTTCTGCGACCCGCTCGAAAGCCACCTCTCGGCCCCCGATCCGCACGCCGTTGATGCTCACCAGCCGCCCGCCCTGAGCCGAGATTTCCACGCGATCGAAGCCAGGGTCGTCGACGCCGATGGTGGGCCGGATGGCATAGGTAAACGGCGTCACTTGGGCCGTCTCCACCCGATAGGGATCAATTTCTCCCACCAGCGCGGTGACCGCCGGCGCGGACGCGGTGAATTCGACGAAATTCATCCGGCTGCCCGCGGCGATATTCGATTGAAAGTCCAACTCAAACTGGACAAAACGCCGGGGCTTAGCTGCCGCCCAGCGTGTCTTGGTGCTGTCGCTGAAATCGTAGGTCGTCGACCAGAAATCCCAATTTTCGGCATCGCGGGTGATTTTGCCGCGCTCGGAAATTTCCAAGCGCCCGTAGGTGCGCAGCGTTAGCGGCCTGCCCTTGGCGTCGTACTGGACCTGCTCGTCGCCGCGGAAGGTATAGCGCCAGTATATATTGGGATCGGCATCGCTGCCGCTCTGGCTGCGGATGTTGACCCCGGCCTCAGGGTCCTTGTGCCCCGACCAGCGCAGCTCACCTAACGTGACCTCTTGGCCGAGATCGAGGATGTTGGAAAGATACGAGGCATTGGGCACATAGCCGGGGGCGAAGATCTCAAACTCGGCGACCTCCCAGTCGCGAGTCGGCTGCGACGGTACGAACAGCACCACGCGGCGAATGTACTCGCCGGTGAGTTCCACGTCTACGGTTGAGCGGGTGTTTTCCTTGACCTCCAACAGCGCGTTGAAATACATGTCTTTGCGGTCGTAGATGTCGCGGTGGGCGCGGTTGATGAAGCCCAAACAGTTGTCTGTCCGTCCGGCGGTACACAGGTCCACGCTGCTGATGCCCGCTTCTTCAATCGTCAGCGTATTGGTCCAGATGTGGAAGAGTTCGATGTAATTGTCTTCGTTGCCCGTGCGCGTGAAAAAGCGGATTCGATCTACCGCAAACAAGCCGCCGAGGTCGAACAACAAGGTTTTGCCAAACCGCAAATCATCCCCCACGTTCACCCGATTGGACCCCTTCTCTTCGTAATAGGCCGTCGCGGGATCGCCGTCGTTTATAAAATTGGTGTCATCGGTTTCGATCCACGCTTGAAAACCTTGGGTGTGTAGATAGCCGCCGCGATCTTTGACCGTCGTCGCGATATTAAAATCCGCCGGGAAGAACAAGGGCGTAATGCCGTCGGGCGCAATCGTCAGGGATTCGCTCGTGCCCTGCAAGTCAGCATCGAGTTCGGCCCAGCTAAATTGGACGAAATCGGCCTCCTCGCTCGCCACTTCGGGCGGCAGCGGCAAGCCCTCGCCACCCAGCCGATAGACGGTCAATCCGGCCGCTGGCATGCTACTGGCGGCCAACAAGAGCGCGGCGCAGAAACCGCTGAATGCGACCATGTTTACCTCTCCGCGAAGAAGCCGCGTCCCCCAAGACGGGACCGGGACGCTCCATGCACTACTCCAAAGGGGAGATGCGCGCGACACCTCCCCTTTGGAGACTACAGTTTACTGGTAGTTGGGAACGAGAAGCGAACTACTGGATATAGGCCGCCTTGATGCGCCCCCAGCTTTCTTCATCTACCGCGGTTTCAATGCTGCTGAAATCTACGCGCGGATCGATCGGGGCCAGTAGGAAGTCCGAGCAATTGACGCAGTCGAACCACATCTGGATGTTGGGGTTGATGCCCCAACCGCCGTCGCTGGCCCCGCCGTTGTCTTCTTCGGCCGAGTCCATGTCGTGGACGACCCAACCCAGACCGATGGTATTGCCCTCGGTGAAGGTGTGGATTTGGCTCTCGTCGGGGCCGACCCAGTGGAAGTCATCCCAAGCCACCGTCATTACCTCAATGCGCGCCGTAACTTCGCCCGAGTTGACTTCGCCGTCTAGCTGGAAACCGTAATCGCCCCACGGGGGAACGTCGTGCCACGTGGACTTGCTGTTGAAAAACCACTTCCAGCCGACCGCTCGGTTGGCGTCGGGCATGTCGGGCCAAACGTAATGAGCGTTCTGGGCCAAGCGACCTTGGTTGCGCTGGCGCTCGTCTTCGTCTTCGTAGTCGTCGGGCAGGGCAAAATGCCGGTCGCCGCCGTGGTCGGCGTCGATCATGATCTCCCAGCTATCATCGCCCGCAGCCACGGCACCGACGCCATTGCGATCCCAGTAGTTGTCAAAGCGTTCCATCATAAGATAGAGGCGGTTGGTCCCCGCGCTCCAAGCACCCACCACCCGAAACGACAGGTTGCTCTCGTCGTTTTCGTGGCCCAAGCCGAGATAGTACTCGTAGTGCGAGTCAAAGGGAACGTAGTAATCCTCAGGGACGATATCCCATTCAGAGAGGTCGCCATCCAAGGTCGGTTCTTGGCCAGCGGGCCACTGGAAAAGCGTACCGGAGTCGATGCCGGGGATCGGCACGTGGGCCGATACCACCCCAGCCTGCAACGTGATGCCTAGGGCCAAAACACTCGCGATACTCAAAACTTTCTTCATAATGCGATTCACCTCATGGGTTTGTGGTTTGCATATTATTCGTTAAAAAAAACGAAAAGTGCGCTTCTAATGCTAAAACAGCCTTTCTTCACCTCCTTTCAACTGTTCTCAAATAATTCTAAACATTGAGTAAATATGAGTAAATATCTGACGTTACACATCTCCGCCGAACCGGCAGCGCATTCAGCCAACCGGCCCCAAGCAAGGAGGGCAACCACGAGGCTTCGACGGCACGGCTGAATGACCTGCCGGTGCAGGCCGTGGTTCGCGATTCTGAACCGGCAAAGAAAGCATCCGATAGCTCGAGCTGAATGACCTGCCGGTGCAGGCCGTGGTTCGCGATTGGTGATTCGCCCCGTAACTATAAGCGTTTTCAGCGCAGCAGCGTAATTTTTCGCACGATAATTTGGTCTTGCAGCGTCCAGCGGAGCAAGTACACACCCGAAGCGACGGGGCGGCCTTGTGCGTCGCGGCCATCCCACACCACCGCATGGCTGCCCGCCGACCGATGCTCCGCAGCCAGTAGCGTCCGTATCGGCTGCCCAGCGAGGTTGTACACCACCAAAGAGACCGGTCCCTCCGTCGGCAGGTGAAAGCGCACGGTCGTCTGCGGATTGAACGGATTGGGTGCGGCCGTAAACGAACGAACCGAACCGCTGTCCGGCGGCGTGGGTAGCCCCGCCCGCGTCGTCAGCGTCGCCGTCGCCGCTGGACCAACCCCGCGACTGTTTTCCGCCCGCACCTGAAACGTGTAGCTCGTGCCACTCAACAAGCCGTCTATATCCACTTGTGTCGCCGTGCCCGCATCCGTCCAGTCCGGCCAAGAGCCTCCGCTGACCGTGTGGCGATGTTCGTAGGTAACAGAACAACCCCCATCGGACGAAGGCGCGTCCCACATCAGCCGAGCCGTGTGGTAGCCCAAGCCCGTCGTCTGCGCCACAAAATTGCGCGGAGCCGTAGGCGTACTACAGACGACCGGGGCAGTGTAGGCACTGCGGGCGGTGTCGTCTTGGCTGGGCGCGTAG
>RKRN01000277.1 GCA_007571365.1 Candidatus Latescibacterota bacterium
GACGACGAAGATCGCTACGCACGCGCCAACGCGGCCGTAGCTTTGGAGCGCATCGGTCTTCAACGCCCTATCGCAAAGGACAACACAGCGTAGTATGGAGTTCTTTGGAGAGTAGCGGTATTTATCTGGTGGGACTCAACGCCGATGGGGAGACCTTGACCAAGAAGATTGAGCTAGTGAGACAGATCAAAAAGGCCGATCTGCCAACGTTCAGGGGGGCATTCTATGGTACTCACCTACTGCGCTCTACTAGTTATAACTATCGTCTCTTGCTGTTACGCGGTGGAGCAATCGGTGCAGTCCACGCTGATTCTTTCGGCTCGCACCGATCCATATGTGGCTGATATGACCTTATCGGCTAATGAATCCTCCTACGACTTCGGTACGGTGCTCGCTCATGCAGCCGAGGAGTGGACGCTAGAAGTGGGCAATACGGGACCGGATACGCTGCGCGTCGAGATCAGTACAGCTTTGCCTTTTACCGCTGAGCCGGAGATCTTCACAGTGCCTCAGGGGTGCATCCAAGCAGTGCGCGTACTATACCAGCCGCTCGCAGCCGGGAGTCATATCCGTCCTTTGAATATTCGTTCCAACGACCCCAACCAACCCCAATCAATCATCCTCCTGCGCGGCGAAGCCACCAGCGAGCAACCTAAGATGCGCCTCAACGCTAGCAATCCCTACAACTTTGGTCCGCAACGGTTGGGCTCGATGACCGAGTGGACCTTTACCGTGAGCAATCCGGCTTCGGCCGCGGATACGCTACGGGTGAAGGCTGTGAGGGTATATACCCCATTTAGCGTTTCCATGAATTCCTTTAAGGTGGGCCCCGGCGGTAGCCAGCCAATCGCGGTTTCCTACTCGCCTCCCGCCTTGGGCACCTTTGAGAAAACGCTCGTCATCGTCTCCAATGACCCACACACACCGCACCGAGAACTCCGGCTGCAAGGCAGCACTACCGACCCGGGACCATCCCAAGTTGAAGTGGTCTTAGGCACTCCCCTCCAACTAACCCAACATCCAGCCGCTGACTCGGCCCCCACGTGGTCACCCGACGGAACCCGTATCGCCTTCGTGTCCAACCGCGATGGCAACGAAGAGATTTATACGATTGATGCGGACGGCGAAAACCTAACCAACCTAACCCAACACCCAGCCGCCGACTCGGCCCCTACGTGGTCACCCGACGGAACCCGTATCGCCTTTATATCCGAGTATGACGGCAATCGGGGGTTGTACGTGATGAACGGCACCGGCGAAAATCGTACTGATCTGACGCGGCGTCCTGCTTGGAACAATTCTCCGGCGTGGTCGCCCGACGGAACCCACATCGCCTTCCAAGCCTACAGGTACAGCACGTGGGATATTTATGTAGTTAATGCCGCAGGCGGAAACCCCACCCGCCTAACCCAACGTGGCCACAACGACACCCCGGTCTGGTCGCCCGATGGCACCCGCATCGCCTTCATGTCCAACCGCGACGGCAATAGAGAAATTTACTGCATAGACGCCAACGGCCAGACACTCATTAACCTGACCCGGAATTCTATCCCCGACCAGCTACCCGCGTGGTCGCCCGACGGAACCCATATCGCCTTCATATCCAACCGCAGCGACGGTACGAATATCTACATTGTGGATGCCTACGCTGGCCTCCACATCACCCGCCTGCCGTGGAAGGCCTGGGATGAGGCCCCGCTCTGGTCGCCCAACGGCACTCGCATAGCCTTCATATCCGACCGCGATAGCAGGCCCAAGCTCTATGTAGTAGAGGCCGAGTTGGCAGGTCCACAGATCACCTCGGTAGCCGCCGAAGCTACTCCTGCTCGCTTCTTCCTGCACCCCAACGCGCCCAATCCCTTCAATCCTACAACCCTACTCAGCTACGGCTTACCTCAAGCGGCGGCTGTCGAGTTGGACATTTATAATATGCTAGGTCAACGGATGGTTCGGCTAGTTGACGAGGCTCAGTCGGGCGGGCACCATCAGATGCTATGGGATGGGCGGGATGCGGCAGGTCGCCCGGTGGCATCGGGCATCTACCTGTACCGCTTGCTAGTTCGCCCGCTCTCCGGCGGTCCCCCGCAGTTCCAGACGCGACGCATGGTGCTAGTGCGCTAATATCGAGCCGGCCGCCGCCAAAGCTGTGCCCGCCCGACACAAAAACATCGGCGCGGAGGACTCCTACGCCCGTGCCAACGCGGCCGTAGCTTTGAAGCGCATTGCCGATGCGCTTCAGCACTTACTTTCCGCAAAATCAAAACGGACGAAGCCGCTCCTAAATTTTCTCGTTGACATGATCGCGCCCTTTCCGCGCCTTTTTCTTTTTAGCCCTTCTCAGGAAAGTGCCCATGACGACTGCATTGGCCCAGCCAGCATTTGACGACGCCCTCCGGCATTACGCCGTAACGCTCGGCTTCCCGTCCCTTTCGAACTATATCATCTGGTGCCGCAAAAACGGCGTGGCGATCCAGCGAGACAAAACCGAGAGCCAGCTCGCAATCGAGCGTCAGCTCGCCGCCGATACCTTGCAGCCGACCGCACCGCACCCCGGCCGCAGCCACACCCCAGGACGCGCCCGCCTCATTGACCGAGTTTTCCGCGGCGAGATCCCTTCAGATGAGATGTATCCACTCAGCCGAAAGCTCGTCGCACTCGTCGCCGCGGCCGAAGACCCCAAGCGGCGTCAAGCTCTCTATCGCCTGCTCAAGCACATAGAGCGACGCGCCGATCTTCTCGGCCTCAAAACGGGATTCCTCAACCGGCCACGCGAAGAAGGCAACAACTACGAGGACGCCCTCGGTCAACTCGCCCGCCACTACGGCGACTGGCTTCGTCCCGTCGAGCAGTGGCGCACCGACCTCCTCAGCCCTCGGGCGCAGTTCCGCAGCCTCACTCGGCACCTGCTGGCCCGCTACCAAGTGCCGCCTTTTATGGACACCGCCTTCCTCCAAGGCGACCTGCCGACGGCGCACCGCGAGCAGGAGTGGTTCAAGCACATCGGCATTGGCCAAAATATCCGCAAGGCCGACCTGCCGCTGCGGCTGACCAAACGCATGGCACACCTTTTTCCCGCTGCCAATCGGCACTGGCCAATTTCGCGTGCCCTGCGCTGGGCACAATTCGCCGGTATGGGTGGACGCACGTGTTGGGCCGTTTTATCCACGCGGCTGAAGCACTACCAGCGAGACGAGCCGTTCTGGGAGACAGTGATGCTCTTTTTTGCCAACCAATCCATGCTGGAACCCACCTACATCGGCCCGATTGTCGATTATATCCACTACCAGAAATTCGTGCCCCAGCAATTGCCCGGCCCCAACGGCCAGTTCGTCAAGGGGCCGCCGGCTCAGCCCAACTTTTCGATGAAGGGCCGCAGCATCGCCAAGCTGCTGCGCTTGGTTGACGAGTGGCACGGCGACCTCAACGCCGACGACTACGCCCTCGGCGAGGAAGAGGCGTGGGCGGCATCTGGCTTTCGCGGACTCGAGTGGGAGGAAGAAGACGCATTCTCGGGCGAGCGCGTCCGGTGGTCGATACGCGAGTTATGCACCGCGCTCGACCTGCTAGCCGAAGGGCGCGTCATGCACCACTGTGCCGCCTCGTATGCCCGGCGCTGCTCGGAGGGCGAGCGGTCAGTGTGGTTGATGCAGATGACTTACCCAGCCAAGCTGCCGCAGCGCATTCTGACCATTGCCCTCGACAACCACAAAAAGACCGTCGTCGATTATCGAGGGAAGTACAACATGCATCCTCACGACAACAAGCGCACCGCCAAAAAGCATTGGCAGGACCGGCCCTATCTCTACTATCTGCGGCAATCGCCGCGCATCTTGCGCTTGTGGATGGAACGCGAGGATCTGCGGCACGACTAGTGAGGCGGCGCGAAGGTAGCGGGCCTCAGGCAATAGCAGGAACTACGGCTACAAGGCTCCTTTGAACAGGATTGCGCCCATGGTGGACAACCAGCTAGCTAGTACGATGCCGATGGTCCAGCGAAAGTAGACACCCAGCTTGTTGTGGAAATCGCGCACGGTCGCGTCGTACTTATTGTGCAAATTGCGCCCTGACGTGTCGATCTTCTCATGTAGCGTCTGAACCGACGTGTCGATCTTTTTATACAGCGTCTGAACCGACGTGTCGATCTTGTCGTGCAGACTTTGATACGAAGACGTGCTCTCTCCGCGCAAACCCTGAATCGATGCATCCAACTTCTCACTGACGGTTCGCACGTCGCTTTCAATCAGCTCCAAGCGGCGGTTGATCTGCTGCAACACGTCCCTCAGATGTTTCAAGGGTCATCTCAGTATTGCTCCTTGGTTGAGGTGAAAGTAAGCGGCAGGAGCAGATGAGCAAAATGTGAACCACCTTTTTATTAGGCGGAATCCCCGTTATAAAAAAGCCGCTTTTCTGTATCTAATCGCAGACAATGTGATCCCCTTCTTATACAGCCACCGCTCCCCTTGATAGCTGCCCATCAGGTCCTATCTTGTTTGTCGCTATGACTACAACCTTTCGCATCGGCGTCACCCGCGACTTCCTCAAAGACGACGGAACCCTCGGCTTCGGCGACATTGGTCTCGACCTGCTCGACCAATCCCCGCGCGTCAAGTGGGAGTTTCTCGCGGAAAACACCACCGAACTGCGCCCCGACCAAATCCGCGGCTACGACGGCCTGCTAGTTCTCGCTTCGATAGTCAGTGCCGAGACCTTGCAGGGAGCAGACGAGCTGGCAATCGTCGCCCGTTTCGGCGTTGGCTACGACAGCGTGGACGTGGCAGCTTGCAACGAGCAGGGTGTGCTCTTGACAATTACCCCCGATGGCGTACGACGGCCTGTAGCGGTCATGGCCCTGACGTATCTGTTGGCCCTTAGCCACAAGATGCTGGCCAAAGATCGCTTGGTGCGCGAGGGCCGCTGGCACGAGCGCCTCAACTACATGGGCATGGGCGTCACCGGTCGTACGCTGGGGTTGGTTGGTTTGGGCAATATCGGCCGCGAGATCTGCACCTTGGCCAAGCCCTTTGGCATTCGCTGCATTGCCGCCGACCCTTTCATCGACGCGGCACAGGCGCACGCGGCAGGTGCCGAACTCGTCGAGCTCGACCCGTTGCTGCAAAGCGCCGATTACGTCTGCATCTGCTGCGCCCTCACCGAGGAGACCCATCACCTCATCGGCGAGCGCGAGCTCGCACTGATGCAGGAAAGCACCTACCTCATCAACACGGCCCGCGGCCCCATCGTCGATCAGCAGGCCCTCACCCGCGCCCTCCAAAGAGGACAGATCGCCGGTGCTGGCCTCGACGTTTTTGAAACAGAACCTGTACCCCAAGATGAGCCGGTGTTGGCACTCACCGACCAAACCATCGTCGCCCCACATGGGCTATGTTGGACCGACGAGTGTTTCCGCCTCAACGGCCGCAGTGCCTGTCGCAGCCTCATCGAGGTAGCCTCCGGCCGCTTGCCCCAGTACCTCGTCAATCCCCAAGCGGCCGAGCACCCCCGCCTAACAGAAAAACTGAACCGCTATCGAGCTATCGGATGAAACCCAACAAAGTCAAACACATCCTCAAAGAAGGCGGCACCGCCATCGGCACCATGACCTTTGAGTTTTGCACCCCGGGCATTGCCCGCCTCTCCGCCGAGGCTGGTGCTGAGTTCATTATGTACGACATGGAGCACACCGGCTGGAGCGTCGAGACGGTGCGCGACCTGGTCGCCACCACCAATTCCGACCACATCGAGCCGTTTGTGCGGGTGCCGGCGACCCAATACCACTTCATCGCCCGCGTCCTCGACATAGGGGCGCGAGGCGTCATGGTGCCGATGGTTAGCGACGCGCAGCAGACCGAGGTCATCGTGCAGTCGGGCAAATACCCGCCTATTGGCCAGCGCGGCGCGGCCTTTCAAATCGCCCACGACCACTTCGCCGAAGGCTCCATCGTCGGCAAGATCGACCACGCCAATACCGAGGGTTTGCTGATCGCGCAGATCGAAAACCGCCCCGGGCTCGAAAACGTCGATCGCATCGCCGCGGTAGACGGGATTGATGTGCTGTGGATAGGGGGTTTTGACCTGAGCAACTTCTTGGGGATTCCCGGGCAGTTTGACCATCCCGAATTCACCGCCGCCCTCGACCGCGTCGTCGATGCCTGCGAGCGCCACGGCAAGGCCGCTGGCTACTTGGTCAATACCATTGAGGAAGGAACGGAGATGCTGCGCCGAGGCTTCCGCTGCATAGCGTATGGCGGCGACTTGTGGCTCTATCGCCGCGCCTTGGCCGAAGGCATCGAAGGGCTGCGGACGAGTGTTTGGCGGC
>RKRN01000194.1 GCA_007571365.1 Candidatus Latescibacterota bacterium
CAAAGCGAGCGTCAAGAAGGGACAAAAACTGAACGCCGAGGAAATGGCGCATTTGATGGGAGAATTGCTCAAGGTTGACTCGCCGCACATAAGCCCAAGAGATAAGCCGATCATGGCGCGGATGAAATTGAGCGATATGGAGCGTTTGTTGCGGAAGTTCTAGGATGGAAAATCATGAGCAAGCCATTGTCGCACAAGGCCGCGATCTTCGCCTTGCTGAAAATCTGGCCGCCCTAGGGCCGTTCCACCTACTCGAAACACTCCCTCCCGGATAATAATTATACTAACGATAATGCCTGTTATAGGGAGTATGAGCAGTCGGCGAAGCCCTAGTGAAACGCAGCGGCAAAATGCAACGACGTTTGCTATATTTGGATACATAGACACCAATTAGCCCTTGTGAGTCATTCAATGAGCAAGCAGTCCAACCATAGCAGCAGTCCGTCCGCAGCAGCCATAACACCCAAAGCGGTCGTTCGCCTCTCACCAGCGTTGGTATCAGACGACCCTTTGGAGCAATTCCTGAGCGGCCAACTCAGCGAGCGTACGCGGCGTGCGTATTATGCCGATCTTCAGCACTTCTTTTTATTTAACGGTTTGGAACTAAATGAAGTCTCGCTCGCGGTCTTGCAGTCAATCACCTTTGAGCACGTGGTCGCCTTTAGAAACCAACTCGCCAGCGAAGGCTACAAGCGTAGCAGCATCAACAGAAAATTATCCAGCCTGAAGTCGTTATTCAAGATGCTGGTCGCCTTAGGTCACATCGCGAAGAATCCCGCGGACTCTACTTTGGTGCGTGGCTACAAGGTAGATGAAACGCTGGCCGGTAAAGCACTTTCCAATCAGGTACTGAACAAGATCCAGCAAGCCATCACGAAAGAAAAAGACGACTTGGTACGCACACGCGATGCGGCCATATTTCACTTGCTCGCGTTCGGTGGGCTGCGCCGCTCCGAAGTAGCAGGCGTCGCTTGGGAGGATATATCCTTGGAGGGCGTCTTTTATATTTTGCATCTGCCCGAGACTAAATCAGGCGTGGCACAGGAGATCAAACTGCAAAATGTCGTCCTACATTATCTCGAACAGTACAAACAACAGCTACAGACAGCGGGTTGGCCGACGACCGGCAAAGTCTTTATCAGCCTGTCCCGCAACTATTCTCGCGGCCAGCCGCTGACCGACCAGTCGATAAACCACATCGTCAAGAAGTACGCGCTGCGCGCTGGCCTCCCCCAGAACGTCACCGCACACATGTTCCGCCACACCTGCTGCACTTTGGCGATTGAAGGCGGGGCTAAGCCCCAGCAGGTGCAAGCTCATTTGCGCCACAAGGATCTAAAGACGACCATGCGCTACTACGAAAACCGCGAGAGGCTGCTCGATAATGCGTCTGATTATATTAAGATTGGTGGTTGATATTTTTTGTTTTTGTTTACATATTAAAATTTATAAGACATTTTGTTTGACTTGCTTGCAGTTCAGAATCGCATCCTGTCTCGCCGACACGCGCATCCATTCCAACAGGCGATAGCTGGCGGCCACCTGCTCTACCCCCAACAACGGCTGGGCACCCCCTTGGATACAAGCGACGAAATTGCGATAGTACGCCACCAAATCGTCCGCTTCCCATACCCAAGGCCAAGAAGTATCGACTATTTTGTCTTGTGCGAATGCCCGGAAGTGCAACACCGGAGCCACTGCCGGAAAATCGACCAGCGCAACCGAGCCTTCGACGCCGTTGTGCATCCTCAGCAGCGCAGCCGACACATCCTCTATCCGATCAAGATGAAAGAAGTTGCGCATCCTGCTGTATAGCACATCTACTGGCCCCCACGTGCTCAGCAATAGATCGCATACGTCCAAGGCTGCTTGGTTGCAGATCGTCTCGCGACCAATAGGATCGAATAAAGCTGAATCAAAAGAAAGCTCCAGCGAATAATGCGCTATGCCCTGTCGAGCGGCTAAAGCCGCGCAAAAATGCGTATGCCTTCCCAAAGACAGCACACACATCTGGGCCTTGGACTGGCTCGACTGGCTCGACTGCTGTACTGGATGGGTCGCCATAACGTGCAGCCCGGCCGCCAAGGCCACGCCGATCCAATGCGATTTATCTTCCATGTGCAACAACACTAGCCCATCTATTTTTTTTTGTAAAACTGCGGCACAGTCGGCTTCGTGTACGAGTTGGATATTGGGGCAACCCCGCAAGGCATCCCGATGGGCGGCGATCTGGCGGGCATGGCCTACCACGCCGAGCGTCATCATGGTTTTTTGCCCGCCTTAATCCGCTCTTGGAGCCGCTGGCTAAAGGTCTGTGCCGCGTATTCCCCGTCCAAGCGCAAGAGATAATCTATCGCTACCGCCTCGGCGAGTACCGTGATATTTTTACCCGGAAACAGCGGGATGAAGACCTCGGGCACCTCAACGCCGAGGACTACCACCTTATGGTCTTCAAGACCAAGGCGTTCGTAGGCGTGTTTTTCATCCCAATCGACGAGGTTGACCACTACCTCCACCCGCTTCTGCCGCCGAGTCCTCCACGCGCCAAACATCTTTTTTATATCTAGAATGCCGATGCCGCGAATTTCGATGTGGTCTTGGAGCATTTCTGAGCTACAGCCCACCAAAATACCTTGGGGCTTGCGGTTGATGATGACCACATCGTCGGCTACCAACCGATGTCCGCGCTCAACCAAATCCAAGGCGACCTCACTTTTGCCAATACCGCTGCGACCGCGAAAGAGCAGGCCGACTCCAGAGACATCAACCAAGGTCCCGTGCATGGATATTTGGGGGGCGAACACTTCGTCGAGGTAAAAACGGATGAGATGAGTAAACTCAGCCGTGTTGAATCCAGACTTCAGCAGTGGTACCCTGCACTCATCGGCGAGCTGTCGCAATTCGGGAAACATGCGACCCCTACCGGTCCAAACCACAGATGGAATATCAAATTGATATACGATTTTGAGTGCCTGCCGCCGCCCGTCTGCGGACAAAGTGCGCAAGTATTCTGCTTCTGTATTGCCCAAAAGCTGTACTTGATCCAAAGTAAACAGCTCGACAAAGCCCGTCAGGGCCAAGCCGGGGCGATGGATGTCGCTGTTGTTGATAGTCCGCTGTAGGCCCTCAGCACCGGCGATCAGCTTCAGCCGCAGTTGCCGCCCGTAGGTGGCTAGCAAATCCTTGATGGTCAGTTCACGCATCGCTACTCAAGCTTTCGAAGATGCGCCGATACCCTTCGTAGCGCACCGACGCGATGCGCCCGGCTGCCACCGCTGCACGGACCGCACAACCAGGTTCGTGCAAGTGGCTGCAATCGCCGAATTGGCACTGGCCGCGCCGGGCGTCTAATTCGGGATAGTACGCCGTTAGTTCAGTGGATTTTACCCCCCATAAGCGAAGTTCTTTGACCCCTGGTGTGTCGGCCACATAGCCGCCTTGTTGCAGCTTAAACAAATGCACGACCGTAGTCGTGTGCCGACCCCGGTCGTGGCGCTTCATTATTTCTTTGGTCTTTAGCCCCAACCCCGGCTCAACGCCGTTGAGCAAGGTGGATTTGCCGACCCCAGATTGGCCGACCACCGCTGTGCTGCGGTTGATCAGGGCTGCTTTGAACGCATCCATGCCATCGCCTCGTAGAGCACTGGTGCGATAGGTTGGATAACCAAGTGCTTCGTAGGGTGCAGTCAGCGTGTCCACCGCTTCTTGGGCGACTAAATCGACCTTGTTGATGCAGACTACGGGCTGCAGATTCCCCTTTATGGCCGTGATAATCGCTCGGTCGATAAAGCCGCGGCGGGGCTTTGGCCGACTAGCGGCCACGACGACGACCAATTGCTCCATATTGACAAAGAGGATCTGCTCAAACGGGCGCGCTCCACTGGCCCTACGCGAGAATTTGGAGCAGCGGGTATGCACTGCTTCGATGATACCCGTCCGCTCGGCTGTCGGCGCGACCTCAACCCAGTCGCCAGCAACGACCGGCGAGCTAGTCTTGCGGTCCCCAGCCTTGAGGCGGCCCCTGATTTTGCACTGCCAGTAGCTTTGCTCGACTTCGACGAGGCATTGTAGCCCAGAAACTCTGATGATGCGGCCCTGCATCTGCGACCAGCCCCTGCCTACTCCCCTTTGGCGAGACGCTCGGCTAGGTAGTTGGGATAGCCAAGATTGTCGATCTTCTGCTGGGTCAGCTTGACCGGGTATTCGACGCGCTGGAGTTCGACCCATTGTTCGTCGGTATCCCACAGGGTGTACGCCGACCGCCAGTCGCCATCGCGAGGTTGGCCGACGCTGCCGACGGAGACCAAGAATTGATGATTCCCTACGGCGGCCATAGCCGAAGTTAGCGGTATGGGATAGTCTCTCATCTTGCAGTAAATGCGCGCCTCGTGCGTGTGGCCGACAAAAGCCAAGGGCCATTTGAGGTGGCTCATGCACCAAGCGACGCGATCGTACATGAGGAGGGGTTCCCATTCTTCGGGCTTAAGGGGGTTGGCGTGGGACAAAGCCGCATTGCGCTCCACTCGCCGAAAGACCCCTTGCCGCAAAAAGTCGCGTTCTTCCGCCCCCAACATTTCGCAGGCTTGGTAGAGCGAAGGACGAGCCAACAGATTAAAAGACTGAATGCGTACCGGCTCTAGCATCGCTTGGTCGTGGTTGCCCAATACAGTCTGAGCCTCCACTTCCTTGAGCCGATAGATACAACCCAAAGGGTCGGGACCGTATCCGACGATGTCCCCCAAGCAGATAATGCGCTCGGCACCGGCGTTGGCCGCAGCGATTAATACGGCCTCTAACGCTTCGAGATTGGCATGAATATCGGCGAGCACGGCGATTTTCAAGGAGCGACCCGCCTTAGTTGAAGAGTGCGCTGATGGACGTTTCTTCGTGGATGGCGCGGATGGCACTGGCAAAGAGAGAGGCTACAGAGCACACCTGCACCATAGGGGTGCGGGCGTCGGCCGACAAGGGGATCGTATCAGTGATGGCCAAGGCTTGGAAGTTGGCTCGACCCAGCCGCGCTATCGTCTCTTTGGTTAGGGTCCCGTGGACGCAACCGGCATAGACTTGGCGCGCTCCGCGCTCCTTGACCTCAGCGGCGCCCTTGAGCATAGAATCACCAGTAATAATCGCGTCGTCGAAGAATACGACATCGCGGTCGGCTACGTCGCCAATAACCCTGTTTTCCCCGGCCGCTTGGTCGACGACGACGAGAGGCAACCCCAACCGCTGAGCGTAGGTTTCGGTGACCTTGGCGCGGCTGATGTCCGGGGCGGCCGCAACCAAGTTATCTCGATCGAGGCTTCGACCTAAGCGCAGCCGAAGGTCGGCGTAGTGAGAGCATATTGCCGGGACGCCGCTTAGTTGATCCACTGGAATCCGGCTAAAACCCATCGTCTGCGGGCTGTGTAACGTCATGGTGAGAATGCGGTCCGCCCCGGCCGCGGCGATCAGGTCGGCCACTAAGCGACCCGTCACGGAAATTCTCGGCTCATCCTTGCTGTCGGCCAGCGCATACGGATAGTAGGGCAAGACCGCGGTGATGCGGCCAGCCGAGGCGTATTTTAGGGCGTCGAGGGCTATGAGCAACTCCATCAAGTAATCGCTAACGGGCGGACACGAAGTTTGAATAAAGAACACATCGCGGCCGCGCACGTTTTCGCAAATTTTCACCTTTATATTTTCGTTGCTAAAGTCGATAAACTCGATGCGGCCCGGCTCAATGGCCAGCGACTGGTAAATACCCTCGGCCAGTGCGGGATTGCTCCGCCCGGCGAAAACCTTGAGATCGGCGCGGCCCATCAACAAGTCCTTTAGAACATGGCTAGTGCCGCCCGGGCTTGTGCGGCAATTGGGTACTGGGCAAACGTGCGACTGACCTGTTCGAGTAGGGCTTGTTGCTTGTCTGTTTCGTCGGCCAACCCATATATGCGGGCAGCTTCCATCCGCGCCATCGCCTCGCGGATCGTCCCGGCCTGTTGAGCCGCATACGTTTCGTAGTGCTGAGCCGCGGCCACAAGCTGCCCTTCGGCTTCGAGACAGGCACCCAGACCGCTTTGGGCTGCATAAGCTAACACATCCAAAGGCTCGTAGTTGTCCAAGTAGGTTTGGTAATAACCCCGCGCCTCAACATAACGGCCCTGCGCGTAGTGGAGATTGGCCAAGAGCACGGTCCCTTGGGCTGCGGCCGGGGTCCCGGCATAGGAGGCCACCAACTCCTCAGCTAGGCGGAGAGCCTCGGCCGGCTCTCCGCCCTGTTCGACCATCAGCACATCGCTGAGCAGCGCCGCCGCTTTGAGCCGCTCGGCCTCCTTGGACTCGATAAAATAATTGATGGCTACAATGACTGCGACCACGGCAATGGCCCCACTGGCAAAGAGACGGGCGCGCTCTTTGACGTATTCGACCGCTTCTATGATCCATTCGACGAACTCATCTTCGCGGAGTTCGCTCTTGCTCAATTTACGGCGTTCACTCGACATGAAGGTATAGTGCCTCCATTGTTTTGGGTTAATAGACGATAGTGCTTTCCAATTTGTACCCGGCCAACAGGTCGCGGCCCGACAGAAAGCTCAACTCGGCCAAAACGCTGATACCGGCGACAACCGCTCCTAGTTCTTTGAGCACTTGACACGCCGCCGCCAAGGTCCCGCCGGTGGCCAAAACATCATCGACGACCAACACCTTTTGCCCAAGCGCGATGGCATCGGCGTGGATTTCTAAGGCCGTCGCACCGTATTCGAGGGCGTAATCGCGACTCAGCGTGGCTGCCGGTAGCTTACCCGGTTTGCGCACTGGTACAAAACCGCATCCCAATTCGAGTGCTATGGGCACCGCGAACACAAATCCGCGGGCCTCTATACCGACGACTAGGTCCACTTCGATGTCCACAAACGGGTCGAGCATAGCTTGGACCGCAGCGGATAAACCAGCGGGGTCTTTGAGCAGCGGCGTGATGTCTTTGTAGGAGACGCCGGCTTGCGGGAAATTGGGGACTTCGCGGATTAGGTTTTTTATATTCATTTTACATATTATATGCTATAGGACTTAAAACAGCGCGTAAATAAAGGGAGCCACAGCCGATCCTTGGGTCGTAACTATTAACAGCCCCAACAGAATCAAAGTGACAAATATCGGCCCCAACCACCACTTCTTGCGCACCTTCATAAAATCCCATAACTCAGCCAATATACTTAATTTACTGGCCATCAATTAATCCTCCCACTCAATCAAGCGGCTCACGGACTCGCCGTGGTGAATGGCTTTGATCGCATCCCCCAACAACCGAGCGACGCTCAGCACGGCGATTTTGCGCCTTGGCTTGTCGGCCGGCAAGGGAATGGTATTCGTAGTGGCGAATACTTCTACCGAAGAGGCGTCGATTCTCTCTAAGGCTCGTCCGGAAAAAACGCCGTGTGTACAGCCGGCTAGTATGCGGTGTGCGCCCCTTTCTTTGAGAACCTCAATCGACTTCATCATAGAGCCCCACGTCAACACCTCGTCGTCGAAGAGCAAGGCGTCGCGGCCTGCGACCTCGCCGATCATATTTTTGATTTCGGCCTTTTCGTCGTCTGCGTGGCGGCGTTTGTCCATAATGGCCAGCGGCAAACCGAGCCGACGCGCGTATGCACTGGCTTCATCGGCACTCCCCACGTCGGGCGACACTACTACGGCGTTACTGAGGCCCTTTAGCCGCATAAAATTGCACAGTAAGCTCGTCGCCCACAGTTGGTCCACCGGAATGCGCGAGAACGCTGCGATTTGCGGGCTGTGCAAAGTAATGGTCAAAATTCGGTCGGCTCCGGCCGTTTGGAGCAAGTCGGCGACGAGGCGGGCACTAATAGAAATGCGCGGTTCGTCCTTTTTGTCGGAGCGCACATACGGATAATAGGGCAACACAGCCGTAATTCGGCGCGACGACGCGTACTTGAGTGCGTCGATTAGCAACAGCAGCTCAATAAAATGATGATTGACCGGGGATGATGAGGTCTGGACGACGAAGACGTCGTCTTCGCGCACGTTCTCCTCAATTTTAACCTTTATGTTGTCGTTTGGCTCGCGGACTATTTGGCGGCGAGCGGGCGCGATGTCTAAGTAATCACATATTTCTTGGGCCAGTTGTGGATTGCTGGAACCCGACAATATTTTCAAGTGATTCTTCATGCTCTAATCCCAATTGTAACATTAAAGACCGGCCTCAACTAAGGCAAGAGAGCCGTCTTGACAGCTCATAGGTGCCAAGCTAATTTGGCAATTTCCCGCCCGTTTGTCAGACAACAAGGAAGGGGCTTATGGCACGCGTAAACATCATGCTGCCGGACGATTTGCTTGAACGCATTGATCAAGTTGCCCAGCAGGAGGGCGTAAGCCGCAGCAAACTCCTGCGCTTGGCCTTTATGACGTACTGCCAACAAAGAGAAGCAACATACGAGTACCAGCGGAAACGGGCGGCGATTGAACACGGGATGACGCTCCAAGACCGCTTGCGCAAAAAGGCACTACCTTGGGATCCTCTTAAGATCCTGCGGGCGGAGCGGCAAGCGCGGTGATTCGCTATGCGCTAGACACCTCTGTTATGCTGAGGTGGTTTTCGCCAGCGCACGATGTGGATACCCACAAGGCCCTTGGCCTTCGCCAAGAGCAGCTAGTCGAAAGGGTCAAGCTGACCGTGCTTGACCAAGCTATATACGAACTAGCTCATGTCCTTAAGGAAAGCCGCCAATTCGATCGCCCCCATATAGATGACGCCTTGGCTAGCTTGGAGTACATGCACTTGGATATTGTGCCCTACAATGCCGAAATTACCCGCAAAGCCACGCAAATTGCCTTTGAGCATTCCATTAGTATGTACGCCGCCGGCTTCATTGCCCTAGGGGCCCATCTCCGCTGCCAAGCCGTGACCAGTGATAGCGACCTGTACCGCAAAGTCGCTTCCCTTCCTTGGACCGTGCTTTTGGCCGACTTGAACTTCTGACTCCTTAGACCTCCGCAAGCGCCCTCTCTATATCGCCGATGAGCGAATCGGCGTCCTCAATACCTACGGCATAGCGCACTAGCTGGTCGGTGATGCCAATGGCCAGCCGCTCCTTCCGGCTCAAATCGTAATAGGAAACAGTCGCCGGATGCGAGACCAGCGTCTCTACCCCTCCCAAACTCGGTGCGATATAAGGCACGGCGAGCCGATGGACGAAATTCCTCGTCTGCTCGGCGGTGCCGTTGATCTCAAAGCTGATCAACCCGCCAAAACCGCGCATCTGCTCTTTGGCGACGCGGTGATCGACGTGGCTTGCGAGACCCGGGTAAAAAACTTGGCGAACCTTGGGATGAGCTTCTAGAAAGCGGGCTACTGTCAGGGCTGTATCGTTTTGCCGCAGAACGCGTAATGCGAGTGTCTTCAACCCCCGGATCAACAAAAACGAGGTGTTGGGATCGACGATCCCGCCAGTAATTCGTTGGTACTCGCCAATGGCCTCGACTAAAGGATCCTTGCCGCAGATGACCCCTGCCATCAGATCGTTGTGCCCGCCGAGGTATTTAGTCGCACTGTGGATGACCAAATCAACCCCGAAATCAAGCGGCCGCTGGTTGATCGGCGTGGCCAAGGTGCTGTCGATGATAACTTTGAGACGCCGCTGTTTGGCAAAAGCAACGAGCTGTTCCAAGTCTAGGACGTGCAGATGGGGGTTGGTCGGCGACTCGGTAACGATCAAGCGGGTCTCTGGGCGCACCGCAGTCGCCAACGCATCCATATTACCGGGCTTAACTAGCGTAGATTCAATGCCAAATTTGGCTAAGACTTCGCAGAATTTGGCCGTCATGCGGTAGCAATCTTCCATCAGCACCAAGTGTTGCCCGCTGCGCAGCATTGCAAAGAGCACCGAGGTAATCGCGCTCATGCCCGACGGAAAGAGCAAAGCGGCTTGGGCGTTTTCTAAGGCGGCTATTCGACGCTCGGCTGCCCGCTGGGTCGGATTGCCGTAGCGCCCGTATTCGTAGAGCGATTTTTCGCCAGCCTTAAAGGTGGCAAACTCATCTAGATCGGCAAAGGTATAGGTGGCGGTCTGGGCAATGGGGTCAATGAGGGACTGGGCGAACTTATCCCGTTCCACGCCCGCGTGTACCGAACGGGTCGATTCTCCGGCAAAACCATCGTGGTTCATTCGTATTTGCTCTTTCAGTAGGGAGCCGTAGCCAGCGTTCGCTGCTCTATGGCCTTGAGGACAGCCCGATGCACGACTTCGTATTCGGCTTCGATTTCGATGGGCATATTGCGATGTTTCGGCTCGACGTGAAATTCTCGCAATTGGTCTTCGTGGTATTTCACCTTGAAATCTGGAAACTTTAGCCCGTGCGCCGTGGAGATTACGATCACTCGATTCTTGGACTCGACGTGCCCGGCTGCGATCATTTTCTCTACTGCTGCTAAGGCGACGCCCGTGTGCGGACAGGTAAAAAGCCCATTGCGGTCGGCCCTTGCACAGGCGTTGGCTAACTCGTCTTCCGTAGCCTGTTCGACGATGCCGTCGAAGTGCTGCAAGGTGCGAATGGCTCGCTCCCGGCTTACGGGGTTGCCGATCTTGATGGCACTGGCCAAAGTATCGCGGGCCGTTTGCGGCTCAAAGGTGCAGAATCCGTCGCGATAACTGAGATAGAGCGGATTGGCCTGAGCGGCTTGGGCGACGGCAAGGCGCGGCAGCTTGTCGATAAGCCCCATTTGCTTGGCCTCGATAAACCCCTTCCCCAAGGCACTGACATTGCCCAGATTGCCGCCCGGGATAACGACCCAGTCGGGGACCTCCCAGTGAAATTGCTGTAACAGCTCAATCGCGATGGTCTTCTGCCCTTCAATGCGGAGTGAATTCATTGAGTTGGCCAGATAGATTTGGTCGCGGCGGCAGATTTCCTGCACTAAAGCCATGCACCCGTCGAAATCGGTGCGCAAGGCGAGCGTCAACGCACCATTGGCTATGGGCTGGATGAGCTGGGCGGTAGAGATCATGTTTTTAGGCAACAACACGATTGCCGGAATGCCGGCGGCCGCGCAATACGCAGCTAGTGCTGCCGAGGTGTCCCCGGTTGAAGCACAGGCTACTGCCGGTATAGACTGGCCCTCGGCAATCATCTGGTTGACCATAGAAACCAGTACGGTCATGCCTAGGTCCTTAAACGAACCGGTGTGGCTATTGCCGCATTGCTTTATCCACAGATCTTCCAAGCCCAGTTCGGCACCCAAGCGCTCAGCCCAAAGCAGATTGCTTCCTCCTTCATACATAGAGACTACGTTTTCGTCTTCGACAAGGGGGCAGACCAACTCTTTTTTGCCCCAAACCGAACTCCCATAAGGATGCACCGAACTCATGTAGCGCTGATCAAACAGCGTCCTCCACTCGCCACCCGAGCGCCGCTGTAAGGATTCCATGTCGTGGTGTACTTCAAGCAGCCCCCCACACCTTTGACAGTGATAGACTATTTCGTTTAGCCGATAGTGTTCGTCACCGCAATTGAGACACTGAAACCAAGCATCATAGTGATAGGGCATGCCAACTCGCTCCGTTGGAGTGAATTAGGGCTTGTTCAGCCAAAAAGGGCATTTATTTCGTCCTCGTTTTTCGACTTTTCTTTATCATTCGGCGGTTTTCTTGCGTCCTCTTGCTCGTCGTTGCGTATTGAATATTTAAAAAAGTAGCACTAACGCGGAACCTCTCTCTTGTTGGGACGTTTAATCCATGCGAGCCATTCCGGTCATGGTTCGTATCCCTCCCAGCGGTCAGGTGCATCCAAGGATGCCCTGGCCGCGACTTATTTTAGTTCAATCTCTGTACTACGATGTATCCCATAGGCAATTCCACAACCGGGCTTAGCTCCCCAATTTTCAGTTTCACTACGACTTCTTCAATCTCAGGCATGAGTTCACCCGGCGCAAAAAACCCCAAATCCCCGCCTTGATTGGCGTTGGGTGCAATGGAAAGCTGCTGCGCTAATTGGGAAAAATCGGCTCCTTGAGCCATTCTTGCGAGGATTTGGCGTGCGGATGCTTCTGTTTCGACCAATATGTAGCGCGCCCGCATCTCACCGGCGAGCATCGCCTGTACCTCCTCTATTTTCGCCGTGATTGCCTGGGCTAAATAGGGATCCTGCGCCTGCTCTTTCGCTTGTTTGTAATACTCAAGTGCTTCGGCATAGCGCCCGACTCCGGCGAGGAGGAAGGCGATGTTGTTGTAGGCTTCGACATGGTCCGGCGATAACTCCGCCAACTTTTGATAGTGTTCGATAGCTCGATCTACCGAGTCCTTTTCCGCATAGTAATATCCATATAGGCGATAGGCTTCCGCGTTTTGGGCATCCAGTGCCAAGGCCCGGTCTAGGCGTTCGCGTGCCCTTTCGCTTTGTCCGGCCTGCATGTAGAGATAACCGAGGGTACTGTGAACTTTGGTTGAGGAAGGGGCCAGAATACTTGCTTGTTCGACGTAAAAAATAGACGAATCCAGCTGGCCCATAGCCAAAAAGACCTCTCCCAACGCCGAATATACGGGTAGCTGCCTAGGGTCTTCAGCGAGCGATTTTTGCAGCGATTCAGCCGCCTGACGATAGCTGTCGGTCTGCATGTAGAGGCTGGCTAAGCGATTGAGAAACATCGCACTACCAGCACCTAGGTCGCGCGCCTTTTCGTATTCGGCTAACGCCTGCTTAGGCTGGCCCTGCGCCAACAGGGAGTCTCCACGCTGGACCGCCTCAACGATGGCTTGGCCGCTCACCGGAGTTGCTAGTCCTATTGCAGTGGCAATTAGTCTTATAAATCTCATACGCTCCGCACGCGTACCGAAGCTAGCGCAGTTGGCGCAGGACTTCCTCGGTGATCCGCTCGACTAGATCGCTTTCTCCAGCCATCTCACAGGACGGCCGATCTCCAATCCCAAATCGCTTTCTCAGATTCGTGAGATCTTCTACGTCTTTCCCCCCCAGTGTGCGGAGCCCGCCGAGTTGGTGCGCCACCAAGGCGATCTGGGCAAAGTGTTCGACGGTCTCCATCTTGAAATGGGCATCCATGACGTGTCGACCTACGGTTACCACCCCGTGATTGGCCATTAGAACGGCATCGTATTGCCGCAAAAGCGGCTTCATCGGCTCGACGATATCAGGGCCCCCAGGCGTCCCGTATTCCGCCAGTGGAATGCCTCCGAGGCTGACGATGACCTCGGGTAATACGCACTGAGTCAACTCAATACCCGCGACAGCAAAACCCGTCGCGGTCGGCGGGTGTGCATGGACGACAGCGCGGACGTCGGGCCGCAACTTGTAGATTTCGAGGTGCATGCGGATTTCCGACGATATTTTTAGCGATCCCGCTACCTGCCGGCCCTCTATATCGCAGGTGGCCAGCATGTCTGCACTCAGATAGCCCTTGCTTACTCCGGTCGGAGTACACAGCACCAAGTCGTCCTCTATACGGACGCTGATATTGCCGTCGTTAGCCGCTACGTATCCGCGCTGATAGACCCTGTGCCCTACTTCGCATATTTCTTTTTTTATTGCATACGCCGAATTCATAAGGCGACCTTTCCCATCATCCGCAGTCGGCGGCTACCAATCCACAGCCAGCCCAAGCCAGCCGGCAAGCACACATTGCAGACAAAAATCAGGATGCTGGCCACAAAAGCGGGTTGCGGCTCTAAGCCCAAGCTGCTAAACACCAAAATGGCCGCAGCCTCGCGGACTCCTAGGTCCAAAAACCCCAAGGGCAGCAGGGTTTTCAGCGCAAATATCACCGGCACCGCCAACACAACGGCTGAGTTGGCAGCTACACTGGCGGTAACTACATAGAAAAATTGCCCCATGAACACCACGTTGAACAAGACGGATAATCCGGCAATAGCTCCCCATGCAACTGGAAGCGGTACGCTCGCTTTCCGGCGGCACCAGCCCCAATACAGCAGTGCGCCGAGAATACAGAATAGCAATAGCAAAAAGCCCCTAAGCTGGGGCCATAAAATCCATGCGGCCACGGCCCCCAAACTCAACGTGACCACGGCCGAACTCAACTTGTCCACGGCTGTCAACAACGCAGCCTTGGCCCGACTCCGCTCCAAGAAAACGCCGCGGCCCAACTCGCCCAATCGGCTTGGTGTCACTAGGCCGAGGGCGGCACCGCCCAACAACGAATAGAGCGCATCGCGCCTGTTAGTCTCAGGAATTTGGTCGCGCAATAATAGCTGCCATTTCATCCATTGCACGCCAAGGCCCACCAAGGCAATAACCCCGCAGATGAGCACTTTATCCGTCCCAACCTGACCAACGGCCGCAAGCAACTCAGCCGGTTTGAGATACCATGTAGCCCAGCCCAGCAGGGCCGTTGCCAAGATGATCTTGGCCCCAATTACCATACTGTCACCGGGGGACGGATTAGGATTAGAGACAATGTAGCTTCCGCACTCTCATGCGGCCGGGAAATGATGTTGAGCGCGACTATTTCACCTGCACTCGCTGCGTATTTAAGCGGCAGAAGATAGGTTTCTTAATACCTTGCGTCAAAACCCCAAAAGCGTTCCTCAAGACGATTCTTCTCGGCTTCAAGCCTTAAAAAGAAAAGTGATGACATCCCCATCAGCGACGACGTAATCCCGACCTTCGCTCCGCAATTGTCCGGCTGCTTTCAGCGGTGCCCATCCCCCTGTATTAATTAGCTGCTCACAAGAGGCGAGCTCGGCGCGGATGAACCCCTTCTCCATGTCCGTGTGGATTCGCCCGGCTGCTTTAGATGCCTTTTCCCCACGCGGCAACTGCCACGCCTGCAGCTTGCCATTGGCGAGCGTGTAGAAAGTAATCAGATCTAGCAGCTTGTATCCGGCTTGGACTAATCGCTCTATCCCCCCATGCTCAAGCCCCAATTCCCGGACGAATTCCGCTCTCTCCTCTTGGCTCAGACCGACCATTTCCGCCTCAAACTGCGCCGAGATGACCAGCACTTGGTCCGCTCCATAGCGGTGGACTAGCCGATCTACCCACGGCCCCGGCGCGTCAGCTTCTACTTCCCCGACGTTGGCCGCATAAAGCATCGGCTTTGCCGTTAGCAAGCTATACGCAACGAGTGCGTCCCTTTCTTCTGAGGTCAACCCCATCGCCACCGCGCCCATTCCGCGCTGTAACCCCTTTAAGACCTTGGCGCAGGTCGCCAGCTCTTGTGTGCGCGTACTACGGGGCTCAGAGCGGACCACTTTGTCTAGATAGGGCACGGCCTTTTCCATCACTGCCAAATCAGCCAGCAGCAGCTCCGTTTCAATAGTCTCAATATCGCGCAAGGGGTCAATCGCCCCATCTACATGGCTGATTTGCGCGTCGTCGAAGCAGCGCACTACGTGAACTAGGGCATCAACTTCTCTGATGTGGGCGAGAAATTGATTGCCTAATCCGGCTCCTTGGTTCGCGCCCTGCACCAGCCCGGCAATATCGACAAAGTGGATGTTCGTAGGCGTTGTAGATTGCGGTCGAATAACCTCGCTTAGCCACTCTAAGCGCGGATCCGGGACCTCGACGGTACCTACATTGGGGGCCACTGTACAAAATGGGTAATGAGACACTTCAGCCCCATCTCCTACCAGCGCATTGAAGAGCGTTGATTTGCCCACATTGGGCAAGCCGATTATACCAATAGAGAGAGCCATACCTCATATCGCAAACAAATTAAGCCCCTGTAAGTCAAAAGCTCACAGGGACTTAATTTAGTGGTCGGGGTGGCCGGATTTGAACCGGCGACCCCCTGCTCCCGAAGCAGGTGCGCTAGCCGGGCTGCGCTACACCCCGACGTGGGCAAGCAAAAGCTGCGATCTCTATACTAACGTAAAAATGGTCGGGGTGACTGGATTTGAACCAGCGACCTCTTCCACCCCAAGGAAGCGCGCTAGCCGGGCTGCGCCACACCCCGACTCAATTATCCGACCATACTTGGCGACAAAGTGGTGAGCTAACCAGGATTCGAACCTGGGACCTCCGGTTCCGGAGACCGGCGCTCTATCCAGCTGAGCTATTAGCCCCTAGCCTAGACGTTCTTCTTGTGCCGATTCTTGCGCAGTCTCTTTTTGCGCTTGTGCGTAGCGATCTTATGCCGCTTTCTCTTCCTACCACAGGGCATCTTTTTTGTCTCCTAGACCTTTATTCTCTGCGTTTTCGCCATTGACGCGCACCTGCAACTCCTTTGAGGACTTAAATGTCGGGGCCTTGCGACCGGCGATTTTTACTGCGGCACCCGTGCGTGGATTGCGACCGATGCGCGGTGCGCGCTCGACGACTTTGAAGGTGCCAAAACCGCGAATTTCAATGTGATCTTCCCGTTCCAAAGCCTCGACTACGGACTCAATAAAGCCATTGACCACAACTGCAGTATCCGTCTTGGTAAGCCCTGTTCCCTCGGCGATTAGACGCACGATACCAGCTTTTGTCAAGACCGCACTCTCATTCGGATGGGTTGCTATCACGTCAACAGATAATTCTCAAAACAATATGGCACAGCTTATATACTGTCAAGGAGAGCAGCACTCTCTTAGTTTTTGCCGAGTACGAAAACCTCTTCGAGGACGGAGAAATCCACAATCGACTTGAGGATAACCCGCAAAAAGACCGGGGCTCGTTTCTCCTGATTCACCTCCACCACCGTACCAATCGGTATGCCTTGGGGGTATCGCCCGCCCAACCCCGATGATATGACTAAATCGCCCTCCCGCACCAAGTGGCTCGATTCGACGAATCGCAACCGGAACTGGCCGTCGCTCCACGAGACGATGCCTTGGGCACGAGTCGCTTGGATTAAAGCACTCACTCTCGTGCGCATCAACAACTGCACGACCGAGTCCGATCCGCTGACTTGGGCAATGTGCCCGACGAGCCCTTCAGGTGTCACCACGGGCATAGCCTTATCGACGCCGTGGTCGCGACCAACGTTGATGACGATCGCGTCGTAAATGTGGTCGGGATCGCGGCCGATCACCTCGGCAGAAATAACGCGCGTCCCCCCGTCTAAAGGCCTAAAGGACAGGGCCTTGCGCAGGCGCATATTTTCCCATCCGGCTTCCTGGAGCTGCATGTTATCAAGGGCTAGGGCTACATTTTGAGTCAGGAGAAAACGGCTCTTTTCCTCATTGTGCGTAGAGCGGATAACTCGCGAAAATAGGGCTTGGCCTGATGCCGCTAAACCGACTTGGCAGTGCTCGGCGATATGGGCCTTATAGGATGTAGGTAAGCTCATCAAGATCAAGGCGCAGGCAAAAGCGAGTCCAATAACGATGAGATCCCGAGTATTGGTCATGACTTAGTTAGAACAAGACTTGGCGGTAATTATCAAAATCTTCGAGAATGCGGGCATTGCCCCGCACTACGGCTGAGAGGGGATCTTCACTATCGACATACGTAGGCAAACTCGTCGCCTCAAGCAGATGTTCCCTCAGCCCCCGCAGCATGCTCCCGCCACCGCAAAGCACCATTCCCCTATCAATAATATCTGCCGCCAATTCGGGCGGCATCCTCTCCAGTACTCGGCGTACGCTAGCGACGATTTGAGCCACGGAACCGGACAGGGCTTCTCGTATCTCGACTGAACCTACTTGCATGACTTTGGGTAGCCCGGCTACCGTATCGCGACCGCGCACCGGCATACTCTCTTCTGTTGCCAATTCTGCCGCCGATCCGATTTTCCACTTGATACTCTCGGCACCTTGGACGCCAATAAGCAAGTTGTGCTTTCGGCGCATCCACTCGGAAATTGACTGATCCATAGCTTCCCCAGCCACCCGCAGCGACTCGTGTTCGACTAAACCTGAAAGGGCAATTACAGCAACCTCCGTCGTCCCGCCACCAATGTCGATAACCATTGAACCGACCGCTTGGTGAACGGGCAATCCCATGCCGATAGCTGCGGCCATCGACTCGCTGACCAAATGGACTTCTCTGGCTCCCACGCGCTCGCAGGAGTTTCGCACGGCCCGTTTCTCTACTTCAGTGCTGCCTGACGGGACCGCCACCACGATCTTGGGCCGCACGAAAAGTTTGTTCTTTTTTACTCTGCGGATAAAACTGCGAATCATATCTTCGGTAACTTCGAAATCGGCGATAACGCCGTCTTTCAAGGGGCGAATTATTTGGATCCCAGCGTTTTCACGACCCATCATTTCCTTGGCCTCTGCACCGACGGCAATGACTTTTTGGGTGGAGACTTGGCGAGCAACAACCGAAGGTTCGTTGAGGACGATGCCCTTGCCTTTTACATACACCAAGGTATTGGCGGTGCCCAAGTCTATACCTATTTCATGCGAAAAAAAACGCGAAAAAACGCTCATTCTATATCTCCATCCAAAAAGTTAAATCTTGACTCTGTAACCTTGGTATTGAGCTCTCTGGCATCGAGATCATCCTCATCCGTTGGTGTTTATCTATAATAACCAAGGTGATTTGGATTTGCCAAATCATCTGCCCTCTTATATTTTTTTTTACGCTAGCCGATTTGAACACATTGTACGCAATTTTCAGGAAGAGGAAGGGTAGCCCATTCCTATGAACAAGGCCGCACGACACGTACTGCGGAGATTAGGCACTGACACTAGCTTGGACCACGAGCGCCAGCAGCGCCTTTCGCACGAAATCCAAGAAGAGCAGCAAAAACGTCGGGAACAAGGAGCGGACCAAGAGACCAGCTTCGAAACTATGCCCGAGGAAATGCTGACCGAGTCGGAAAAACGCCACGAGAAGTATCGCCGCCAACAGGCCATGGCCGGGCGATTCACCCCCGCTGCCGAGCGTCTGCCCATTATGACCGCTGAAGAACGGGCCGCCCACAACAAGAACCGGCCCAAGTGGCAGCAGACTTCTTTTGAAGGGCCGATTGAAAAGCTAATCGAGAAATACCAAGACTTAGAAGAAGTACAACGCCATCTGACCTTGGGGCAATCCATGAAGTATGAGTTCACCAGCGACGGTCGAGTCCTCGACAAAGAAGGCAATGTGATCTTCGATGGAGAAAAGATCGTCAGCAAACCCTCCTAAGACGCACTAGTGGCTGTCGGCCGCGGATGCCTCTTTTATTTCGAGTTCTCATCGGGCTTGGCCTATTGGGTATTTGTGGCTGCAATCTCAATTACTATTGGCATCTAGCCCGCGGCCAAAGCCGCGTGGTGTACAAGCGCATACCAGTCCAAACCCTCCTCGCCCGCCCCAATTTGGCCGAGCAAACTCGGACACAACTGGAGCTGATTCAAGCCATTCTCCGCTACGCCAAAAGCGTGGGTCTGAAAACAGACGATCATTACACGACCTTCTACGATACGGGCGGCGGCCCTATAAGTTGGAATGTCAGTGCTTGTCCGCCCGACCGCTTCTCGCCTTATACTTGGGATTTTCCCCTCGTCGGCGAGGTCCCCTACAAAGGTTTCTTCCGCCGCGACTTGGCCGATGAGCAGCGCGATGTCCTCGCCGCCGAGGGGTACGATGCCATTGTCCGCCCGGTTAGTGCGTACAGTACCTTGGGATTCTTTTCCGATCCAATTCTCAGCCCAATGCTCGGCTACGAACCCGATCAACTAGCCGATTTGATCCTCCACGAGCTGACGCATGCCCTTGTCTATGCCCCAGGTCAAACCGATTACAACGAGAGCTTGGCGACCTTCGTCGGCCGCCAAGGATCGCTGCTTTTCTTAGCGCAGCACTTCGGCCTTGATACCCCGCTTTTGCAACAGGCCGAGGTGCGCCGAGCGGATGCGGAGCTCTTCCGGCACTTCATGACCGAGGCTGTTGCGGCCCTTGACAGCCTCTACTCGCTGGGTTTGCCTCGCAGCGTTGTACTGCGCGACCGACAGGTTGTTTTTGCCCAGCATCAGCGCGATTTCGCCCTCATTAAGGCGCAGTTTAGCCACAACCAATACGATGGGTTCCTCCAGTGGGAACTAAACAATGCGCAGCTTTTGTCTTATCGTCGCTACAATGCCAACCTAACGCTCTTTTCCGCTGTTTATCGCGCCTGCGGCGAGGACTTGGCCAGTGCCTTGGAGATTTTTACGGCCTGTGCTGAAAGCGGCGACCCATGGCCGTGTTTGCGCGTCACAGTAGAGGCTGAGGAAGTGGGGAACGCGTCTTAGTCTCTCTTAGTCAATCTCTTGGATTCGAATGGTAGCTAAACACATTTTGACAACTTTCTTGCCGGCGATTCTCGCCTTTGGTTCACTCGGATGCGCCGCTAGGTTGCAATCCGCGCTAGTAGGGTCGCTGATTGAGGACGTCAGTGCGGCCACAGCCCGCCACGACGACTTGGATTTGGTCGCCTCGGGCGTACCTACTTTCCTGCTCTTATTAGAAGGGCTACTGGTGGCCAATCCACAAGACCCGCAATTGCTCTTAAGTGCTGCTGAGATTTATACCTCCTACGCCACTTTGGTCGAAGTCGATGATCCGCAACGGGCCAAGCACCTATATCACCGAGGCAAGGTCAACGGCCTCAAAGCCCTCGCCCGGTGCCTTAGCCAGCCCGACCGCCTCAAAGCCCCCTATGCCGAATTTATCCGCGTTACTGACGACTTAGAGGCTTCAGACCTGCCAACCGTGTTTTGGGCCGCTTCGAGTTGGGGAGCTTGGATTAGTGCCAACATTGAATCCATGGCGGCACTGGCCGAATTGCCCAAAGTCCTTAAGCTCATGCAGTGGATCGTGGAGCAAGACGAGACTTTTCAATACGGAACTTCCCATGTCTTCTTGGGGTCCTATTACGCAGCCTTGCCGCCGATGTTGGGCGGCAACCCGGAAAAGGCCGCTGCACATTTCGACCGAGCCGTGGCCATCAGCAAAGGACAGATGCTCATGGTGTACGTAGCCAAGGCCAAATTCTATGCTCGGAGCACTTTTGACCGCGAGCTATACGAATCCCTGCTCAACCAAGCCCTAACTAGCGCGGCAGATGCCGTACCGGAGCTTACCTTGCAAAACATCGCCGCCCAAAGACAGGCGCAAATCCTCTTAGACCAAACTGATGATTTCTTTTAACGGACTTTTGGCGGTCGCCGCCGCTCTCATAGCCCACTCGGTCGCGGCCCAACCCAATCACCTGCTCAAAATTGCCACCCTCGCCCCGGCGGGTAGCAGTTGGGCCAATGTCCTCCGCACTATTGATACCGAGGTGCGGCGGGAGACCAAGGACAACGTGGGGTTCAAAATCTATCCCGGCGGCGTCCAAGGCGATGAGAAAGTCGTCTTGCGCAAGATGCGCATCGGCCAGCTTCACGGCGGGAATTTTGGCGGCCAAGGCGTCAGCCAGACCTTCCCCGATGTCCTCGCGCTGCAAATGCCCTTTCTCTTTGACAGCTATGCCGAAGTGGATTACGTGCTCAAGCAAATGGACGCCTTTTACCGACAGGGATACGAGGAACAGGGCTATGTCTTTCTCGGTTGGGCCGACATCGGCTTTGTCCACATTCTCTCGCAGCAACCCATAGCTACTATCGAGGACATGCGCACCCAAAAGGTGTGGCAGCTACC
>RKRN01000030.1 GCA_007571365.1 Candidatus Latescibacterota bacterium
TGATAAACCAGTGTGGCGAGACGGCGTCACATGACTTGTAATAAAAACGAATGCGGTACGCCGCTGCTGAAAAACGCCTCTATGGGGCGCCATATAGTGCGCTCGGAATCCCAGACCAAGCGAAAAAAGGAAGGAGTACGACCTGGTACTGCTAATGTCGTGAACTCCGCTGGTTCTTCGACGATGAAGAGGATATCTACAAAGACCATCTTTTTATTTGCCTTTAGGCGTTCTTCTACTTCTGGACGCCATAAAAAATCTTCTAAGCTAAGTACGCCCCGCGGCAGCATGCCTTGGGCCTTGGCATAATCTTCATAACTATTGTACTCTTCCCGCATTTCAAACACTTTGAACACGCTGTCAAAAAAGGACACCTGGCCAAATAGATAGTCGCGTTCCAACTCTTCAAAGACGACGAATCGGTAAGCTGCTTTGAAAACGTCAAAGGGCCTATCGCCCTCTAGCAAATCGGGCCGTTCGGTCTTAAGATCATTTTTGATAGTTTCTACGATGTCGGGATAGATATTTCCTCCGCGCAGGTAAAAGGCCGTGGCGAGACTGTCGCTACCGGAGACCGAATGAGCAACTAAGAAGTCGTAGAACCAAGCACGCAGGCTAGCTTCTTGCTCTAGGTCAATGGGAGCACCCAGATCGACGGGAATTGCTTCTACGGCCTGCCGCAATGCGTCTCCGGCTTCGACTTTGAGCATCTCCTGACCGTGGATATAGTCGTAGAAGGCTTGGAGGCTGTCGGGATGAGATGAAAAGTCGCCGTACTGGGACTTCGGACCGGCGGCAGGGCTGGACGTTCCTTCCTGTGCTATGCCCGCAGATTGTGCGCACCAAGTAGTGACTAGGACGCAATACAACAGGCGAGGGGCTAAGGGTTTCATTTTGTTCTTCCTTTTATTTTTTGCGGGTTTTTGAAGCGTCTAGGTGGCAAGTAGTCGGTTGACCACTTGCCACCTGTAGGTTGCTCCAACGGTTGGTAAGTTCTTACCGGTTATCCGACAGAGTGGTCTTCAAGCTAGGCATACCGGCCTATCGTTGTCGTTGCAGAAGCATTTGGTAATCTCGCCATATGCTTTGCAGCAATCTTTGATGCGGAAAGGCCACCTTCCCCTCGTGCAACAAGCTTCACAATTGGCTAGCACCGTCTGCGGCAGGAGGCTGACTATAGTGCCCGTGAGGGCAAGCATCGTTAAGACGATATGCTTTTTCATTATGTACTCCTTCTTTTCGGATGGATTGAGTTGTTTCGGAGGATTTCTCCAAGATACGACCTGGCCATCGGGAGACTATACATTCAAAGCTCCAGACCAGTTTACAGCTTGTGTTTCATATAGCGTTCCCTCCTTTCTGTGCGATGTTGTAACAAGACATTGTGGCGATAACGGCGTCACATGGCACTAAACAGGAAAGCTTGCGGCACACCATAGCTGAAAAAGGCCTCTACATGCCGCCACATAGCGCGTTCTGAGTCCCATACCAGCCTGAAGAAGGACGGTGTGCGCCCCGGTGTCTTGAACGTCGTGAACTCGGCTGGCTCTTCGACGATGAACATGATGTCAGCAAAGACCATCTGTTCGCCTGATCGTAGGCGTTCCTCAACTTCTCTACATAGCGCAAATGTCAGACTAGTTGCTCCTCTAGGCACCATGCCGTGGGCCTCGGCGTAGGCTTGATAGCTAGCGTACTCTGTCTGTATCTCGAATACCTTAAACACACTATCGAAGAAAGACACGTTGGCGAAGAGGTAATCGCGCCCCAACTCTGCGGCGAGAAGTAACCTGTGTGCCCCTTTGAAGAGATTAAAGGGCGTATCGCTATCTAAACGGACTCTGCCTTTGGTAAACCGTCTTAGTTGATCTAAGCCTTCAGGATTATTAACGCCCTCGCGCAGGTAAAAATCAGCGGCTAAGTCGTCGCTGCCCGACGCCGAAAAGGCTACCAAGAAGTCATAAAGCCAGTCGCGCAGCCCGGTTTGCTGCTGCGCGTTGATGGGGTATTCCGGTTCAATAGGTAAAGCCTCTACGGCTTGCCGCAATTGCGGACCGGCCTCGACCTTTGTCATTTCCTGACCGTGAATGTAGTCGTAGAAGACTTGGATATTGTCGAGCGAGAAGCCACCGTACAGGCTCTTGAAGGGACGAATAGACAAGGCTTCCATCGGTAAATAAGTATCCTCCTTGTATTAGCCGGCTGCCGTTACATAGGCTCTGCTTGGTGGATGCGGTGCAGTGAGGCAGTGCCCCAGTTCTATAGCCGAATGCGTCGGCTGTAGCCGAGGTGTATTCAGCCGCTCGTCGCGCCGATAGAGCACGAAACCCGCCAGTAGCCCCTTGCTTTTTAGAGCCTCGGCCGCGTTGAGCGCGTAGGACACTACGCCATACTTGAACGGCCCGGTGGCCGAAAGGGGAGCGAAGTTGCGGTTAAGGACGATGATGGTAGGCAACATGGCTGGTCTCCTTGTCTCTAGGCCGCCCGATGGATATTCCACAGAGGATGGCGTGTCAGCAGGGCCTCTATCTGAGCCATCTCACGGGGCGTAATCTGTTGATAGCACTGGTGGAAGTGCAGCAGGTCGCGCAAGACCAACTCTTCGGGTACAAATGGGTCCGGCCAGATGCTGGTACGCCACAACTCGATCAGCCATAGCTTGGGATTGCCGTTCTGGTGCGCCATATAAGCGATGGCGGCGACTCTTTTGCGCTGCTCTTCTTTGAGCTTGCTTGGGTCGGAAAATTCGTGATAGTGATACAGATGATAGGTAAATGCCTCGCGTACAAAGCCGGGCAGGACGCCTGCTTGCTGTAGCCGATAGGCCAAATCCCACCCTTCGGAAAAGGGGATGTCCGCGGCAAAGCCGCCCACCGCACAGAAGGCTTGGCGCGGCACCGCGCTGTTGTGCGGATAGAAGCCGAGAAAGCCCACCGGCGAGTCGGGGTGCGCGGCGTATAGCCCGGCGGTCTGATCCTGAATGGTCTTGAGTTCGTCAAACGGGTAGCCGCCCTCTTGGGCGCGGGCGTGGACGCCGGCAAAGTCGTGGCGGATTTGCTCTTGGGTAATCAGCACTTCATCCCGGTTGATCTGTAGGAAGTCGGCCAACACGCTGGGGGTGCGCTCGGGGTCAAAGACGAGTTGCTGCGGGTCGGGCAGGTACTCGATGAGCGGCAAGCTGTACAAGAAGCCGCACAGGTAATGCTGACGTCCGCCGCGCCGCCATGCCGCCCACAGATGCTCCAACCACGCCGGATGCGGCAAGGCGTCGCCATCGAGAAAGGCGATTAGCTCGCCCTGCGCCTGCTCAACGCCAGCGTTGCGCGCTCGGCAACGCCCCACATTGGGCCGCATCGGCACCACGCGGGCTTCGGGATATTCAGCGGCCAGCATTTGCTCCGTACCATCGGTGCAGCCATCGTCAACGACAATGATCTCAAAGTGCTCCTTAGGGAAACGCTGGCAAGCTAAGCCGCATAACACCAAGCGCAGACGTTCCATTTGGTTGTGGGTCGCAATAATCACGGAAATAGGTACACTCATCAGGTTGTCCTAGGTTGTTACAGACACTCAAAGGTTAGGTGGCACTCGTAGTGTAGCCCTTCAGGACTGATTAGCTGCCGATGGGGAGCCACTTTAGCATCGGAATTTTGTAGCACTAGTTGCGGCAGGTCCTTGACGGACTTGGAGCACAGCACCCGATGGCAGTCTAGATGGCCGAAGTAATACTCGAGGAACGCCTCGCTGTGCCGCTCAATGCGCTGGCGCAGCACAGGATCGGCGACGTTGTCCTCGGTCATGGCGTGGCGGCCTAGCGCGATGCCGTGAAATTCCACTGGCCACCAGCCGGTCTCTTCGAGGTATAGCTCGACCCACGTATGGCCGAAGACGGGCGTGTCGTAGGTGCTGATGCCGTAGCGGTCCGGCCCTTGCGGTGCAACCGCTAAGCCGCCGGTTGCCTCGCGGGCCGGGATGCCCAACATGCGACACAGCGCGATGTAGGCGCGGCTGAGGGTAATGCAGTGGCCGCCGCCGTCGCTGAGCGCGATGGCGGTGCTACAGGCGAGGCATTGGCACTTTTCGTTGGTCTTTTTAAAGCGCTTGCTGTGGGCTAGGCCTTCGTACAGGCGGCGAGCCTTATCGACGCCGCGCCGGCCCGGGGCGTCGAGCTGTAACTCGGCGAGGAAGTCGCGCACCCGACGAGAGCGGCGCAAGGTGTCTTCTACGGCGGTGTAGTGGCGGTGCTCGCTAGGGGTCAGCGGCGCGGGAACGCGACCGGCCATGGGTAGGCTGCACACCTCAACTTCGCAAGAATAGGAGAATTCTAGCGTCTCGTCGGCGGGGTCAATAGAGCAAGGATAGGCATAGAAGAAGCCAGCGTAGGGCACCAGATAAGGGCGTAAGGCACTCGGATCGCAGTTGATCAGTTCGACGACCGGCTGCTGCGGCTGGGATAGCGGATAGGGCAAAAACAGACGCGCCGGCCTGGTGGTCTCGCAAGTGGCAACATGCGCCTTGTAGGTGTACGTTAGGCGGTAATGCTGGCTGGCTCGCCGCGCCTCGATCTGGCCGTGGCGATGCACGAGAAAAGGAGTGCGCATCTGTTCGCGCAACTGGTAATCCAGCTCAAAAAAGCGCGGTTCGTGGTCGTAGAGCCAATTCCACGAGGTTCGCTTGTCGTACCATACTAGCCGCCCCTGCCGCATGTGGGGTAGGCCGCGCTGCCGCGCCTCGGCCAGCAGGGCGCGGAGGGCCGGGCGGGAAGCGGTGGTGGTGATCGGATAGAGGTGGCGGACGAATTCGTCCTCTGACACTAGCTGGTCCTGCTCAAGCGAGACGTTGTGATACAGCAATCCGTCAATTACGGCGGCGGCAGCCTCGCCGCCTTGCCAAGCGCGGATATGGTCGGCAAAGGCCGTGCAGCGGGTGCGAAACTCGTCATAATGATCGAACAGATAGCGGACCTGCTTGGCCAAACGCTCCGCTTGGGCGAAATGATGGCGCGACAGTTTCAGGCCCAGCCCCAAATCGCGTACCCGATTGAGGTGATATTCCTGATCGAGATGTTCGGGGGCACCGATGATCGGTACTCCTTCGGCCAGCGCGTGGTAAATGGAGCCAATACCGCCGATGCCGATGAAGAGCGCGGCGCGGCGCATGACCAAGCGGGCGGGTAGGTACTCGACGATCCGCACGTTGGCCGCCGGGGCTTCGACGGCATAGCGGCCGGCCGTGGTTACCAATAGACGAAAAGGCAGATGGGCAAACGCCTGTAGAATAGCCGGCAACAAGCGGTCGTCCACGCCGGTACTACCGCAGTTGAAATACACTAAGGGTCGCGAGGTATCCCAGCCCTCGTCGGCTAGTGCGGCCGGTGGTTCTTCTGCGCTAGGCTCATCTTCAATGAGGGGGCCGACATAATGATAGGCCGGTGGCACGGCACCGGCCGGCGGATGGAATTCGGGTACGTCGGCGAGGAGGAACGTGTGGCGGTAGGGCTGTGGCTGGGCAAGGTGCTGCGTTAGGTAGTCGTTAAAACGACCGGCTTGCACCGGAAAGTAGGCGGGTAGGCGAATGGGGTAGGGGTAGCCGGGCTGGTTGTAGGCTGCGTCGATAAGGGCGATGTCGATGCCTTCCAAGGCGGCGGTCAACCGCAAGGTAGGGCGCAAGTCGCCAATGAGCAGAGATGGCTGTAGTTGGCGCACGAGAGTGCGCTCGGCTTCGACGCAGCGACCAATCCATTCTTCGTCATAATATTCGTAATCGCCTCGCGATACGTATTCGTCTATGCGTTGCTGAGGCATGGTCTCGACGTCGTAGAGAGCGAAGCCTTCAGCAGCAATGCGCTGGGAGTGGGGGCCGCGCCCGGCGAAGACGACCTCGTATCCGCGCTGACGCAGAGTGCGTGCTATCACGAGGGGACGGATGGTGTGGGCTAAGCTGTAGCCGTGGAAGAACACCAAAAGGCGATGCTTGTCGCGCTGGAGGGTTGTATCGATCTCCATTTTTTTTAGACGGGCGTTCCAAATGGAAAACCAAGTCCAGAATTTCTCGACAAGTTTTACAAGAAAAGGATGTAAGCCTAATGGCGCAGATTTTGCGGGGGGGGGGGGTAGATCTTTATTTTTCAATAACTTACAGAGATTTACATCAATGGATTTTTGAGACTGGAGATGGGATACAGTCGCCGAGACAGGCTTTACCCGCGGCGACTGTATCGTAATCGTAAATGTAAGGTTGTTTACCATCTTCCAGTTTATCCTCTGACGACTTCACTTCAAGACAAGGTTTGTTAGCCTAATAATTCGCAAAAGGCGTTGTCCAGAAAAATTTACCATACCCGCGCATAGCCCTTCTCAGTGAACTGTAGCACTCTTGGTTCGGCGGACTGCGGCAGCCTCTACTTATCCGGCTCGTATTTCGGCTGCCGCGGCCCGCGCTCCCGCGCTAGTCGATACTTGCTGCCGGCAAGCGGCAACTCCACGCGAGCACCACCGCGCTGGTGCGACTCGACAAACGCGAAGATCAGCTCGGTATTAGCCCGCGCCAACTCTGCGCCGCCGCGCGGCGGCGCACCTGTATCGAGCGCGTGAACCAAATCCTCAATCAAGCAGAGCGTCGAAGCCCGGTGCTCAAAAGCCGGAAATTCCACCGAGCCCAATTTATTGCGGCCCCGGTGATCCCGTGCTACCGGTGCTCGCAATTGCCACTCCCTATCATTGCCCAGTGCCGTCACCACACCCCTTTGGCAGACGGCCTCCACTTCCAATCCCCGACCCGAATTGAGCGCGTACGCCGTGACGCCGTTAGCGAACTGGATGATGCCGTGCCCGACCGGGTCCTCGCGCAGGATATCGCCGTCGATGACCGCGTCGCCCTGCGGCAAATGCGCTTGCACCCACGCGGCCGGGGCGTCGGAGTTGAGGCGCTGGAGCAGGTCAAAGCTGTGGCTGGCCCCGTTAAAAAGCGTACTGGTCTGGTGGATGATGAGCGTTTGCAACGCGCCGATTTCCCCGGAGTCGATGACGGCCTTTAGCTGGTCGTAGCCAGGGTGGAAGCGGCGATTGGTGCCCATGTTGAGCACCACGTTGTGGTGCTGACAGGCTTCGACCATGCGGTCGGCTTCGGCCAGCGAGGCCGAGAACGCCTTTTCCGCGTAGATGGCGCGGGCCCCGGCTTCGGCGGCGGCGATGACGATCTCAGCGCGGTGCTCGGGCTGGGTGGCGACGCTGACGATGGCCGGCTTTTCGCGGGCGAGCATCTCGCGGTAGTCGGTGTACTGCTTATCCGCGGGAATGCCGTAGCGCGTACCGACCCGTTCCATCACTTCGGGGCGCAGGTCGGAACAGGCGCTGAGCACTGTGCGCTCACAAGCCTCGTATCCGGCGGCGTGGGAGTACGGGCGCATATCGGCGGGAACCTCGTTGTCGATGAAAGCACCCATGCGGCTGCAGCCGATGAGAACGGCTTTGTATTGGTCCATTATGTTGCTCCTCTGATAGAATTGGCAGCGCCGCGCAAAAAGCATCATCCGGGGATCATGCTTTTGAGCGTTGCCAGTTTTTCTTTCTCCACTAATTCACTCGCTTGGCCGACGAGTTCCCGAGCGCGATCGTATTGCTTTTGATCCACCAAGTACTCGATATAGACGCGCCAAGCAGTAAAATGCTGTGGATTGGCTGCCAGTGCGCGATCCAACAGCTCGGTTCCCTCGGCCAAGCCATTTGAAAGCGCGATGGCCGCCATATTAGTGTACGACTCAAAATCATCGGGATTGTACTGAATGGCCTGTAAGTAGTGCCGCCATGCTCTTTTGTTGTCGCCGGTATGCGACAAGGCCCAAGCGAGCATGCGATGAGCAGAACCTCGCGTAGGCTCAGTAGCGAGTACGGACTCAAAGAGGGGGATCGCCTCGGCGTACCGCTGGTCTTGAATCAAGCGCAAGGCCGCTTGCTCCCGCTCTTTGTTGCTTTCGATTGCGCGATTGCGCGAATCGGCCAGCGCGGACAGTTCCGCAAGCCGCAAGGCCAATGACTCATCCTCGGCAAACGTCTCCTGCCAAGCCGGGATGACATACCACAAATTAGCGTACTTGGTTGCAATGCTTTGGGCGACCCCCAGGACGATGTCCCGCAGGGCTAACTCGGGAAACAGATGTTGGAGTATGAGCAAGTAATCCGAGCTCAATATAGACGCGACGTTCTCTTCTGTGCCGCGGTACATCTCGATAGGGGCTCGATACTCCAGCCAGAGATTGTCGTCCGTGTTCTTGATCGGAGCCTTGAACGCGTCTGCGTTTTCGGGAAATCGCAAAAACGCACCTGCGAAGAGGTCGAACGGGGTCTCAATCTGGATCCGCCGCAGTGAATTGCGCACGGCCGGCAGCAAAAAGTGCTCGGCGTAACGCTGCGCCGAGCCTGCAATGGGGGCGTGGGAAGCAACGCAGATGAGGTCAGCGGAGACCCTGAACACCGTCACATAGGGAAACTCCGATGCCAAGGTGTTGAGCACGACGCGCACCGTCTCCGCCGAGGTTTCATAGGCCTGCATCCATTGGCAAAACAGACCATCCGGCTTGAGCCGCACCGACGCAGCCCGGTAGTACTCGGCCGTAAAGAGGGCACTGACACCGGCTATCCAAGGATTGGAAGGTTGGGAGAGGATGACGTCGTAGGACTTCTTTTGGTGGCGAAGAAAATTGCGTCCATCTTCCGTGTACAGTTTTACTCGCCGGTCCTCGAGGACGCCTTGGTTGACCGAGGCAAAATACTCGGAGGCATCGAGTACCGCCTGTTCAATTTCGACTACGTCAACGGCCGTCACATTCGGGTGCGTGGCTGTTGCGTACACCGTAGCACCACTGCCGTAGCCAATGATGCAAACCTCCTGCGGCCTTGGATGGAGGAACATCGGTAGGTGCCCGAGCAGATACTGCGAAGCCATGTCTGCACCCGTTGAGGCATCGGCCTTGCCGTTGACCTTGAGCACGGTAGAGTTGCGCGTGCGGAACACAGTAACTGTGGCGTTGGTCCCCTCGCGGGCGTAGAGCATGGAGCTTTTTATGGGTGTGCGATCCTCGCTGGCTTGGAGCCGGCGGAAAACGCCCTGCTGAAGGTTTTTTGTATTGGTTTGCGGCAGCGCGAAGGCGAAGGCGGCAAGCAGCGCGGCGCAGAGGCTCGCCCAGCCGAGCCGTTGTCGGCGCGGGCTAGTGCGATCCCACAGGAACAAGACGACCGCGACCACCATGCCGAGCGTGGCCCCAAAGCGAATTAGCCCGGTCGCTCCAAGCCACGGCAGGAAGGCAAAGCCCGCCAGGACGGAGCCAACAATGGCTCCTATGGTGTTGGCGGCGTACATACCGCCAACTGCCCAACCCCGCGACCCCACCTCGTTCCGCCACGCAGCAATGCCCAACGGCAAGGCGGCCCCCATGCAGCAAGCGGGGATGAAGACAATGGATGCGGCTAGGGTGCCTTGAGAGAGGAAAAGAAGCCAAGTGCGGTCGCCGGTGCCTTGGGCCATGGCCGTGAACATCCGCGGTAGCTCATTGACCGCGAATAGCCCGGCGAGGACCGAACAGGAGCCCAGCCCCATGGTGATAGCCACGGCCCGCCAACAGGCACTTTCGCGAAATGACGGAATGGCGGCCAGCAGGGAGCCGACGCCAATGCCCAAAAGGACCGTCGTGAGGATGATGGTGAAGGCGTAAACCGACGACCCAACTACCGGGATGAGTAGGCGCGTCCAAGCAATCTGGTAGAAAAGCCCTAGGCATCCGGCTATTGCCAACGCAGCCAGCAGTAAGCGGGGCGTACTAGCAGACCTTTGATGCTCCACAGCAGCGGCTCGGGGGCCTATACGGCGATCGAGTAGCATAGCACCGCCGGCAACTACGACCCCGGTGACGACCGCAACCCAAACCGCGGCCGAAATCCCGATAGCGGGAAGGAGGATGATCCCTGTGACGAGCGTACCGACCGCTGCGCCGAGGGTATTGATTCCGTAGAAGAGCGCGACGCTTCTGCGAAACGCCTCTTCCTTGGAGACCGCTACAATGAGTAAGGGCAGCGAAGCTCCCATGAGAAACGTCGGCACCGCCAGCATGGCAAACGAGAGCAGAAATTGGAGCAGGAGGAAGAGGGCAAAGTAGCCGTCGGTGAGCTGGTAAAAAGGGTCTAAGATCCTCGATATATTCTCGAGCAGCGGCACCGATGCCGCACCGAAGAAAGCAATGCCCAACTCTAAGAGGGCATAGGCCCGCAGGGGCCTTTGAATGCGGTCGGCACGACGGCCAGCCCAAGCACCTCCAGCCCCCAAACCCGCCATAAAACTGGCTACTACAGTCGAAATCGACCAAGCCGCACTGCCGAACTGAAGGGTGAGCAGTTTCACCCAGACCACCTCGTATGCCAAAGCGGCGGCACCAGAAAGCAAGAAGAGAAAGCCCGCAAAAAAAATCATAATCCTCACCAAAATTTGGCGACGTTTTCTTCCGCCTTGGTCATCACCTCCAATAGGGCGGCTCGGCCTTCGCGGTTGGCCGCGAGGGCGCGCTGGATGGCCGGTGCTAAATCCGCGATCGCTTCAACGCGCTCGGCGTGGGCCCCCAGCGCCGCGGCCACCTGCGCGTAGTGGCCGCCGAGTTGGTTGCTCTGATAGTGCTCGCTGGCGTAGGGCATGTGCTGGTCGTAGTGGGTCATCACGCCGTTGTTGAGCACCACCGTCAGAATGGGAATTTCTGCCCGCACCGCGGTCTCAATGTCTAGGCCGGCCATGCCAAAAGCCGCGTCGCCCATAACGTTGATGACCTGCTTGTCCGGCGCGGCTAACTTGGCTCCCAAGGCCAAGCCCAAGCCGTAGCCGAGCTGGGTCGATTTGCCCCAACCGATGTACCCTCTGGGTACTTGGGGCCGCCAGAACGGCACGAGCTGATCGCGGGGATAGCCCGAGTCGTGGGTGATAATGGTGTTGGGCACCTCTACGGCGCGGGCGAGTTCGGCGAAGACCCGGTAGGGGCTTATCGGCACCTCGTCCGAGCGGAATTTCGGGGCCCACGCGGCGTTGAACTCGGCGCGGATGGCTGCGATCTCGGCCGCTACTCCGCCCTCGCCGCGCCCGTCGCTCCCGAGCTGGCGGCGGACTTCCTCAATGATCTGCTCCAGCACGAGCCGCGCATCGCCGATGGCCGCCAAGTCGATCCGGTAGTCCTTGTTGAGATCGTCGGCGCAGTTGGTCACTTGCGCCAAGACGGCGCGGGTGGGCATGGGAGCATTGAAAACCGAGATAGTAAAGCTAGTGCCCACGCCCAAGACGAAGTCGGTCTTTTGCAAGAAGCGATCGACCATCAGCGTACCCGTGTGGCCGCCCGTGCCCAGCGCGAGCGCGTGGTTTTCGGGAAACGCACTCTTGCCGGCCAAGGTAGTCATAACGGGCACCTTGAGCAGCTCGGCGAGGGGCACGAGCCGGTCGGTGGCTCCGGCCCACAGTACGCCGTGTCCGGCGTTGATGACCGGGCATTCGGCCTTGAGCAGCGCGGCGACCAAGTCGCGCACCGCGTCTGGGTCAGCCCCTGACTTGTAGGCTTTGACCGGTTGGTAATCGAGATCGCCGGGGAACTCGGCCGTGCCTAAATCACTGGGGATTTCCACCAGCACCGGCCCGGGACGGCCGTGGACGAGCTGGCTAAAGGCGCGGCGCATCAGCTCGGGGATGCGCTCGACGCGGTTGATATTGGCGGCCCACTTGGTAATGCCGCGATAGTTGGCCACCGCGTCGAAGTTGGGCGGCACTTGCGTGCGGGCCGTGGACGCGCCGCCGGGCAAAAGCAGCAAGGGGATGGCATCGGCGTAGGCCTGGGCTGCGCCGCCGAGCGCGTTTTCAGCGCCCGGCCCGGTCTGCATGGTGAAGACGCCAAAGGGGCGGCCATTGGTCGTGCGGCTGAAGCCATCGGCCATGTTGACGCCGGTCCGCTCTTGGCGACAGATAACCGGCCGGATCCCAGCGCGCGCGGCCTCGTCAATCAGCGATTGGGCGGGAAAAGCCGATAGCCACTCGACGCCTTCGGCCTTGAGGATGTGGGCAATAGCTTGGTTGCCGTTCATGGGTATGGCGTCCTTTTCCGGGTTGTGTGATTGGGGCGGTCTGTAGGGCCAGCCCACCCGCAAAATTTGCGTAAAACGTTGGACACAGACCTAGCGGCGTCAAGAGGTGCGCCGCCCACGCCCGATGCGCCACCAGACGACCAAGGCCTCCACGGTGTGGCCGCTGATTAAGGCGCCCACGGCTTGAGTCGCCCCGTGCAGCTCGAAATTGGCCAGCAGGGCGAGCATCAGCAAGACGGTCGCCACCCGCGACGGAGCACTCGGAGCCATGGCTTGGGTGCGGTGCTGGAGCAGACCAAGGCCGTGGAAGTAGCTGCGCAGGCTGACGACAAAGGGAAAGCCGGTAAACAGGAGCAGCGGCACCTTACAATCGGCGATCAGCTCGGGACCAATGCCGATCCAAGCACCGAGTATGTAATCGACAGCCGGCGTCCAAAACAGCACCACCATCCACGCACCGGAAAACAGACAACAGCCCCAGCAAAAGCGGCGGATCTTGGCCAAATCCCCTTCTTGGCGGAAGGCCGGCGGCAGGTTGCGCAGTTCGTTGAGCCAGCCGTAGGGGATGTGGCCGAGCGCATAGACGATGGTCAGCACGGCCAGTGCTTCGGTGCCGTCGGCACTGCGGGCGACGAACACGTTGATCAGCGGTCGAGTGCCGGCCTGCACGGCCATGATCAGCGCCAAGGGCCAAAAAAAGCGCAGGACATAGACGTAAGTCAGGACTGGCGCGTTGGCGGGCGCGGGCCAGCGCACCAAACGCCAGCGGCCCCACGCGACCACACCCAGCTCGGCGAGGGCCCCGGTGTACGTGGCGAGGACCGGCAGCAAGATGGGGGTCTGGCGGACGAAGCCGAGCGGCAGCAGCAGCAAGACCGCGAGGATGCTAAGCCCGATCCCACAGGTGGTGGCGTAGGCCGGGATGTCGGTGCGGCGGACGCGAATGAGTTCGCCGCTGTAAAAGCGGGTCATCCCCTGCAAGACGGGGTAGGGAATCAGCCACAGCAGAGCTTGGCGCACTGCGTCGCCGAGGGCCGGATCCACCCCGTGCAGATCGTTGATGATCCAAGCCCCTAAAGGCGTCAGCGCCAAGCTGGCCAAGATACCGGCCAAGAGCAGCCCGGCGGCGAGCACAAAGCGGCAGCAGACGCGATAGCCTTGGGTGTGCTCAACGAGGACCAAGCCGAGCTGCCGCACCTGAGATAGGGTGCCGGCGAGAAAGACCGCCAAGCCGAAGGCCAAGCCAAAGGCAGCCAGCGTTTCGACCGCCCGCGGCATCCGCGCCATACCGCCGTTGAGGAACTGGCCGCTCAGCTCTTGCACCAGTGCCGTCACCACCAAGGGCAACATGAAGCGCGTTAGCTGGGCATAGCTCATCTACATAACATCCGCAAACGAGGTGCAGCGGTGAACGTGGTAAGGTTGTACATTCCACAAAAGCGACGATGCGATCAAAGCCTGCTGGGAACGCGGGCGTCTCGCCCGCGTGGGCGGGCTTGTAGCCCGCCCACCGAGGAGGAAGTCGCCTTTTTCGGGGAGTAGGCCGAATAACTCAACAGATTCTGAAGGGCATGACTGGATAACATCAGTACATAATACCCGCAAACGAGGTGCAGCAAAAGCGGCGATGCGGTGTAGCTTAACTTCAATCGTTTGCCGGGATGATCTTTTCTACTAATTGCTGCCGCACGTCCTTTCCAGCGATCGCCTGCTCCACGACCAAGAACAAACTCTTGCCTTCGCTCAACTGCTGCCACAATGCGCCAATGGTGCGCTTTTCGTTGGCATCGGCCCCGTCGGCGATATAGGCACCCTTGTATTCGACGACGAAGAACCGACCATCGTTTAGCAAGGCGACGAAGTCCGGGTAAAACTTGCCCGTTGCGGTGGGCAGCCAAAACGAGTTTGGATGGCGCGCTACATTGCGAATCCAGTACTTCACGGCCGCTAGGCTGTCGATGACCTGAGCGCACTGCATTTCCTCGCCATCGTCTGCGCCGTCAAAGGCCGCAACGCGGTCTGGGCCTAAAAAGTGCTTGCGCGGTTTCCAATGCCCGCGATAGTGCCGTTGGTCCCAGTACATGTTGTCCGTAAACGCGAAGGCCGTGTCGAAGGAGATCTCTACGTTGGCTTCAGGCGCAAAGAGGTACTGCTGATAAACGCGGCTTCGTTCCTCTTGGCGAATGGCCGCGATCTTGTTCTCGATTTTCTTGGCGAGGAGGAACTTGCAACGCATTAGCGCGGCGATGGTCATGCCGCGTGTGTTGAGCAGGTGATCAACTAGTTGGCGCAGCCATTTGAGTAGTTCGCTCTGGTGAATGTCCATCTGGCGCACCTGCCGGTCCAGCCACAGGACGAGTGCCTCGGCGGTCCAGCCTTCGACGGCAATGTCCAGTGCCAATTGCTCCTCTTCGCTGGCGAACTGGTAGGAGATGCGATGGCCGTCGAGGTCAATCGCAAAGCTGCGCGCCGTCTCGCGGATGGTGAACTCCTGTGCGGCCATCTTCGGCGAATAATCGAGTAGCGACCAGTCGTGGTGTTCCATGAACACGTCCGTATCGGCGAATTCTAGAATACCTTGGATTTCCGCCATCAGACGCGGGACTTTAAACGGCTGCTCCTGTTCGGCCGGGGATATTTGCTCCTTGACTGCGGCGCGATATTGGGTGACGGCAGTGGCAAAACCTTTTCGTTCCGGCTCGGGCAATGCCTCCAAGATCGCCTGCTCGCGGTCCTGATTGATCCAGCCGGTAAGCGCGACTTCGACCTGCCCTTCAGCGGTTTCGCGCACCAGCAATCCGTCGTGCGTTGCCTCGGTGAGTTCGGACAGAATTTCCGGGGTTGCCGAGGTTTTATAGCTGAATACGGGCTCCGACTTTTCCGGCGGCCCGAACAAATCTCCCTGAAAGTCGATCGTCCGCTGCACCGGCTCAATGTGGTCGAGGGCTTCGTCTTCTTCAAAGCCCATAGCCACCAGTTTGTCGGCAAGCCCCCGCGCTGCCTCGCCAAAAGACGGCTCGGATAGAAAGGCGTAGGCTTTGTTGAGATCGGGTGCTTGGCGTCGCTTGGCATAGGGCATTCTCAATACGCGACCGAGTAATTGCTCTACATCTTTGGCACTTTGGATGCGCGATACCGAGCAAAAAATGTAGGCGAAAGAGCAGTCCCAACCTTCTTTGAGTGCTTCGACTGTAATGACGTATTCGATGGGGCAAGTGCGATCGAACAAGTCGATGCCATCAAGTTCGCGTTGGGCACCGGTGGCGATGGCGATTTTGCTTTCGGGGATTTGCTCAATATCCATCAGGTGCTTTTTCAGGGCCGCGACTGTTACCTCTTGGTTTTTCGGCTGCGCTTGCAGCAAGACGATGGGACGGATGTAGTCGGCATCGTCCTTGGCGGTCTTGGCCAGCGATGCACAGGTGGCAATGGCCCCATTGACTGCGTTTTGCCAAGTGTCGTGCTCGGCGAGCATGATGGGCAGTTTGATCATTTCTGCGCGCTTGAGTTCTTGGGCGGCGACGCTATATAGGATGTTCGATTTGCGCTGCGGCGTGGCCGTGAACTCGACGATAGCACACGGGTTGACCCGCGCCTGCATTTCCCGCGTCAGGCCGGTGACGGCGTTATGCGCCTCATCGACGATCATTAGGGGCCGATGAAGATGCAGCAGGTTGGCGAAGGAGAATTTGACGCTGCCGTTGTCCAGCTTTTCCAAGCCCGGGGCCGCATCGCGGACGCCGGAGAAATGCGGTTCCATTTCTTCGTTGTGGGCGTAGCCCTTGCGCCCTTCGGTGTTCGACACCCGCAGCGTTTGGATGGTGCCGACCACAACGCAGCAGTGGTCGCGCAAGTCGTGCGGGCGGATGTGGGTGAAGTCGGCGATGTCGAATACGCGCACTCGGCCGGCGAAAGCGTCGTCCAGCGTTTGCCGGTACGCATGGCGGGTGTTTTTCAGGGCTTCAACGGTCTGGCGGCGAATGGTCTTGGTCGGCACTAGCCACAGCACCAGTGGGTAGTCCTTTTCGATATAGGCACTGCGGGCGATGGAGACGGCGTGGGCGGCGAGGATTGTTTTGCCACCGCCGGTGGGCAGGCGCAGGCAGACGTAGGGAACGGCCGGCAATTCTCCTAGCGGCGCGTACGATTCGGCATAGCCTCTGAGCCGTGCGGCCTGCTCTGGCTCTTGGGTTATGGCTTCGTAGGCATTTTTGGGACCGGCGATACGCGCTTGCTCGAAGAAGCGGCGCAGGATGGAGAGGGTGTCGTCTTGATATTGCTTTAACTGCATATCCGGCTCAGCTTCGTGCCGGCGCACCGTGCGGCGGGGCCGCGCACGTGGGCGAGCACTTCTCGGCCCAGTGAGGTGCGGTCGGTCGTCATTTGTCTTGTTCCTCTTTTTGTCGCTACCCGCAAACGGCTTGATCGCACGTCAGGTCCTCATCTTCACGTCGTAAGGGACCTGCTTGAAGACGATACTCTGTTGGGCGAGCGTCGCAGGCGTCAAGCGCGACTGCTCGCCATAGACGGTGAGCGGCCCGGCGAAGTTCGCATCTTGGCGGGCAATTTCCTGCCGAACCGCAGCGAGCGTTGCCCGGGTCAAGACGTTGCCGCGGTCGCCGCGGAGCAGGGCGTAGGCGCGGCCATCGTGCAGACCGAGCAAGGGCGAATCGTCGTTGCCGCGCCACGGACGCCCGGTTTCGCTGAAGTAGATGTGGGCGGCGAGCACGGGAAAGCGGATGTCCGAGCAGATGTGCCCTTCCTCGTCGAATACGGGTGGGCCGAGGCGGTAGAAGCGGAAGCCACCGCCGCCCGGCCAGCCGATGCTTTGGGAGATGCCGCCTTGTTCGCCGCCGATGACTTTGTTCAGGCGGGGGACGCAATGCGTGACGGCGTGTTCGCCCATCTCAATGCCGATGTAGCGACGGCCCATTTTGTGGGCAACAGCGGCGGTGGTGCCAGAGCCGAGGAAGGAGTCGAGGACGAGGTCGCCGGGGTTGGTGGCGATGTGGAGGATGCGCTCCAATAAAACTTCTGGTTTCGGAGTTTCAAAAGCCGCTTTCTCACCAAAAATTTTTTCCATCTCGGAGCTTGCGTGCTGGTTCAACGCAAATCCAGACCATACACTCGGCGTTGTCATTCCTTGTTTTGCTTCAGAAAGGAATAATTTTTTCATCGGCGTCCCGGCCGTTCCCTTCACTCCCCAGTAAAGACGTCCATCCTTTTGAAGGTTTTCCATATCCTCCTTATTGTGTACCCAATTTCGCCCTTTCCGAGGATAAACACTCTCTCCTGTGTAAGGATTACGCACTGGGTAGATAAGATGCTCAACGTTTCTTCCACCTTTTGCGTTTGCAGTTGAATCAATTTTTCTGAATGGCCCTCTTGGGTCGGGTCCGTCCGGTTCCTTAAAAACATCGTATTGGGCATTAGCCTTTTCTGTGCGTGGCATTAGACCAAAAGTTTTTTCGGCAACGGTTTGTTTACTATCTCCTTCTCGGCATTTTGCCCAAACGAGAATATGTTCGTGGACCATACCGATTTTCCGATCATTTGGAGGGCCATCTCGTTTTTGCCAAGCAATGTCGAGGATGAAGTTTTTCCTCCCGAAAATTTCATCTCCAATTACCTTCAAATAATGTGCTTGAGTATCATCTAGTGAAACCCAGATTGAGCCATCCTCGGCCAACATCTCGCGCAAAAGCTCCAAGCGTGGCCACATCATCGCCAGCCACTTGCTGTGTTCGAGATTGTCGTCGTAGTGCTCAAAAGCCGAGCGCGTGTTATACGGCGGGTCGATGTAAATGCACTTCACTTGCCCGGCGTAGAACGGCAGCAGGGCTTTGAGGGCTTCGAGATTGTCGCCTTGGATGAGCATGTTGCCAGCGTCGAGGTCGCCAGCAGAAAGGTCGGGAGCTTCTTCGAGTAGGCGATAGGGGACGCGAGTGGCGGCGTGGAGATCGGCGTCGCGTGTCAGCCAGTGTAGGATCGGCATAAGCTATTGGTCGTCCTGATTTTCTACATTCATTGTCTAATCGGTGTTTGTTGATGTTTCGGTTGTGCAACTCGATTCATCGCTTGAATTTCGTCCAAGCAACACTTCTTATATTTTTTACCACTCCCGCAAGGGCATGGATCATTTCTGCCGTGGTTATGCCGGGCTAAACTGAATATTTTCTGTTCATATTCTTTGAGACCTTCATCTCCATGGGCGTACTCGCCCCATAGATTACTTCGAGCGGCTTCGATGCCAAATCGGTCAGTATATGAAAGTCGATAGAAAAAGGGAATCACCAAATCACAAAGGAAACGTTTAATCGTAAGATTTCTCTCAGGTGAATGTCTGATACCAAGACAGCAGGAACAGCTATCGGAGAAGAAGTGCAAGTCAATTATCCTGACACAGCACTTCTTCGCAATGGACTTGTAGCGTCCTCCCACTTCATGCACTTTGGGCCAACCATTGAAACCTACGGATTCAGAATCTAAAAGAATTTCGATTTCAAACACATCGCAGAGAAAGCTGTCCGATTTTCTGATGACATCATCAGACCCAGCAAGCTCGATATTCATCTTTCCACTTGTCTTGTCGTAGCAAGCGCAGAAGCTCAATTCTCCAACTAATTTCTGCGCTTTTGGATCGTACAATAAATTAGGGAAGAAGGATTCCAGCCATTCGATATCGCTGTCTGTCGGTCTCATTTCGCGTATGGTTTTATGGGCGTTACTGCAATGGAAATGCTACTGCCATCATCGCTTTTTAGGCCTTTCTTCCTACCAAAATTCTCTCCGAACACGTCGCGCCACTTTTCGATGCTTTCATCATGTTCTTCTGTATTGAAGGCTTTATTTATTTTGTCATTGTATGTATTAAATAGATTCCTGAAATTATCATACTTCCTCTGGTCCCAATGCCGTGTGAAATCTTCTGTCGACAAGACGGGATTATATATCGTCGGCATAAACGGATTTCTTGCCAGAAAATCGTTGATACGATTTGAAACGGTCTTTAAGGAGTCTGGAATGGCTCTGAAGCAATCTCCATTATCTTCATAGTCTTCAACACGCACACTATTACCTATAAGTGTAGTTAGAAGAATGGATTTAGCAGTAAAATTGCCCTTATGGTCTCTGAGATATTTCAAGAGTCTTGTGACCCTTTTGAGGTTTCCGTGCGTGACGCTGTTTTTGCCGTTGAACCAGTCTCTGTATCCCGTTCCATCGGTTTGCTCAAACTCATTGGTCTCATAGTTGCATATGTATTGTTCTCTTTTTCCCGAGGAAACGCACGGAACAATGTCCAAGTGGAAGTCGTCCGCATAATCCAAGACCACGCATCTAGTTTTCCGACGCGCTTTCTCCGCATATACCTCGTTGTTTTGGAGGCGTTTGTAGAGTTCACTGATGTAGTCTTTGGGTTTCCAAGTTCTGTCATACTTCATGTACAGCAATACGTCGGCATCATATTCTTGGACGTCCTTGACAGGTTTGATGATCGTACGCAAGGCATATGACCCCTGGCGTTCAACCTTTGTGCAAGAGTCTAGGTTTTGAGATAAAAACTCGCTGATAGCCTTCACGCTAGTATTCAGGCGATTAAGACGTGATTGATTGAGGTTTACCTGTTCGTCGAGAAAATCACTGAAGAATTGAGTGTGTTTCATGTCTCAGTACCTCCTGAGCGGTGTGCTCTATGGTGAATGCTGAAGCGGAATTCGCAAGAATGGATGGGGTAGGAGTAACCAGTGTTAACTATGGAGTACTACTTTCGATTAAGAGAAATTCGGCAATTCTTGGTGATTTGTGAGTAAAGACGTAGTCTGCCTTTGTGATCCAGTCGTCTCGCTTTCTCGCACAGTCCAAAGGCAATGACTGATCTGACTCAAAAGTCAACCGAAGAACTTGCTTCGAGTCGAGCGGACTCTCACCCACAAGTAGGCAGAGCATGTTGTGGGCACTTTCGGACTGGAGATTGAAGATCAGGTCAATGAATTTGCTGCGCTGCCAGCGAGTCAGAAAACCCCAACCTTGCCATCTATGGAGTAAATGGTCTTTCCATTTGCCTTGGCCCCGAGGGTAGAATACCGTACTCTTGCCAGTGCCGATGGAGAGAACTCGCATTTTTTCGAGTGGAATTTTAAGCCGATAGTGGGCATCAATGGTCGCTACGAGGGACGGATTGTTGGCCCAGAGACCTCCATCGGTGAGTTGGTACTTGTCATCAACTACGACTGGATCAAAGTAAGTCGGAGCGGCACAGGATGCTAAGACGGCATCCGATACTCGCACATTGGGATCCCGAAGGAATTCGTCGTGATATTTCGATTTGGAGACGTGTACACAGCCGTTGCCAATGTCAACAGAAGGTAGGACGAGTGGGATTTTAATTTGCCCCAAGGTTGTATCGCCCAGTATTTCATCAAGGAGCGTCTTGAGATTTTTGCTCGAGTACCGGCTCGTGAAGAGCTTTAAGAAGTCGAACCGGGACCAAAAGCGATGAGTGAATATCGCGTTGCCGTAAGTTTTGTAAAACTCAGTCAACTGCACAGCAGTCTTCCCACAGGCCAAGCCGGAGGCCAGAATCGCGCCCGTACTGGTGCCGGCCAGTAGACAAAAGCGGCTTCTCCAATCGATTTGCCACGTCTCTTCCATCCTCTTCAGCAAATGGGCTGCAAAGAGCCCGCGGAATCCACCACCATCAATGGATAGAATGTAAAATGGCTTATTCATAAGTTATGTCTCAGATTGCGAAAACTGGCGACCCTAGATCTGAAGCGGTGCTTCGCCGCCCACTCGGCAAGAAACCCATCGGCTTCTTCGATGGTCAGGCAGCCAGTCTTAATCAGCATCAATACCAAGTCCTCCGTCTGACAGAGCACCAAGTCGGCGCGTCGGCGTTGCCCTTCAGTTCGTGCCCTGCGGTCCTGAAGCCCGGCGACCCAGTTCCGAGTAAGTGCAACAGCCAAAACAGCGCACTCACCGGCCCCAAGCCGTCCACCTGCCCGAAATTCTGTAAACAGAGCAACCTCCGTTGGATTGCGAACGCTTTGTAAATCAAGTGTGCCCGCAGCCACAGCAACTTTGACCGCCTCCCTTTGATCTAGACGCCTCACTTCATCGAAAACTTGGTCTAGCAGCACGACCGATGTCCTAAGCTGACCTAGTAACCCAACACGACCGATCTTCACAAAATTCAGTAGGATCGAGGTGTCGAGGACAATCGGCGTTGGGTCTTGCTGCTCCATTCAAAGGCCCTCAATCCGCCAAATCGAGCATCGTCTCGTCGTCAATATCCAACAGGCGGCCCACTTCAAGCAGCCGCCCCTGCGAAATCTCCCCACGCCACCACGCTTCCAAAGCCAGCGAC
>RKRN01000217.1 GCA_007571365.1 Candidatus Latescibacterota bacterium
CGCGTCCAACTGGTCATTTACGACATACGCGGCCACCGGGTACGCACCTTGGTGCAGGAGACGGCGTCGGCTGGCGTTTACTCGGTGGGGTGGGATGGCGCGGATCAAGGGGGTAAGCCCGTCGCCAGCGGGGTGTATATCTATCGCCTGACTGGGACCGGTTTTGCGCTGGCTCAGCGCATGCTGCTGCTAAAATAAGGGCGTTTGCCCCCGCCCCTCCTTTAAGCAAGGCCGCCTTTTACTCGTGTGAGGCGGCCTTTTTGCTTGCCTATCCTAAGTACGCGACCCGTCCGGTGCATGGGTTCTTTCTATGTGTGCGGACCTTTTCCCCGCTAGGCGGGCGAGACGCCCGCGCACCCAAGGGCGGTCCTACTGGCGTGGACTTAGGGCCTACCATTAAGCCCAATTCGGCGGCTAAAATCCGCGAAGACAAAAAAATTTCAACCCGTCGGGGGCAAACCGTTTAATGCGATACCGGGCGAGTTTACTTAGAGGCGGTCTGAAAGTGCTGCGTGTCGTCCCGCGCCCCTCGCCCAGTGGATTCCGACCCCACCAGAGCGGCTTCGGCCCCCAAGAACGCCGCTGGATTCCCGCGGGCGCGGCAAGGACGGCCCCTCACCCAAAAACATAGGGGTCGCGTACTGAGCCACTAATCACTGGCCACTGGCCACACGTCTTTGAAGAGCCGAATCCAATTGCCGGAAAAAATGCCGGCAATGTCGGCGGGCGCGTAGCCACGGCCGGCGAGAATGGGCTGGAGTTTTTGCAAATCGGCGATCGTGTTGAGATCGCGCGGGGCTTGTTCGGCGCCGAAGCCGCCATCGAGATCGGTGCCAATGCCGCAGTGGCGCGAAGTGCCCAAAAGCTGACAGATGTGGTCAATGTGGTCGGCGACGGTTGCCAAGGTGGCGTTGGTAAGCTGTTCAAAGGCGGGAACTTTGCGCTGCCAGCCCGGGTCGAGCATCCACGCATCGAAGGCCGTGCCGATGACGCCGTCGCGCTCGGCGATGGAGCGGATCATGGCGTCGGTGAGCTGGCGCTGGCCGGGAACCAAGGCGCGACAATTGTGGTGCGAGGCGCAGACCGGGCCATCGTACGCGTCCAAAAGTTCCCAGTGGGCTTGGTCGGTCAAGTGGGTCAAGTCGATGATGATGCCAGCGGCTTTGAGCGCGTCGAGCAGGGGCTTGGCTGGCGGCAACAGCCCTCCTTCAGTGCCGGTGCCGTGCGAATACGTGCTGGTGCCGTAATGCGAGATCGACACCAGACGCAAGCCGAGTTCGCGCCACTCGGGCACTTGGTCGGGGCCTAAAATGGGGTCGGCACTCTCCATGGCGAGGATCAGGCCGAAGGGCGTGGTTGGCTCGGGGTTTTGCCAAGCGGCGATGATTTGGTCTAAATCCGCACTGCTTTTGACGAAGCGGAGCAAACCCGCGCGTTCGAGTGCTTGATAGTACGCCAAATGTCCGCGTCCGACGCCGTGGCATTGGGCTTGGCAGTACATGCCGGTGCGGGTCCACCTATCGCCCAAGTCTAGGCGCGACATCACCGTGCCGCAGAACAGGCCGACTTTGCCGCGACGCAGTTCGGGGAAAGTTACCGTGCAGGAGCCAAAGCCCTCCATAGTCTGCACCGAGTCGTGGACGCGCACAGTGGTCGCCTTTTGCGTCAGGTCGCGGTTGATTTGCAGGGCCGAGAAGGCGAGATCGAGGTGGCTGTCGAGAATGAGCATGGTGTTAGCTCCAGGCTTGGCGGAAGAAGCGTGCGAGGTTGCCGTGGGCGATGGCCGCAATGTCGTGAGGCGCGTAGCCCCGCCGGTTGAGGATGGCGAGGAAGTGCTGCAAGTCGGCAATGGTGTCGTAGTCAATGGGGGCCATTTCGCGCCCGAAGCCGCCATCGAGGTCGGAGCCGATGGCCACGTGGTTGCAGTTGCCGACGAGCTGGCAGATGTGGTCAATATGATCGACGACAGCCGACATGGAGCGGCGGGCGGTTTGCGGATAGGTCGCCGGGTCGTCGAAGTCGATCGCCGGATTGAGCATGAACTCGGCGAAGACCACGCCAATGACGCCGCCGCGCTCGGCGATGGCTTGGATCATCGCGTCGCTGAGGTGGCGCTGGCCGGGGACGAGGGCGCGGCAGTTGCAGTGGCTGGCGTGGACGGGGCCTTGCCAGTAGTCCAAAAGTTGCCAGAATACCAAGTCGGAAGCGTGGGTCAGGTCGAGGGCGATGTTTGTTGCGGCAAGCGCGTCGAGCAGGGGATAAGCAGCGGCGTATAGCCCGCCGCGAGTGCCGGTGCCATGCCCCCAAGTGTTGGCACCAAAATGCGTCAACCCCACCGAGCGCAGACCTTGCTCCCACCACCAATGCACTTGCTCAGGGTCTAAGATGGGGTCGGCGCTTTCCATGCTCAAAATCAGGCCGATCGGCGTCATGGGGTCGGGGTTTTGCCAAGCGGCGATGGCCGCGTCGAGGTCCGTGGTGTCGCGGATGAAGCGCAGTTGGCCCTCGCGCGCTAGCGCTTTGTAATAGTGCAGATGCGATTGGCCGATGGCGTGGGCCGCTTCTTGGGTTCTCACGCCGTCGTCGAGGAGGCCGGAGGGCATCTGCACTCGGCTCATGATGGTCGAGAGCGCGATGCCAACGCAGCCTTGGCGCATTTGTGGCAGGGATACAGTGGCGGTGCCGCGTGCGGTGCTTTCGGGGCGCTTGCGGTCGCGCAGCGAGTCCGGGTGCGAAGGGCCTGGAGGTTTGGGGTCTTCGCGCTCGCGCAGGACGCGGACGTCTTGGGTGAGGTCGCGGCGGTGGTGTAGGGCGTTGAAGGCCAAGTCGAGATGGCCGTCGATGATGAGCATGATGAAAGTCCTGTGAGGGTTTTATAAGTCGAGAACGTACTATACGCGCTCGCCGTTGGGAAATCAGCAGCTCAGATCAGAGCACCTAGTTCGCCAAGGCCGGCCCACGGCACGATTTCGACGCCTTGACGCTGCTGTCGCTGATCGCCCCCATATACCAGCCAAGGTGCTAACCCTGCCTCGCCGGCCAAGGTGCTCCAGCGCACTAACGGTCTAAACCAATCCGCCGCCACCATGCTGCCGGCTTTGATTTCCACGGGCAGGAGGGTTTGGCCTTGGTCGGCCAACAAATCGACTTCTAAGCCGGTGTGATTGCGCCAGAAGAAGAAGTTGTCGGCCTTGCCTCGATTGCCGCGTTGCTTGAGTAGGTCGGCCACGACCCAGTTTTCAAACAGAGGCCCCCGCATGGGGTGAGTAGCCAGTTGGTGTGGGGATTCGAGGCCGAGCAGGCGGGCGGCCAAGCCGGTGTCGTAGAAGTAGAGTTTGGGCGTTTTTACGAGTCGTTTGCGAAAGTTGCGGTAGTGGGGCCGCAGCCGAAAGAGGACGAAACTGGCTTCGAGCAAATCCAGCCAAGTCCGCACGGTGTTGTGGGTTACACCCAAATCCGCACCCATGCGCGTAGTGTTGAGTAACTGGCCGATATGCCCAGCGCACAGGGCCATAAAGCGTTGAAAGACGATCAGATCGCGCACGTTAATCAACTGCCGCACATCGCGCTCTACGTAGGTCGTAATGTAGGCGTTGTACCACCATTCAGGGGTCACGGGCTGGTCGTACACAGGAGGGTAGCCGCCAGTGTAGAGCACACCTTCCAAAGAAGCGGGACGCACATCGCCGTTGGTCAATTCGCCCAAGGAAAAAGGCAACAGCCGGACAAAGCCGACCCGGCCGGCCAGCGACTGGGTGATGCGCTCGACTAGGCCGAAGTGTTGCGATCCCGTGAGGATGAATTGACCGGGTGCTGGATCGGCGTCGACAAGCCCTTGCAGATAGGAGAACAGGTCGGGGCAGTGTTGGGCTTCGTCGAGGATGGCTCCGTTGGAGAACTGGGCCAGAAAGCGGCGTGGCTCTTCAAGGGCGTAGGTGCGCTGATCGGGCTCTTCGAGATTGACGTATGCTTTGTCGCCGAACAGACTGCACGCTAGCGTGGTCTTGCCCGACTGACGAGGGCCGATAATGGCGAGCACCTTGAACGCCCGCGCCAAATTGGCGGCTAAAGCGGCGGCTTGCCGCGGGATCATGGTATGTCCCTTACAGATTGGAAGTTGAAATTACAATCTGTAAAGTACGAGCCGCCAACATTGAAAACAACATGGGAAGGCATCTTTAGTCCACCCGATACTTTTCTATGATCTCTTCATTGATGGTCACGCCCAACCCTGGCCCCTCCGGCACGTGAACGTACCCATCAACGACTGCGAATTTTTCGTGCGTTAGGTCGTGGCGCAAAGGCGAGTCGGCCATGCAGTATTCAAAGACCTCGCCGTGGGGAACGGCCGCCAGCCCGTGCAGGGAGGCTGCGATGGTGATGCCGCTTTTGAACGAGTGGTTGACGACCTTGCGGTGCAAGCGATGCGCGAGGCGGCCGACTTCGACCATGGTCGAAAGCCCGCAGCGACCCGGGTCCGGCTGCACCCAGTCGATGCGGCCATGGACGAGTAGTCGCTCAAAATCCCAATAGCGCGACTCGGCCTCGCCCGTGGCGATGGGCACCGGGCTGCGCTCGCACAGCTGTGCATAGCCAGCGACATCTTCGGGATGCAAAGGTTCTTCGAGCCAAAATATGCCGTACTCGGCGAACTGCTCGGCGCGCTTGAGACCAGTTTTCCAATCCCACACCTGCCCGGCGTCCACCAAGATGTCGACCTCCGGTCCGGCCCCCTGCCGCGCTTGGCGCACCAAGGCGATGTCGTTGGCCTCGCTCTGCCCCATCGGCCCCCAGCCAAACTTGATGGCCGTGAACCCCTCGCCGGCAAAGCGGCGGGCTAGTTCGCCGGTCTCTTGTGGGGTGTCGCCGAAGAGGATGGAGCAATAGGCGCGGAACTTGGTTTGATAGGGACCGCCGAGCAACTCGTAGGCCGGGCAGCCGTGCGCTTTGCCGGCAATGTCCCACAGCGCGAGGTTGACGCCGGCCATAGCGTGCCGGCCCACGCCGACGCGGCCGTAGTAGTTGGCTGCTTTGAGCATGCGAGTGCTGCATACGTCAATGGCCAGCGGATCTAGACCTTCCAGCGCGTTGGCTAGGCCGTTGCTAATCTGGTGGGAGAGCGGGGCCTCGACGACGGCCTTGACCACGGTGGGAGCCGAATCAACCTCCCCCCAACCGGTGATGCCGGCGTCGGTTTCTATTTGGATCAGACAGGTGTCCTGCGTACCATCGCAGCGAGCGGTGACGGCGGGCAGGCGCAGGTAATGGGCTGATACGCGCGTAATTTTCATATCAAAAGTCGAACACGGTTTCGAGGGTCATGATTTTGTGGCGCTGCAAGCGCCCGTTGGCGGTGCGCTCGAACAGGAAGCGAGTATCCCAGCGCACGGCCGTGCCTTCTTTCATGTTCAGGCCGATGTCAAAGCCATAGGAGGTGTCTGGGGTCGGCTCAAAGAAGTCGTCCCGACCGGTGCCTTCTTCGTTGAGGCTGCGGCCGATGTTGTTCTTGTAAAAATAAGCGTATGCGCGCTTGAGACGAGGGACGTATTTGAGCAGTTTGCGCGACAGGGATGCGCTGGCGATGAGCTGCTGTTTTGGGTCGTCGGTGCCCGTCAGGTATTGATAGGAGACGGAGGCATACGCGTACGAGCCGAGTTCAGTGCTCAAGTGACCAAAAAAGCCGGAGAGGTTGTTGCTGTGGCCGAGCCGGGCGTCCTTGGATTGAGCCTGTCCGGTAGCGCGGTCGAGATGAGCGCGGTCGAGTTCGTACAGTTCGTCGAAGTAGCGCGCGTCGAAATCGCGGCGGAAGTGCCGGAAATCGAGTTGGCCGTTGAGCGGGCCTAAAGACAGCCACAGGCCTGGGGCGGCGATCCCGAATCCGGTTGCTTGGCGGTTGCCGGGGGCGACGCCCTGCTGTTGCGCCGCGAAGTCGGAGAGGGCATCGTCGTCGTCCATCAGGAGGGCGAACTGGCCATAGAGCTTGAGCGCCACGCCTAGGTCGCGGATGAGCGGATAGCTCGCGTCCACGCCCCAAATCGAAAAGAAGTCGCGCCCCACGCGGTTTCTGTTGAAGGGCTTGTGGCGGTCCACGTCTTGGTCTATTGGGAAGGCGTTGCCGTACTGGGCGTTGAGCCCCAACAGGGCAGAGGCTAAGGCGGCCGAGAGGCCGCTGTCGGCGTCGGCGTCGATGATGCCATCGTTGTCGTCGTCGCTATCGAGGTGGTCGGGCACGCCATCGGCATCGTTGTCGAGGGCGAAGTGGCCGTCTTCTGGGAAGGCGTCAATGGGGTCGGGCACCCCGTCGGAATCGCTGTCGCGCAGGCCGCTGTACTGGTCGAGATCGGCCACCAAGGTCACGCCCAGCTCAATGCCGGCGGCGCGGCCAAAGGCCCGCAGTCCGACGAGTGCGCCGCCTTCTTGGAAGTCTTGAAGGTTGTTGATCGCTCCTTCGAGTCCGATATTAGTGCCGGCGAGATTGGCGATGCGGAATTGGAGTCCGGTTTTCTTGAGGCCCGGATAGTGCAGAGTGTTGCGGTAGTTGTCTATGATGAGGCCGTAGCCCAGCGTCACGTCGTTGAGCGCACCGATTTTGACGTACACTGCGTCGTTGGGACGGCCATAGCGCACGTAGTAGATCTTGCGCAGAATCGAGTCGAAGGTCTGGGTAGATGAACCGGCCTGCCAGCCACGTGCCCCGAGGTCGCCATTGCGCTCGACAAACAGCTCTAAGTCGAGGCCAAGGCCCAAGCGGCCCATGGGGAAGTCGGGCCGAAGGCTGAGGCGATAGAGCTGCTCTTGGTCCACAGTGACGCTGCCCATGCTGAGCGAGTAGCCGAACATGGCCACCGAAGGCTGAGCCGCCGAGGCGACCGGATAGAGCGCGAGCAGCAAGACCAAGGCGCGGTGGCAGCGAAAATTCATAACTAGGGAAGATGCGGTCGCCGGGCCACTGGTGCAATGGCTAAACGGTCCTTTTGCAAAACATTAGGTCTTGACGCCATAAGAGCCGGCCCCGGCCAAGGCAAGGCTGCGTAACGTCCGTATCTCATTATTTAAAAAGAGGCTTGCAATGGGACAAACGCTGAGGGACCTGCTCAACCATAGCTTCGCAACCCATGCCGAACAGACGGCCATTCGAGAGCTCAAACCCGTAGAGGGCAGCCGCGCATTGAGCTATCAGCCGGTGACCTACGCCGAGCTCAAAAATCGCCGCGATCAGCTCGCGGCCGGCTTGGCAGCGCAGGGCTTGGCCAAGGGCCAGCGCGTGGGCATTCTCACCGATGGCGGCAGCGAGCCGCTCTTGATTTTTTTAGCGACCGACTGCCTTGGCGTCAGTGCGGTGCCGCTGTGCATCCAGTCGCCCGACGAGGCACTAGCCCACAGCATCGCGCATGCTGCGGTCGAACTGCTGGTGGTGGATCGCAAGGGCTATGAGCGGTTTGGTGCCGTCCGGGATCGGCTGGACAAGACGCCGCAGATTGCGCTGACCGCGGGCGAGGCCGAAGACGCGATCCCTTGGAAAGAGTTGGCCGAGAGCAGCGCGGCCGTGCCCGAGGTCGAGGTGCGGCCAGAAGATGAATCGAAAATTCTCTATACCTCGGGTTCATCCGGCCTGCCCAAGGGCGTGGTCCAGACCCATGCCAACATCGTCGCCAATGTCGAAGAGGTTTGGGACGTGATGAGCAAGCGCGAGCCTTTGCGCCTGTTCAAGTCCGCCCCCGACTACCACTCCATGGGGATTCTCAACATCTACTATCCTTTGGCCAAGGGGTGGATTTTGGACTTGGCGCGCTCGCCCGACCGCGTCCTCAGCGACATTCGCCTCTCCGAGCCGGAGGGCTTTCTCACCGTGCCGCTGATACTCGACAAAGTGCATGGCAATGTGCGCAAGGAAATCGACGCTGGCGGCCTCAAGGGGAGCTTGATCCAGCGCTCAGTTGCGGCCAAGGAGCGATTGGCACGCGGCCGATCTGGGCTGGGCGACAAGCTCTTTTTGGCTGCCATAGGTCGTTCCATCATCGGCAAAATTCGCGCTCAACTCGCCACGCGGGTCGGGCCTCATCTAGAGCTTTTGATCGTCGGCTCGGCCAAGGCCGACCCCAAGGCGTTGGACTTTTTTCACTATGTGCTCGACATCACCACCTACGAAGGCTACGGCACGACCGAGTGTGCGCCGCTGATTGCCGCCAATCACCTCGGCGGGCGCAAAAGCGGCACGGTGGGCAGGCCGTTGCAGGCGGTGAAGATCGTGGCTGAAGACGGGTCGGAAATTGGGTATTGCGATCCAGCGCAGGCCGAGTGTCGGCCCAGCGGCGGTCAGGTCGGAGAGTTGTGGACCAGCGGCCCCAACGTCATGCGCGGCTATTTGCACGATCCGCAGCAGACCGAGCAGGTGCTAGTGGAGGAAGGCGGCCAGATCTGGTATCGGACCGGCGACTTGTTCAGCATGGACCGCGAGGGCTTTCTCTCGTTCCACGGGCGAGTTGGCCGCCAGTTCAAGCTACGCAATGGCGAGTTTGTCAACCCCGAAGCCTTGGAGCGGATTTTCGCGCGGGTGCCGTTGGTTGAGCACGTGGTCGTGTACGGCGACCAGCAGCGCGATTATCCCCTGCCGTTGGTGACAGTGGATGTGGAGGAGGCTAAAAAGAGCGGCATTGACGGGTTGCCGCTAGAGGACGAGGATGCCCTGCGTACGCATCCTGAGTTGGGCGAGCAAATCCGCGCCGGGTTTCTCGCCGAGGCCACGGCCGCTGGCTTGCCGAGCTATCAGCGCCCACAGCGCGTTGCGCTGTTGCCCGAGCCGCTGAGTGAGGACGCCGGGACTTTGACCAAGGGCCTGAAGAAGATCGTGCCCAAGGCGATTGTCGAGCGGTATCGCACAGTCGTAGAGGAGACCTACGGCTCTTAGAAGTGGTCAGTGGTTTGAAGAACCGCTCAACCGACGCAACGATCACTTTGGACGCCACACCAATCTAGCCCCGCACAGTTCGGCTCGCCGGCGTCGCCCTGTACGCTGGCGAGCCGCTGCTAAGACCGCCAGCGCCAGGGGCGCAGCCGCCAATCCACGCCAGCCCCGCACAACGCCGCCACGTATCCGGCCGCTGGTTCCAACGCCACCAGCTTCCACCGCGCCACCTCGTCTTGCCCCTCGTCCGAGCGCAACAGCACCGCCTCTGCGCCCAGCGACACCGCAAAGGTGCCCAAGCCAGCGGCGATACCGGCGCCCCGCGCCTTGACGTAGGCTTCCTTGCGCGTCCAGATGTTGTAAAAAGCCGCCCGCCGCTCCGCGTCCGGCACCTGCGCCAGCGCCTCCTGTTCCTCGCGCGAAAAAAAGTGCGCGGCAATTTGCTCGTGCGCGACTTGGGGCCGCATCCACTCCACATCGACGCCGACCTCGCGGTCGCACGCTATCGCGTACAGGGCTAATTCGCGGGTATGGGACACGTTGAAATGCACCCCGCCTTCTTGTAGCAAGGGCTTGCCGTGGCCGCCGTACGAAAAAGCCACCGCGCCGGGCTCTTGGTCGAGGTAGCGCCCGAGAAGCTGGCGCAGCATCCCCCGCGCCACTACAAAGCGCCGCTGATGGGCACCAGAGCGAAAACCGCGCGTCCGCTCGCGCTCGTCCGCACTGAGACAAGCGGCGAGCGCAGCCAGCTCACCGGCTGTGTCCAACGCGACGCCCCAGACGTGGATTTCATCGTCGTTGAGCCGCGGCCAGCTCAACGGGGTTTCCCAAGCAATAGTCATTAAAGGTTCACTTGACGGCGCAGTTTATCGCATTCAGATTAAAATGGATTGGCAACGCTGAAAAAACTTAGTCCATTAATCAAAAAGGAGTGCCTCATGGCTGCTTTTTCCAGCAAAAATTATCCCGACTACACGTCCGACGGCAAGTACAAGGTCATCGGCACTCGCCCCATCCGCCACGATGGCGTCGATAAGGTCACCGGGGCCGCAGTGTACGGGGCCGATGTGCGCCTGCCGGGCCTGCTCTACGGCAAGGTCCGGCGCAGCCCGTATCCCCACGCCGAGATCGTCTCGATTGACACCTCCAAGGCCCTCGCGCTCGACGGAGTACGCGCCGTGGCCACGGCCGACGACTTAGTCGAGACCGTGGACAAGCTCTCTAACATCGGCGAAACCACCGTCAACGTCCGCGAGATCGCCAAGAATTCGCTGGCCTCGGACAAGGTGCTCTACGTCGGCCATGCAGTCGCGGCCGTTTGCGCGGTCAGCCCCCACATTGCCGAAGAGGCCCTCGACCTGATTGAGGTCGAATACAAGGTCTTGGAGCCGGTCGTCGATATCCGCGAGGCCATGCGCGACGATGCCCCGCTGCTCGACGAAAATCGCACCACCCGCGCCCTCGGCGAGGACACGGGCAAAAAGAGCAATATCGCCACCCACAATCAGCACGCCATGGGCGACCTCGCAGCGGGTTTTGCCGAGGCCGACGTGATCGTCGAGCGCGAATTTCACACGGCCACCATTCACCAAGGCTACATCGAGCCGCACAACGCGACCGTCTGGTGGAAAAACGACGGCAGCGTCACCGTGTGGGTGAGCACCCAAGGGCCGTTTGAGATCCGCTCGCAGGTGTCGGAAGTGCTCAACGTGCCGGTCTCGAAGGTCAAGGTTATTCCCTGCGAAATCGGCGGCGGCTTCGGCGGCAAGTTCCCCACCTATATGGAACCGGCCGCGGCCATTATGTCGCACAAAACCGGCCAGCCGGTCAAAATGATCATGAGCCGCACCGAGGTTTTTCAGGGGACTGGCCCGGCGCCCGGGTCCTATATAAAGGTTAAAATGGGGGCCAAAAACGACGGTACCATCACTGCAGCCCACTGCTACATGGCCTACGAGGCTGGGGCCTATCCCGGCTCGGCTGTGGGGGCTGGTTCGCAGTGCATCCTCGCGCCTTATAACATCGCCAACGTCACCATCGACGCGTACGACGTGGTAGTAAACAAGCCCAAGTCCTCGGCCTACCGCGCCCCTGGGGCACCCAACGCGGCCTTTGCCTCTGAAAGCGTCCTCGACGAACTAGCCGAGAAGATCGGCATGGACCCGCTAAAGATGCGGTTACAGAATTCCGCTAAAGAGGGGACGCGCCGCGCCGACGGCACGGTGTACAGGCAGATCGGCTGTGAGGAAACCGTGCAAGCCGCCCACGACTCGGAGCACTACCACAGCAAGCTCGAAGGTCCCTATCGCGGGCGCGGCGTGGCCGGTGGCTTTTGGTTTAACGGCGGCGGCATGTCTTCGGCGGCCATTGCGGTCAACGACAATGGCACGATCAACCTCACCGAAGGCTCGGTCGACATCGGCGGTAGCCGCGCTGCCATGGCCATGATTGTCGCCGAGACCTTGGGGCTGCAAGCCGAGGACATCAACCCCTCTATCCCGGACACTAGCTCTATTGGCTTTACCGGCGGCACCGGCGGCAGCCGCGTGTGCTATGCCACCGGCCACGCCTGCTACAACGCGGCTGAAGACGTCAAGGCCGAAATGGGTCGGCGTGCGGCGCAGCAGCTAGAGGTTGCCGAGGACGACATTGAGTTTGAGGACGGCAGCTTCGTCAGCAAGTCCGATCCCATGCAGCGGCTCACCTTTGCTGAGGTCGCCGCCAATCAGGGCAGCACCGGCGGCCCGATCACCGGCAAGGGCACGATCAACGCCGGCGGCCCAGGCAATGCCTTCGCCGTGCATATCGTCGATGTGGAAGTCGATCCCGATACCGGCAAGGTCGAGATTTTGCGTTACACCGCCGTGCAAGACGTGGGCAAGGCTATTCATCCCTCGTACGTCGAGGGCCAGATCCAAGGTGGGGCCGTGCAGGGCATTGGCTGGGCGCTCACAGAGGGCTACTTCTATACGGCCGATGGCCAGATGGCCAATCCGACCTTCCTCGACTATCGGATGCCGACTACCTTTGACATTCCCTTGATCGAGACGATTTTGGTCGAAGTGCCCAATCCGGCTAGTCCGCATGGGATCCGCGGCGTCGGCGAAGTGCCCTTAGTGCCGCCAATGGCCGCCATTGCCAACGCCATCTACGACGCCATAGGTTGCCGCTTGGGCGAGCTGCCGATGAGTCCAGACCGGGTCGTCGCCGCCTTGCAGGAGCACCAGCTCGAGGAAGCGGCCGGCTAAGGCGTAGTTCTGTAAGCATTCGTGCCCGGTTCCTAGTGGGAGCCGGGCACTTTTATTGCCTGATGGTACCCCGTGTCGTCAGCAGCCGTCGGCCGCTTGGGCGTTGTCCGGTGGGTGCCCTTCGACCGGCTCAGCCCACATGCTCTGCGCCGGTCGAAGGGCACGATGAATGCGGGCGGGACGCCCGCGCATCCGGCACGAGCCACGCACAGCGAGAAAACATCCGTTGTTGATTAGATCATGGCCGAAACCATCGCCCCCAGCGACTTTATCGACGCGCTGCTGCCGGTCGTCGGTCAGTGCGCCCGCGCCTCGCTGATTTTCTACGGGCAAGTCGCCGACATTGGCAAGGCCGCCGACACCAGCCTCACCGGCAGCAAGGCGCAGAATGCCTCCACGGCCTTCACGGTGCTCGACGCGGCCGTACAGGACATCCTTTTAGCAGCCGTGCTCGAACACTTCCCGTTTGTGCGCTGCATCGCCGAAGAGCGTACGCAGCTCAAAAAACGCTTTACTGGCCACACCTCGCCCTACGTGGTCATCCTCGATCCGATTGACGGCACCTTGCACTTCAAGCGGGGCGACGCGCCCTATCACATCGTCATAGGCTTGGCTTGCGACGGTCAGATGCTAGCCGCGATTGTCGCCCGGCCTTCAGAAAATAAAATGTTCACCGCCATCAAGGGCGCGGGTGCTTTCGTGCGCGTCGGCAATGGCCGCCCTCAGCGCTTGCAGCTACCCGCTGCGCCGCGCACGAACAAGGTCTTCATTTCCTCCAAAGCCCGCCCTTATCAAGCCCTCGTCCGCCCTGCGCTGGCCCCGTGCGAGAGCCCCATTGGTGCGGCATTGGTCCTCACCAAGATCGCCGAGGGGGCACTGTGTGCGTATTTGACGCGCCAAGTTGAAGTCTACGACGTCGGGCCACCGTCGCTGATTGCCGAAGAAGCCGGGGCGCGTTGCTACACCGGACCACGCCGCCGCCCGGCCTATGCCCAGCGGCGCAAATTCGCGCACTTTTTGGCGGCCGCTAACGACGAGATCGCCGAACACCTCTTTACCATCCTGCGCCGCGGGCGTTAGAGCCAACGACTATGAGCTACCCGATCAAAGACGTCCTGCCGGTTGTCCACATGCCGTACAGCGACGACCAAGCCATTGATTACGCCGTATTGAAAGACGAAGTCGATTACCTTTTTGAGACCGGGGCACATGGGTTTTGCTTGGCTTTAGTATCCGACCTGTTGCGCCTGACGGCGGCCGAGCGGCTGGCACTTCCGGCGCGGCTCGTGCAGTTTGCCCGCGGGCGCGGTCCGGTCATCATCGGCGTTGGGGCCGAGGGCACGGCCCAAGCCCAGCTTTACGCCCGCGCTGCTGAAGACGGCGGTGCCGCCGCGGTCATGGCCATTCCGCCGATTTCTCGCGCCTTGGGCGAGCGCGAGTTGCGGGCTTATTTTGCTGCCCTGCTCGCCGCGGTCTCCATCCCGGTCATGATCCAAGACGCCAGCTCGTATGTCGGCAACCCCATGAGCATTGCATTGCAAGCGTCGCTCTTTTGCGACTACGGCGACCGCGTCCTCTTCAAGCCCGAAGCCACGCCCTTGGGGCCTTGCATCTCGGCCCTGCGCGACCACACCGCGGGGCGAGCCGGCATATTTGAAGGCAGCGGCGGCTTGCTGCTGATCGACTCCTTCCGCCGCGGCATTCGCGGCACCATTCCCGGCGTCGAGCTGCTCGACGGCATAGTGGCCCTGTGGCATGCGCTCGTAGCCGGCGACGAAAAGCGGGCGTACCAGCTCTACTTCCCGATTTGTGCACTTTGTACGCTGCAGATCCAAGGGGGCTTGGACGGCTTTATCGTGGTCGAGCGCTACCTCATGCACAAGCGCGGCCTCTTTCCCAACCAAGTCCATCGCGGCCCTTTGAGCTTTGCGCTTGATAGGGAGACGTGTGCTGAAATCGATCGTCTGTTCGAGCGGTTGCAGGAGGTGTTGCGGTAGGAGAGACGCGCTAGGCTTGGACATTACATCCAGATAGCCGTAAAGCCGCTGTACAACGAGGAGCACAACAGATGTTTGGCTTAGATATCAAAATAGCGGAAGGATTTGGCGAAGAAGAACAGGCCGTAATTTTTTGTGGAAACTGCATGGATCTACTCGCGTCCATTCCAGATAATTCAATTCAATTGGTCGTTACATCGCCCCCATACAACATAGGTAAGGAATACGAAAAAAGGCTTGATATCGAGACGTATGTAGAACAACAAAGAGAAGTCGTGAAAGAATGCGTCCGCGTTCTCACCAACATCGGCAGTATTTGTTGGCAAGTGGGTAACTACGTCACCAACGGTTCAATCATCCCGCTCGATACGATTCTCTTTCCAGTATTTCAAGAGCAAAATCTCGTTATGAGGAACAGGATTGCTTGGCATTTTGAACATGGCTTTCACTGCTCCAGAAGGTTTTCTGGTCGATATGAAACCATAAATTGGTTTACCAAAAAAACAAAGAACTACGTTTTCAATCTCGACCCGGTACGAGTTCCCCAGAAATATCCGGCGAAGAAGTACTTTAAGGGTCCGAAAGCCGGACAGTATTCTTGCAATCCATTAGGAAAAAATCCAGGCGATATTTGGGACGTGCCCAATGTCAAAAGCAATCACGTAGAAAAAACCCAACATCCTTGTCAGTATCCAGTCGAATTAATCGAGCGGCTTGTCTTGTCAATGACTAATGAAAGCGACTGGGTACTGGATCCATTCTTGGGGACGGGGACCTCGGTTATTGCTGCAATCAAAAACGGCCGCCGCGGCGTCGGTGCAGAAACGGAAGATAAATACGTCAATATCGCCCGCGACAGAGTGCAAAGGGCAATAAACGGAACGTTAGAAACAAGGCCGATGAATAAACCCAAGTACGATCCGATGGCTAAAAAAAATAAATTAGCTATGGCACCTTGGAACTCGAAAGAGAAAGAGCCCGATCAGTTGATTTTGGCCAGAGAAATGTAGGTTAGACCGGGCCGTGGTGTGCCAACGGTTCTTTTGGTCATCATCGGTATAGAAGGATAGCGAAAATACAACGACTCATGCTCGACTCAGAGCGCATGCAAGCGGTCCAAAGCCCGGTGATTCCGCATGTAGCCGCTCTCATCCGCGACAACCCGGGTACCATTTCCCTCGGCCAAGGTGTGGTGCATTACCCGCCGCCGCCGCCGGCCATGCAGGCGATGGCCAGCTTCGGCGGCACCGTTGCCGAACACCACTATCAAGCCGCCCGCGGCCTGCCCGAACTCAGGGAAGCGTTGCGCCAAAAACTCGTGCGCGAAAATCGAGTCGAGGTGGGCGACGACCAGCTCCTGATGGTTACGGCTGGCTCCAACATGGGCTTTTACCACGCCTTGCTCGCCGTGGCTGATCCAGGCGATGAAATCGTCGTGATGTCGCCTTTTTACTTCAATCACGAAATGGCCGTCGGCATGGCTAATTGCCGGGCCGTCCTCGTTCCTACGGACGACGCCTATCAGCTCGATCTCGACGCGATTGAGGCTGCGATTACAGCGCGTACCCGCGCCATTGTTACCATCTCGCCCAATAACCCGACCGGCGCGGTCTATCGGCCAGCGGACTTGGCCGCGGTCAATCGGCTCTGCCGCGAGCGCGGTCTCTACCATTTTGCCGACGAGGCGTACGAGTATTTTACCTACGGCGCGGCGCAGCACTTTTCACCCGGCTCCCTGCCCGAAAGCATTGAGCACACCATCTCGCTTTTTTCTTTTTCTAAGGCATACGGTCTCGCCAGTTGGCGGGTCGGCTACCTCGTGGCCCCACGGCACCTGTTGGGTGCGCTGGAAAAGATTCAAGACACTGTGCTCATCTGTCCACCGGTCATCTCGCAACGCGCCGCGCTCGGTGCTCTGGTGGCTGGAGCCGCGTACTGCAAGAATCATCTAGCGGCTATGGATGCAGTGCGTCAGCTTTGCCTAGAGCGACTCAGCGCACTCGGCGAGCGGGTGCAGGTGCCGGCCGCCGAAGGTGCTTTTTATTTGTTAGCGCGTCTGCAAACAGACCTCGACGCTATGAACGTAGTCGCTCGCTTGGTGCGGGAACACAAGGTTGCCGTCATCCCCGGCAATGCCTTCGGATTGAGCGCGGACTGCTATTTGCGCGTTGCCTACGGTGCTTTGCGCCAAGAGGATGTGGCCGAGGGCATGGATCGGCTCGTCGGGGGCTTGGAGCAGATTCTCTCCGCTTGACACGGTAGGTTATTTAAGCGTATGTTCCAGCTAACAGAGAGCGACCTGAATCGGCGTAAGGAATACCTCAGAGGAAGTTTTCCACTCCTCTACGATGTGGAACTTCGACAAACATTATATTCGGTATTCTGGCGGGTTGGTCGCTCTTCTTTTTTGCTTCTGCTCGCCTTGCTGCTCCTGCCAGCGGTACTACGCGCCCAATCCCTCGCCATTGCCCCGGACGCGCTCGATTTCGGCGTAGTCGGCGTTGGCGTCGAGGCGCGAGCATCCATTTCCCTACAAAATTTGCAAGACGACGCGCTCGAAGTAGTCGTCGGCACGAGCGGTGCCGGTTTTGGCGCGGCGCCGGATACGCTGCGCTTGGACGGCAAAGGCAGCGGCCGCGTTGAAGTGCGCTTTAGTGCTCCGGCGGCCGGAGCGTATGCGGGCGAACTGACGTTGCAGGTAGCCGCCTTGTTCATAGATCAACGCTTGGTCGTGCCGCTGCAGGCGGTAGCCGTCGTTCCAACCCTAGTGGTTTTGCCGGCCGAAGGGCTGGATTTTGGGGCCGTGCCCGTCGGGCAAGTGGCGACGGCAGCCGTTATGGTCAAAAACACCGGTACCGTGCCGGTGACGGCTGGGCCGCTGAAAATTGCCGAGCTACAAGGTCCCTTTAGCGTGGCCGGCGACGTTGGCCCTTGGCCTGCTCCCGGTGGTGAAACGCAGATCGACGTTACATTCTCCCCGCTGCGTGCGGGGCCGGTCGCGGCCGAATTCGTCGTCGCCGCGCCCGGCTTTGGCGCTTGGTCCATTCCCCTGCGAGGGCGCGGTTTAGTGCCGCAAGCGGCCTTTTCGCCCCTGCCGCAAGTGGGCCTCGACTTTGGCACCGTTGAAGTGGGCCAGCGCCTAACGCGCCGCGTGACCATCCTCAACCAGGGCCAAGCCGAGCTATACCTTAAAAACGCCGCCATTGAGGGCGCGGCTTTTGTGCTCGGCGGCGTGGACTCGGCGGCGACCCTTGCTCCCCAAGGGCGGCTCGACTTGAGTGCCGCGTTTGTGCCGCAGAGCGAAGGGGGGCAAAGCGGCGTCCTGCGGCTGTCCACGAGCGATCCACAAGCCGCCGCAGTGGCCATTCCTCTCGCAGGTCGCGGCCAAATCAGTCCGTCGCGCATCGAGATTATCAATGGCGACATTGATTTTGGCAGCGTGCCCATCGGCGAAACCGCGCCCGGCCATTTGCTGTTGTGGAACAGGGGTGGCCAGCCGGGTGTGGTGGAGGTTGCCGTGGCCGCAGATGAGGGCCTTGAATTTGGTCTCGCACAGCACTCGATCCTCGTCCAGCCCAAAGCCAGTGCTCAAGTGGCACTGAGTTTCTCGCCCAAGGAAGCCGGCCCTCGCCAAGCAACCCTCCGCGTCGAGGCCGAAGCCGAACGCCAGGCCGTGCGCTTGCAGGGCGTAGGCCAGTTTTTCGACCTCAGCCCGGCGGCCGTGGACTTCGGTCGAGTCGCCGTTGGCGAAAGCAGTAGCCAAGTCATCGAAATAGCCAATGTGGGCAACGCCGACTTTGAGATTCACCAGCTCCGCTCGACGAGTAGCGAATTTACCGTCTACACCTCCATTGACGCCGACAGCAAGTTTTTGCTACCGGCCCACAGCCAGCGCACCTTGCCGCTGCACGTGGCCTTTAGCCCGGCGGCCCGCGGAGCGATTTCGGGGACCTTGCACTTAGAAGGCTTGGGGGCAAATAAGATCATGGCGCTCGACATCCTGCTCAAGGGCAACGGCGTGGCCGCAGAAATCGAGCTGAATCCGGCCGGCGTCGTCGATTTTGGCTACGCGGTTTTGGGGGCACAGGTCGAAAAAACCTTCGTGGCCACTAACGTCGGCGATACGGTGCTGCAAGTTGAGGCGCATCCCCAAAGCAAGGAGGCCCGCGTTGTACCGCCGCAATTCACGCTGGCTCCGGGCGAGTCGGCCCGCCTCACACTCTTTTTTGCGCCCGATGCCTTGGGCGACCGCCGCGGGCGCGTTTTGTTGGTTAGCAATGACGTCAAAGACCGCGCCCGTCCACTCGAATACCAAGGGCACGGGGTGCTCGCAGACATTGACTTGGCGCAGATTGTCGAGGTTTTGGTCTCGCGCGGCGAGCAGCCTCAGCGCTTGGCCGTCGGTTGGAACAATACGCCGGTGGTGCAAAAAGATGGGACTAAAGTCGATGTGGCCTTGGCCATTCCCGACTCGCTGCGGCAGGCATTAATCGGCCGCGAGTTGGTCGTTGAGTGGACCCTGCTCGACGAAAACTACGACCCCAAAAGCAAAAGCAGCACCCAAAAGCAGAAGGTTGCCATCTACGAATCGAGTGGTGGGCGCGTCCTAGTTGAGGATCTCAACTTGCGCTTGTCGGAAGCAGACAATCGCCGCGTGCGGCTCAAAATTACTACCCACAGCTACCCGGGCGCCCCGCCGCAAAGCGTGTCGCAGCTTTTGGCCGCCGGGGGCTGGAGGTGGGAATTTGAGGCCAAGCCGCTGGTTTCCTTTTTGACAATCCGCCCCGGCCGCGATTATACCGACGCCGATGGCAACGCGATTTCGGGCGAAACCGAGCGCCTGATCGGCTTGCCCGGATTGGCTTTTGCCGGTTGGCACAACGTGGATAGCCCGTCGATTTCCGGCATCCATTTCACCGCCATCGGCAATGTCCTCGAAGCTCTTTCAACCGGAAACTCGCTGGCCATTTCGCTGGGCGTGGCCATTTCTTTTTACAAAGACCAGTTTCTCTTCGGCTTTGGCTGGGACATTTACGACAGCCGACCTAAAAATAAAAGGCAAGGCTCGCAGGATTACATTATGACCTTTAAGTACTCGGGGTTGTTCAAGTGAGCAGGCGGCGGTACACCATGGCCGCCGCGCACAAGTCCTGCGCCCCCATGCCGGTCAGATAGACCGCGCTCGGCACGGACGGGCCAAGACGCCCGCAGGCGGCATCGCCGATGTCCAGCACCTTGCCCGCGGCGTTGCGCGCTAGGGCGATCTGTGCGGCTTGGCCCTGCTCGGCCGCGAAGCGGAACTCCCCGGACTGCTGGGCTTGAGCGAGGACATCGACGACCACTGTGCGCTCGTAGAGCACCTCCGGCGCGAGTTGGCGCGAGCGACTGTCCCCGGCGATGACGGCGAGATAGGGCACCTCGGCCAGTGCGGCCGCCGTCAAAATGGGCTGTGGCGTCGGCACGGCTGTCAGCACGGCGTCGGCGCCGGCGATACACGCCTCTAGCGATGCTGCCATTTGCAGGTTCGTCCGCAGGCTTGGTTCGACCGCTTCGGCAAACGCCGCTCGGTTCTCAGGTCGGCGACTGGTGCAGGCAATCTCCGCCAAATCGAAGAGTGTGTCGCAGGATAGGGCCGCAGTCCGCGCAATCCGGCCGGTTCCCAAAATGGCGACTCGCTCAATGGACTTGCCCGCTAGATATTGAAGACCCAGTGCGCCCGCCGCGCCAGTGCGCTGGTCGGTGATGTATCCGGCCTCCAGCCGCCATGATCGGCCCTGTTGCAGCTCTTCAAATGCGATATACGCCTCCCGCTTGGCCAACCGCCCACTCGCCACGTCTGAAAGTTCTTCGATGATCTTGCGGGCGCGAAACTTCCCCGGCCATTCGGCTGGCATGTCCAAGCGAAAGTAGTCGAGTGCGCCGCGCTTTTGCAGGGACTCGGTGCGCGGCGGATTGTCGATGACCCCGGCGCCGTAGTGCTCAAACGCTTGGTGACAGGCGGCGAGAAAATCAGCCGTAGAGAAACGGTGGGCAAAAATTTCTTCGCGCAGGAGATCCATAGTTTCTTCCTTTGTTTTTTAGTTTGCTTGACGTAACTTGCCGTTTTCTATTCATTTCATTAATGACGTTGGAGCGATGGAGCGAGGAAACCCCAACTTGCAGGAGCTAATTTTGTGGGGGCTGGCCACGGTGGCCATAGCCCTTCTCCTCAAGACGGCCTTCTGGCCACGCTCTGCTACTGCCCCCGAGCCAGTGCTCCAGCGGGAAGTTGCCAAGTCGGCAACCGCTTCCCAGATCAGCCCCATTCGAGTCGAAATTCTCAATGGCGGCGGCGAACCCCAGATCGCCTCCCGCCTCCGCAAAAAGGCACGCGCCCTCGGGCTAGATGTGATTCACGAAGGCAATGCACCCAGCTTCAATTACCTGCACACGCTCGTCGTCGCTTTGGACGGCGATATCGAACGAGCCAGACAGGTGGCGAATGTCTTGGGGATACCCCATTTTATTGGCCAGAAGAAGGAAGATCAGTTCAGTTTGGCGAGCGTCTCGATTATCGTCGGGCACGACTATCGCCGCATCGGCCTGCTCGACTCCGTCAAGTAGAAAATGTCCATGAGACCGTGCCAAGAGCCGAGCATCGCCCGGGTCGTAGAAATTTTACAAGATAAAAAGGCCCTCGCAATAACCTTGCTGGACCTGCGCGACATCACCGACACCTGCGACTACTTCCTACTCTGTACGGGTACTTCTGAGCAGCATATCCGCAGCCTCACCGACGAAGTGCGGGACCAACTCGCCGCGATTGGGGAAAAGCCTTGGCACATCGAAGGAGCGGATACGCGGCGCTGGGTGCTGATAGATTACGTCGATTTTATCGTTCACATCTTTCGCGCGGAAGCGCGCGACTTTTACGCCCTAGAGAGGCTGTGGGGCGATGCTGAGCGCACGGACTTCCCAGGTGAAGGTGCGTCCGAGCAAGCCGCAGAAAAACCCTTTGAATTTTCGACCTTCTAATGCCGATGCAAACGCTCAAATGGCAGGACGACGCCCTAGTCCTGCTCGACCAAACTCGCTTGCCCGAAGAGCTGGTGTACACCACCTACCGCGACGTCGAGGCCCTCGCCCGCGCCATTGAAAGGCTAGTGGTGCGCGGCGCGCCGGCCATTGGCTTGGCGGCTGCGTACGGCGTGGTGGTGGGTGCGCGCGCCGCGATGGATTGCACGCCTGCAGCTTTTTGTCGCCGCGTGGAAGCGGCCATAGCTCGCCTCGGCCGCACCCGGCCTACCGCGATCAACCTATTC
>RKRN01000004.1 GCA_007571365.1 Candidatus Latescibacterota bacterium
CCCAGCCCCCGCATCGCTTTTCCCGGGTCGATCAGCTGCTCAAAAAAGCCTATCCGGCGTTGTTTTTTCACCAGCCCACGGCTCGGGCGCGCTTGGCCACAGCCCGGCGACCGGCCTGTTGCGCCAGCGGGGTGTGCCACTTGTGCCCCATAGACGCCAAGTTCACCATCCTCAATGAAATGGGCCATCTCTACGCCGACCCGCGCGTCACGTTGCTGCTAGAGGCCGCGGTGCAGAGCGTGGAAACCACTGGCCGCACGGCCCGCGGCGTCCGCTATATAAAGGACGGTATCGAGGCCCAAGCACGGGGTCAGTTGGTGGTCTTGGGGGCCAATGCCTTGTTCAATCCGCACATTCTGCTGCGCTCGGGCTTGTCGCATCCTCTGTTGGGCAAATTCCTCCACGAGCAAGTCGCCGTCGTTGCGACCATCGACCTCGACGGAATTGACAACTTCCAAGGCAGCACTAGCATCACCGGGCACGGGTACATGTTGTACGACGGCCCCCACCGAGCGCAGCGGGCCGGCTGTCTGATGGAATCGTGGAACGTGCCCACCCTGCGCTTGGAACGGGGCAAGTGGCGGCAGCGGCTGGTGCTCAAGTTCCTCTTTGAGGACTTGCCGGCCCGGCACAACTACATCCGCATTGCGGCCGGCGATCCCACCCAGCCCGAGACCGTGTACCGGGGCCACTCCCAGTACGCCCAGCGCGGCATGGACGCACTCGCCGCGGCCCTGCCCGAGCTGTTGCGCCCCCTGCCGGTAGAAAAAATCGACTTCGACCCGCGGCCTTCCCCCACTGAAAACCACATCTTGGGCACCGCGCCGATGGGCACTGATCCGCGCCGCAGTATTGTCGACCGCGGCTTGGTCCACCACCAAGTCCGCAACTTGCTGGTCTTGGGCGGCAGTGCCTTCCCAACCAGTTCGCCGGTCAACCCGACCCTCACCCTATCGGCCCTGTCCCTGTGGGCGGCGCACCACCTGCTGGCGTAGCGACGATGGCCATCTCGAACAAGCGCCGCGCCTTCTTGGCAGCGGTGGCCGCTGTGTCGCTGGGCATCGGCTTGGGACGGTGGTTTTACCGCCCGCGCCCGCTCGACGACCCTTGGACCGCGCAAACTGCGGCGACCGTGCGCCGCCTGCTGCCCTATCTGCGGATAGACGAAGATGGTTTGGCCCGCTTTGCCCAAGACCTGCTCGCCCGCAAGCAGCAGCCGCTTTTGCGCCGGGCCCGGGCCGGCGATGCCCAAGCTGAAGCGTGGATCGGCCAGCAGTTTTTGCTGTCGAGCGACTTCTTTTGGCACGGAGCCAACGCCGCCGAGACCGTCGGCTACCGCGCTTACTACGACCCCTACGAACTCCCCTGCGGCAACCCCTTTGCCCACGAGGAGTAAGCCGTGCTCCCCGTCAACCGCCTCCTTGTCGGGGCTTTGGTCGCGCTGGTGGTGCTGCACGTCCTCCACGTGCTGCGCTACAACTTCGTCGCCGACGACGCCTTTATCAGCTTGCGCTACGCGGCCAATCTGCTCGCCGGACACGGGCTGGTTTTCAACCCCGGCGAGCGCGTCGAGGGCTTTACCAGCCCGCTGTGGACGCTGCTTTTGGCCGGGTTTGGGGCCGGTGGTTTTGACCTGCTAGCCGCCGCCCGCGCCCTCGGTTTGCTCTGTTCGGTCCTCGCGCTCCCAACCACCTATTGGCTGGCCCGCCAGTGCGGGGCTACGCCGCGGACCGCCCTGATCGCGCCGGCCTTGCTGGCCTGTAACGGCTCTTTGGCCTGCTGGGCGGCCTCCGGCATGGAGACGGCGCTCTTTGTCGGCCTGATTGCCGCTGCTTTTGCCACCGCCTTGGCCGGCGGCTACTGGGCCTCGGCTAGTTGGACCGCGGCCGCCACTTTAGCCCGGCCAGAGGGCTTGCTCGTCTTACTTGTTTTGGGTATCCACCACAAACGGGTCGCGAGTCGCTGCGGGCTGTTGTGGTTTTTCGTGGCCGGCGGCCCCTATGCCCTTTGGTTGGGGTTTCGCCGCTGGTACTACGGCGACTGGCTGCCCAATACCTACTACGCCAAAACCGGGGGCGGCTGGGCCCAAATGCAGCGCGGGCTGGACTACTTGCGCGACTACGCGGCCGATCACGAGGGCCTGCTGCTTTTGCTCGGGCTGGCTGTGTCCGCCCTGTTGCGCCGGCCGACCGTGGCCAGCGGCTGGTTGCTCTTTTGGCTAGCGATCGCGTGGGTGGGTGGAGATGGCCTGCCCATGTACCGCTTTGCGCTGGCCCCACTGCCCCTGTTTGCCGCCTTGGCCGCCGCCTGTGTTTCTTTTTTGCTGGCGTTTTTGCCGAGCGGCAAAAGCGGGGTGGTCGTGGCGGCCGTGTTAGGCGGCGCGTGGGCTTATACGCACGGGTCGCCGCCGCGGATCAAGTCGCACTACAGCGCGTATCAGTTGCAACAACAAGTGGAAATTCCCCGCTGGACTGAGGTGGGCCAGTGGTTTGCCGCCAGTGCGCCAGCCGGGGCCAGCATTGCCGTCGCGCCCATTGGCGCGGTGGCGTACTACTCCAAGCTCGAAGTGCGCGATATGCTGGGCCTGACCGACCGGCACATGGCCCGGCGCAACCGCTCGGACCTAGGGCGGGGCTGGGCCGGCCACGAAAAACACGACGGCCAGTACGTCCTCAGCCGCCGGCCCACGTACCTTCTGCTGGGCAATGTCGATGTGACCGCAAAGCCCCGCGACCCGCGCAAGCGGCCCTTTATTCCCTACGACAATCCCCACATCTGGGCGCGGGAACAGGATATGTTTGCCACCGAACTAATTTTTGAGCGCTACCGGCCGCGCTCCGTCCAGCTTGCTCCGGGGCAGTACCTCAACTTTTACGAGCTAAAACCAGAATTTCGCCAGCCATAACCGCGATTTGGCCTCTAGCCGGGAACTTAGTAGCCTATTTCCTATTCGCCGCGAACTGCCACCATGCCAACCCGTCTGCAACCTCCCCACGCCGCCCACGTGACCGGGCGCGGCATCTTCATCGGCTGCATCCTGTGCGCCGTCATTGCCATAGGCGCACCCTACGGACGCCAGCTCGTCCAAGGCACTTCGCTGGCCCTAACGTCGGCCACCCCGATTGCGTTTTTCCTGTTTTTCGTGCTGCTGCTGACCCTGCACCTAGTCTTGGGTTGGTGCCGGCGCGGCTGGGCACTCCAGCGGTTCGAGCTGATTACCATCTTCACCATGATGATGGTGGCCGCGGCCATTCCCACCAAAGGCGTCAACGGCCTGCTCATGCCCATGATTACGGGCACTTTCTACTACGCGACTCCAGAAAACGATTGGGTCGACCAAATCCATCCGTGGCTGCCCCACTGGATTTTGGTAGCCAACCCGGAGGCGGTTAAAGCGTTTTACGAAGGGGCCAGCCGCGGCCGCGGGATTCCTTGGGCGCATTGGTTGCCGCCTTTGGGTGCTTGGCTGTTGCTCTATTGCTCCTTGTATCTAGCGGTGACCTGCCTCAGCGTCATCTTGCGCCGCCAGTGGGTCGAGCACGAGCGCCTTATTTACCCGCTCATGCAGGTGCCGCTGGCCATGATGGCCGACGACCGACAAGGCCGGTTGGTAAAGCCCTTTTTCCGCAGTTGGACCATGTGGCTCGGCTTTGCCATTCCCGTGGTTTTCATGAGTTTTTTTGCCCTGCACAACTACTTTCCTTGGTTCCCCCAAGTCGTTCTCCGGTCCTCCATTGACGTGTTCCGCCAGAGTATCTTCCTGACCTTTGGGCTCAATTTTCTCATGCTGGGCTTTGGTTATTTCATCAATACCCAGATCGGCTTCAGCTTGTGGTTTTTCTATTTGCTGCACCAGCTACAGGAGGGGTTGCTGTTTTACTACGGCTTGCAAGATACCCAAGCCGAATTGGGTTGGTGGACCGAACCGGGCATGGGCCATCAGATGATGGGGGCGCTCATCGTCATGGTCCTTTCGGGGCTGTGGATAGGCCGACCCCATTTCAAACGGGTCCTGCAAAAGGCTTGGCGGCGAGACGCGTCGGTAGAAGACAGCGACGAGATCATGTCCTATCGGGCCGCGGTCGGCGGGGCCGTTTGTGGCATTACCGGCCTGTGGCTGTGGCTGTGGCAGACCGGCATTCCCGCTTGGATTGTCCCGGTGTTTCTCTTTGCCGGCTTGGTCATCTTCATCGGCCTCGCCCGGGTCATCTCCGAGACTGGGCTGCCGATTTTCAAAGCCAATATGATCCCAGCGGGCTTTGCCGTTTCCAGCGTCGGCGTGCCGGCTTTGGGCGTAAAGGGCATGGTCGCCACGGGCTACACGATGGTATGGTGCGGCGACCTGTTGGTTTTTATGATGGCCCCCTTGGCCCACGGCTTGCGCCTCGGCAGCGAGTTAAAAAGCGGCCAGCGCCGCCTGACGTGGGCGGTGGGCTTGGCCATGGTCATTGCCTTAGTTCTGTCGGCGTGGTTCACCATGTACCTCGCCTACCGCTACGGCTCGCTGAACCTGCTCATTTCCCAACGCTACGCCGAAGAGCCGTCGCGCTTTGCCCTCGAAAAGATCATCAATCCCACCGGTCCCAGCTTGAGCGGGTACTTGTGGATGGCCGGGGGCGGGCTGATTATGGGGCTGCTGCTCGTGGCCCGGCATCAGTTTTTGTGGTGGCCTTTGCATCCGCTCGGATTCTTGGTCAGCCACGGCCGGGTGATGGACGGGATTTGGTTCACGCTTTTTTTAGCTTGGCTCTTTAAGAGCTTAGTGCTCAAGTACGGGGGCGTGGGCTTATACCGCCAGACCCTGCCGTTTTTCTTGGGCCTTGCCTTGGGCCACATCGTTATCGGCGGCGTCTGGTTGGTCATCGACGGGTTTACCGGCATGGTGGGCAACCGCATTCCCCTCTATTACTGACGTTATGCGGGGACAGACACCTAGGTCTGTCCCTACGGTTGGACCGCCGCCGACCGCGGTGGGCTGAGCGGGTCGAAGCCCACGCACGAGACAACGCCCAAGGGGCCAACGGATTCTAACGCGACGGCGTAACATTAGTTACTAACTGACGTTACGCCGTCGCTGGTTATCGTCGGCTCCTTGCTGGTACTCGGCGTCCTTGCCGCACACGCGGGCAAGGGCTTCGGCAGTGTTCTTGCCGCGAATGCGGGAATCCATTGCCGACGCGAGGCAGGGCTTGCCGTGAGAGAGTCCTTGCCGCGAAAGAACGTCACCTCGTGCCCGACCCGGGGCGGGAATCCATTGCGGGCCAGAGGCCCGCGCACCCAGGATCCAGCGAGCCGACCGGATGCGGACTTTCTAGCCCGACCTAACCCCACCCCCGGCCCTCGCCGACTCGGGGCGAGGAGCCTTCGGTCCCCGAAAGAGGCTACGGGGGAGGGCCTAAACCCCACTGCGTAACGTCAGATTCTAAGCCGCAGCGTTGGGACTGCGGCAAAATTGGCGGGTCATCAGGCCGCAGCTCAGGATCGGCTGGACCACTGGACGCAGGTTGCGCTGCCGGAGCAGGGTAAGTCCACGCTTCGGCAGTGCCAGCCAGAACCTATTACGTTGCAAATGCAGGATGGATTGGTGGAGTTGCTCCAAGGACCGGGACTAGGCGTGGAAATTGAGAGGGGCTAGCAGCGACTCATCGCGGCCCCCGGCGGCAGCGGACGAGGCGTCGCCACCCTGCAGATGGCGCATTCGCGGATTTTTAGCCGCCGAATTGGGCTGGCAGGCCCTAAGTCCACGCCAGTAGGGCCGTCTCTGGGTGCGCGGGCGTCTCGCCCGCCTAGCGGGGAAAAGGTCCGCACGCATAGAAACCGGAAGGGTCGCCTACTTAGGGTAGGCCAGCAGAAAGGCCGCCTTACGGGTCTGCCCTCTAGACAGATAACAGATGTTACGCCGCGGTTGTCGTGCCTGGGGTAAGCAGGGCTCCAGAGCCGCCGGTGTGCCGCCGGTGCGGGTAGGCTGGCTTCCCGCGTGCGCGGCAAGGACATTCGAACCGTAGGGACAGACCTATGTGTCAGGGTCTGGCGCGGCAAGGACGCCGAGGACCACGACGATAACCAGCGACAGCGGAACAGCAGCAGACCCGTAAAAGGCGGCTTTTCTTAAAGAACGGGCGGGGTAAACGCCCTTATTTCAGCAGCAGCATGCGCTGAGTCAGCGCAAAACCGGCCCCAGTCAGGCGATAGATATACACCCCGCTGGCGACGGACTGACCC
>RKRN01000116.1 GCA_007571365.1 Candidatus Latescibacterota bacterium
CTGCTTCCTTGATAGATTCCTATCGCAGCAGCATGGCCGCCTCGTTTCATCGGCGTCAGTTTTTCGTTATTGAATAGATCGATTATCCTGTCCCTTATTGGCTTATAAAATTTCCTCAGCTTATCACTTTTATTTGGAAGGACGGCCAAAAATTTGGTCGTTAGAAGCCCTTTTTGCCGGAGTTGTGGTAGCATATCTTCCACCAAATCACAGGTTTCCTTTATAAGATGTTTATTAAAAGAATCATCTTCTGCGATGGTCTCTCTCGCAGGATTTGTCCGATATGGCCCATTCAGTATAAATCTGAGATGAGTCTCCTGTTTTGTAGTAAAGAGGACATAGAGAAAATTCTCTTCTACAGGTACAATTGCTCCTTTCTCATCTAGACCAAAGGCTATATCCACTGCTTTATGCTCCTCGTCCTTCCATCTTGGCACTCGTGAGAACACAAGGTATTGCTTGACATGTTCTCCGTCGTCGGTAATCGTAGTCATTCGGACATCATTGCTTTTGTCGTCTTTACGTGAATAATGCCCTGAGTTGTCCCTTGTCTCCCAGCGAATCTCCCGAATGTTTTGCGTGAAAAGCAGTGTGTTTTTATTAAGACTCGTCAATCGTTCTTCTATTTTCGAGTAAGCATTTGCTTGCAACATCAGGTCTTCCACATAATCCGGTTTCTCAGATTCGTGGTTGAAAGGAAGGATGATACGGGTGCGAGGACGCGGAAGATCATCTGGATAGGGGTATTCACTGACGCGGTACAGGCCGTATATCTTGAAATGTTCGCGGTCAGAAATAATAATCGGTGTTGCAGTAAAAGAGAAAACCGACTTGAAGCCAACGCCAAAACGACCTGTTTTGACAAGGTCCTCTCGACTTGTGCTCTGACCAAAGTAAGTGATAGCCCTGACGTTTTCTTCAGTGAACGGCTCGCCATCGTGTTCAATCCAAAGCTCCGCTTCCGAGAGCTTGAAGAAAACTTTCTTTGCTCCATAGTCATCCGCATTTTGCAGAATCTCATAAATAAAATGAGTCGAGTCGGAGTACATGGAGATCTGTGTCTTGCGCGACGCCGTATCTTGCCCTAATTGTTTCTCGTTATGCTTTGTGATGGCTTTGTAATTACTCGGCATGTTGCCCCTTTCCTTGTAGTTCGATTACGCCATACGCCACCGGCTCGGCGATAATGTCCGCTTTCTCCATAGAAGTCTCTAGTTCGTGGATGTGTCGCTCGTAGTCGGCCTCAGCCGTCGCGATCTGCGACCGTCGCATTCGTTGCAGTTTCTCGTCGCTGGCCTGAGCGAGTTGCTCCCTGAGAAGCACCATCCGCGCCTGATGGCTCTTCGATAGGCTCTCTCGGCGATATTCTGCGAGCTCTCGCGTCCGCTGCTGGTGCGCTTCCTTGGCTTGCGACCACACCGTATAATGCTGTGCGTCGAGGGCGTCCCACGCTGGGGAATGGCTATCCACCGGAGCAGCAGTCGAAGCGTCTGCCGCGTTCTCCAGCAAACGGCCCAAGTGCGGCGTTACATCCGCTGACGAGGCTATCGGCGTGAGCACCAAATCTTCCCGAATACCGTGAAATTGCCACTGATATACGGCAAATTCGTAGCGGCCCGTAGGGGCCTCGTGGCTCTGTGCCTTCAGCGTCGTAATAACTCGTTGCTTTGTCTCTAGCGACCGGGCCGCCTGCTTGACTAAAGGATGGAGCGGCGTGATGAACGCAGCGTCAGGGTGTTGGGTTGCACAGTCCGCCGCGAAGGTGATGGATAAGTGCGGATCGCCGCCCTTCAGCCACTTTTCCCACGCCCGATAGTCAGGCGCGGTCTGTCTGGGAAGTTGCCGAAAATCGCGCAACAGAGCCGTTCGCGCTTCCTGCGACAGGCGGAGCGTTTTTAAGGCTTTTTCGCCGAGCATGAATTCCCGTTCCTCGCCGCATATACCGTTCAAATAGATCGCAACGAGCCTTTGTAGGGAGGCCGGTGATAACCAGAAACTGGTGGCTTCTTCAACCTCCTTCTTCATGTGATCTTCGGGTAGGCGGATGCCAAAAAGCTCCATCTGCTGCTGTTCGAGTTTTTCTTGTTCTCGTACCAACCGGATTTTGTTATCCGCCAACTGTTGCAGCTTGGCCCGTCGATCCTCGCCGCTCAAGGCATAGTTCTCGGCGATGTTCTTGATTCCCTTGGAGATTTCCCCCAGAATTTCCTCGCTGCCGCCCAAAGCATGCTCGAATACCCCGATGCGCACGAGACAGCGTTCGTAGATGTCTGCATCAACCGTGCCCGGCGTGATTAGGTTGACAATGGCGACGGTCTCGCTTTGCTGGCCCTTGCGGTCGATGCGGCCAATCCGTTGCTCAACGCGCATTGGGTTCCACGGCAAGTCGTAGTTGACTATGCAGTCGCAGAATTGGTAGTCCAACCCTTCGCAGCCGATTTCCGAAAACAGCAAAACGTCGAGGGTGTCGCTGGCTTCGCGCGGCTGCTCAAAGCGGTTCCTCAGCGCGATGCGCTCTGCGTCCGGCGTTCCGCCATGCACCATGCCGACGCGGACGCCGTCTGCCTTGAGATGTTGATGTAAGTATGAAAGAGTGTGCCGGAAGCTGCTAAACAGCATCACCTTGTTGTTCGCTAGCTCTTGCTTGTCGCGGATGATTGCGCGCAGAGCTTTTAGCTTTGGGTCGCGGAGATCAAGGCTACGTGCTTTTTCAAGGATAGTTTGAATTTGCGCTTGGATTAAGTCAATGGCCTCGTCTGATGGTCCCGGCCCTATGTCGTCGGCTTCTTCCCAGTCGAGTTCATTGAGGTGGCGATAGAGAATGTCCTCGAGGAAAGGAGCCAATCCATACAGGCAACTTGCCGCTTGGCGTCGGATCGTGGTCAGCATGAACTTGACGTTGGTATCGCCGTGTACATGGCGGAATATATCCGCTTGTACTCCGAGCAGCTCGTCGTGGAGTTGCTGCTGTGCGGGAGTGAAGGCCACGTTGACCGTTTTGGGTTTTCTAATGGTGAACGCGCCAATATCGCGCCGGCGCGTCCGGTTTATGACCCCCGCAAAGGTGTGCAATGCCTCTATGTCGGTGATGAGTTGGACTCGATTGTCGGTAGCTACGCGGCCCTCGGCAAGCTGATTTTTGATCCGGTTGAGTTCGGGATTCGCCCTGAGCATCGTTTGCCCCCAAGGGGTTGCGGTAGCTTGATTGAGGGCCTGGGCTGCCCGCTGCGTCCAACCCGGTTCTTGAATACGTGCATGGTGGACCGCCTCATTGATAAACGGGTTTGGCTCTGCGATATGCCGAAAGCTCTCTTGGTCCAGTATGAAGTCGGGACGCAACACGTTGAGTAGCACAAACAAGTCGTGGTTGCCGAGTTGGATTGAGGTGGCCGTGAGAAAGACCGCCGCTTCGGCGTGGTCGCAGAAAAACCGCACCGCTTGGTGCGCGTAAGTATGCTGGTTGCGAATGTGATGGGCTTCATCGACGATCACGAGGTCGAATTGCGGCGGCGGATCGAGGTCTAGCAAGCCCTTTGTCCCCTTGCGGCCGTAAAGCAGTGCCTCGTCAAACAGTGAATAGGGCAGAATCGCCTTCTGGTGTCGCTCGGGCCACGCGCCTTCTAAATCCATTTCATGGATGCAGTATCGCAGGATAGAGCCGTCGAGGTGCGTGAACCGTTGGTCAAATCGCCTCATTTCCTTGGCCCACTTGCCTTCGATCACCAGAGGGCGAGGGCAGATAATGAGAACGGATTGGATTTCTCGCCGCGCCTGCAATTCTCGCAGAATCAGTCCCGCTTCAATGGTCTTGCCGACGCCGACGCCATCGGCGATCAGCAGGCGCGGACGGTCCGAGCGGATGAATTTCAGGACTGGGCGAAACTGGTAGGGGATGAAGTCGATCCGCGCCGCGTTGAGCGAATACAAGGTCGATAGGCCGGGGTAGCGTATTTGCCGGGCGGTTAAGTAGGCGTGGAACTGAGCGGACGAAAGAGACGAGACGCCATCATCCTGAGCATCGGCCTGCAACTGAGAGGCGTAATAGGTCTGAGTGTTGCCATTGACAAAAACCTTGATGCGGTCTTCGGGCGTTCCCGCTACTACTTCGACGACAGCTCCCCGGATGGATGGGTCGGACGCCAAGCATACGATTTGACCTAGGGTAAACTCCGCTCGGGAACTCCTAGCGGAGGAAGTTGGTAGCTGTAGCTCGGCCCCCTCGCGGAAAAATTTCCCTCTCACGGCCCTAGTACCCCTTCTTCTTGTCGATGATGTTGAGCACCGGCTCGCCCTTGAGGTAGCGCTCCAATTGGGCGCAGAAGAACTCGTAGATCTTGCGCGGTCGGTGCTGAGACGCACCGGCTCGATGTGGGGTGAGGATGATGTTGGGCGCGTCCCACAGCGGGGATTCGGCCGGCAACGGCTCGATTTCGGTAACGTCGATACCGGCCCCGGCGATCTGCCCGTCGTGCAGGGCCGCGCACAGCGCGTCCTCGTCGATGATGCCGCCCCGCGTCACGTTGATTAGATAGGCGCTCGTCTTCATCAGCGCGAGTTCCTCGCGTCCGATGAGGTGGTACGTCTCGGCGGTGAGCGGGCAGGCCATCATCACCACGTCGGCGCGCCGGAGGAGACTGTGCAGGTTTGCGCGGGTGTTGTCTTTGAGTTCAAAAACGCCCGGCGGCAGTTCGCGACGCACCGGATCGATGGCGATGATCGGCATGTCGTACCCGGCAGCCCGCTTGGCCATTTCGAGTCCAAAGCCTCCTAGCCCCACCAGCCCCAATGTCTGCCCGGTCAGCTCGACGGTGGCGCCGCCTACCCACTTGCGCTGGGCGTTGTGGCGAATCGACTGATCGATGCCCCGGGTCAGGGCGAGGAGCAAGGCCCAGGCGTGTTCGCCGCCTTGGGGGGCGTATAGCCCGGCCACATTGGAAATGGCGACCTCGTCGCGGGCGATGATTTCGGGGAAGAGGAACTTGTCCATGCCGGTGCTAAAGGACTGGACCCAGCGCAGGTTGGGCGCGGCCGCGCAGACCGCGGGCGGGAAGTGGCCGACGATGATGTCGAGCTGGCTGGCCACCGCGAGGGCTTCTTGTTCGTCGTGGGCCACAAAGACTTCGTGGCCGCCGTTTTCGCGTGCTATTTGGCGCAGGTGGTCGTGCTGTTCGGCGGTGAATGGGTAGTGAACTAGGATTTTCACGCGGACCTCCAAGCTAGGTTGAGAAGTGGGATAGGATGCGGTCGATGTGATCGGCGAGCGATTGTTGTAAGCGCGGCCCGAAGTGAGTTACCACTTGCGCGGCCGCATAGCAGCCCAGACGCGCCGCGTCTGAAGGGCTGTACCCATGAGAAAGCCCATAGAGCACACCCCCGGCAAACAGATCGCCGGCCCCGTTGGTGTCGATAGCTTGTACCGGGATGCTGGGCACTTGGCGGTGGGTGCCATCGGCATATACCAAGGCCCCGTCGGCTCCGCACGTTACGTAGGCTGTGCCGACTCGGGCCGCGAGGGCCGCGCCGGCTGCGGCCCGGTTCTCGCGGCCGGTGCTGGCGCGGGCTTCTTCCTCATTGCAGAAAAGCAGGTCGACACCGGCTTGCAAGAGCGCGTCAAAGCGCGCCCGGAAGGCCCGCACGGCAAAGGGATCGCTCAGAGTCAGGGCAACGGCCGTGCCGTGGCGTTGGGCTATTTGCTGGGCTTGGCGCGCGGCGGCAAAGCCGTCGTCCGAGCCGAGCAGATAGCCTTCTATATAAACGTACTGGCTGTCGGCGATGACCTCCTCGTGGAGTTGGGCCGGGCCGATGGTGCTGCTGATGCCCAAGAACGTGTTGAGGGTGCGGTCGGCGTCTGGAGTAATAAAAACCAAGCACTGGCCCGTCTTGCCCGCGCCGCGGTTGGCCGGATGCGTGGTTACGCCGGCTGCTTCGAGATCGCGTTGGTAAAAGTCGCCCCAAGCGTCGCGGCCGGTCAGGCAGGCGTAATAGGTGCGGCCGCCATAGCAGGCGACGCCAATGAGGGTATTGGCCGCCGAGCCGCCCGAAGCCGAGGCGACTGGCTCGCCACCGACTGCGGCTGTGAGGTGGTGCTGCCGCGCTTCATCGACGAGGGTCATAACCCCCTTTGCGATTTGGTGTTCGGCGAGGAACTCCGGGGGGACTTGATATTGGATGTCCACTAGGGCGTGGCCGACGCCATAGACATCATACGTGCGGGGCATGGGCTTTCCTTTGAAAAAAATAGCCAAAATAACCCATTCGCTCATGGCTGCCAAAAAGGCCAGGGGCAAATCTTTGCTTGTTTTAATTGGCACTGAGAATATATTAAAAACTCTGCGGGAGCCGCCCGCACTTTCCACCCTTTACGGAGGTTGATGCAATCGCAGCAAAGAAAAAGAGTTTTACGCGAGTAAACGATGATATTCGCGTGCCCCAAATCCGGCTCATCGGGTCTGATGGGGGGCAAGTAGGGATCATCGAAACGGCCCGGGCCTTGGCCATGGCCGAGGAAGCCAATCTCGACCTAGTAGAAGTGGCCGCTGAAGCGCGCCCGCCGGTCTGCCGGATTATCGACTACGGCAAGTTCCGCTACGACCAAGAGAAAAAGGCCAAGGAAGCGCGCAAGAAGCAGCACAACGTGCAGATGAAGGGCATTCGCATCGCCCAACCTACTATTTCCGGGCACGATCTCGAATACCGGACGAGCCACATCCGCACGTTTATTGAAAAGGGGAACCGAGTTAAAGTCAGCGTCCGCTTTCGCGGCCGGCAGATGGCCTATCAGGATCGAGGCTACAAACTATTGCAAGAGCTGGCCGACAAGCTCAAGGACGTAGCTATCGTCGACCAAGCTCCCAAAATGGAAGGCCGCGAAATGTCGCTCATTCTCAGACCTCTCTGAGATTGGTTCGCGCAACGCCAAAAAGCCGGTGTCCGCACTGCGGGCGTCGGCTTTTTTATTGGTGCGCAATTAGCACTACCTCACCCTTTAATGGGAGACGACCATGGCTCGTTTACAAGATGTCAATACCACGGATGTGCGCAGTGCCATTGAATGGGGTTGCCGCACCATGTCGAGTGTCTTCAATGCCGACGACAACGATATACCCTTTTTCGGCTCGCACGTGCGTCCCCAGCCCGAATTGCGCTTCAGTGCCGCGCATTCGGAGGCGCACGTGCCCGGTCGCCACCTCAACGCCTTGCTCAATGCCGAAGACGCGGTGGGTATTGTAGTAGAGGAAGCGGCCATTGAAAAACACGCGACCGCGGCGTTCTATTCGTATAGCGGCCCCATTGCCATGCCGCTCAACCGGGCCGAGTTGGGCGGTCCGCTGGTCAACTTCATCCCGCACAATATCCGCGAGGGCTTCCACGCGCTCTGTCCGCTGGTGCAATACCGCGACTCGGAGCGGGCGCGGCAGTTAGCTGAGGCCAGTATTGAGGCGTTTGGCCGCTATTGGAGTGCGGACGCCGGCTGGGATCGACCGGCGCTACAGGCGCTGGGATTGGCGGCGTGGGAGAGTCTGTTCATTGCGGGAGAAGCCCGGGCCTTGGGGCCTTTAGTCAAGTACTATCGGGCTACGGGTTATGGGCCGGCGTTGGCGTTGGCGTTGGAATTGGCCGCGAAGATCACGGGTGAGTTTTTCACGGCCGATGGCGGCCACGACCGGGCGTTGCTCGGCGACCATACGCACTCGGTCACCTGCGTCATGTCGTCGTTGGCGCAATTGGCCGATCTGACGGGCGATGCGGCGCTTGTGCTGCGCGTCAAGGCTTTTTACGACCACGGCCTGTGGGCCATGCGCGACCCGTTGGGCTGGGTCGTCGAAAGCACCCATCCCGATGCGCCACCCGACCGCGGCGAAGTCAACAACACCGGCGACATCGTCGAGACCGCCCTGATCTTGGGGCGCTGGGGCTGGAGCGAGTACTTCCAAGACGCCGAGCGCATAGTGCGCGGTCATCTGCTGCCGTCGCAACTGCGCGATATTTCCTTCATTGACGAACGGCCCAACCCCGAAGGCATGGACGGCCGGCGCGATGTGGCCCAGCGGCACCGCGGGGCTTTCGGCTTTCCAGCGCCGTATGGCCACGAGCCGGTGGCAGCCGAGACCGTTGGCTTCAACATGGATATTGTCGGCGGAGCGGTGGCGTCGTTGTGCGAGGTGTACCGGGCGATGGTGTGCAGCGGCCCGGCCGGACATCGGGTCCATTTGCTCTTTGACCACGAGACCGAGGCTGTGCGCGTCGAATCCCCTTATACCCACGATGTCCTGCGCGTTGAAGTTAAGCAGCCGGGGCCGTTGTGGGTGCGGCTGCCCGGCTGGGTAGCACCGTCCGACCTAGTGGTGACAGGGGCCGCGCCGCCGCGCATCGACCGGGGGTTTCTTTTTTTCGCCCAACCCCCTTTGCGCGCGCCGATTGAGATCTGCTTTGCTCTAGCCGAAGAAGAGTTGGTCCTGCGGCATCGGACCCGTTCCATCCGCGCCCGGCTGCGCGGCGACGCGGTGGTGGCGATGGATAACTTTGGTGCTGATCTGACCTTTTTCCCGCCGTTTGATTAGAGGTTTGGAAGAGGCCGTTGAAGAAGTTTAGCGCACGACAAATGCAACTGCGCGACGTAAATACCGCGGATATCGGCGACGCCATTCGCTTGGGTTGTCAGGCGATGAGCCGGGCGTTCAACGCCGATGACGCCGATATGCCCTACGGCGGAGCGCAGGTGCGGCCCGAAGCCTTTTTGCGCGGCAGCATGGAAGGCCACATGCCGGGCCGCCTTTTGAACGCCATGCTGGCGGCTGAAGACGCCATGGGCTTGGACTTGGACGAGGAAGTGATCGACAAGCACGCCCGGGCGGCTTTTTTCTCGTACAGCCGGGCCCCCCTGCCCTTGCAGCGCATCGGCCAGCACATCAATGGCGCGGGAGAGCCCATTGAACTACAAGAGCACAACTTGCGCGAGGGGTTCCACGCGCTCTACGCGCTGGCGGCTTTTCGCGGGTCGGAGCGGGCTATGGAATTGGCGGCCGCTAGCATTGAGTTGCTATTCGATTATTGGGTGCCCAACGAGCAATGGGATCGCAGCCGCCTCGAACGCGACACGCCCGTGCGCCTCCGCGATTCCGGCGAGGGGACCTTTATCCAAGGACCGGCCCGCGCCATTGGGCCGCTGGTCAAATTGTACCAAGCCACTGGCTACCAACCGGCCTTGGCTTTGGCTTGTGTGCTCAAGGACAAGGCTGTGCGCGAATTCTTTCGCGCCGACGGTTCTTTTGCCACCGAGCGCTTTGGCTCGCACGTGCATTCGACCACCTGCACAATGTCGTCGCTGGCGCAGTTGGCCGAATGCAGCGGGGACGCCGAGCTGATGCAGCGGGTCAAGCGGTTTTACGATGGAGGTCTGTGGGATTTGCGCGATCAGATCGGCTGGTCCATTGAGGTGTCGACCCGGCCCACGCTCTGTCGCCGAGGCGAGGCCAACAATACCGGCGATATTATCGAGACCGCGCTCATCTTGGGGCGCTGGGGCTACCCCGAGTACTACGCTGATGCCGAGCGCATGTTGCGCAGCCATTTGCTGCCGTCGCAATTGCGCGATGTCTCGTTTATCGTCGAGCCGGATAATCTCGAGCAGGAAGACGGCAAACGACAAGTGGCGCACAGGCTGCGCGGCGGCTTTGGCTTTCCGGCTCCCTACGGGCACGAACCGCGGGGCATCTGGCAATCAAACAAGCCGCGCATTGGCTTCAATATCGACATTGTCGGCGGGGCTGTAGGCTCGTTGGTCGCGGCGTACAAGGCTGTGGTGCGCCGCGATCGAGCGGAACATTGGGTCGATATGCTATTCGACAGCGAGACCGAGGCACTCGCCGTGCAGTCGCCTTATACGCATCCGCGTTTAGCGGTCAAAGTCAAGCAGCCGGGGCCCCTGCACGTGCGCCTGCCGCCTTGGCTCGACGGCGATGGTCTCAAAATTGAGGGGACCGCGCAGCCGGTTTTGCGCGACGGCTATGCGGTGATCGAGCATCCGCCGGTTCGGCGTTGGATCGGCTTTGCGTTTGACTTGCCCGTCCACGAGACGACCCTGACTTGGCGCGACAGCGCTATCCGCGCGCGGCTGCGCGGCGACGAGGTGGTGGCGATGGATAACTTCGGCACGGATCTGACCTTTTTCCCGCCGTTTGAATCGCAGGCCTAAATCAGGCAAAGTATTCCTCGTCGTCCCGCAGCGCATTGCGGTGTGGCAGATATTCGACCACCAGTTCCACATCCACTAGAGTCACCGGGTGAATGAGCTGGGCGTCTTTCTCCACGACCTCCACCTCTACCGTATTTATCCCCCGCTGGGGCAGGCGCTGGAGCTGCTTGAGATCAAGGTGCAGCCGGTACCCGTTGACCGCGTAATCCGGCCTGGGGCGCAACTGGTAGGTCCAGTCGGCCTTGCGCCACGCGGTCTCGGGTATTTCACCGCCATTCCACTTCAGACCGATCCGGTCCTCGTACGTCAGATGCTGCAACATCAGACGCAACTCGCAGCGCCATAACTCGCCGGCTCGGTCCCGGCTAGCCACGTCGTCGCTCACTTCCAGCGTGAACGACCGCGCTGGATCCCCGCACGGCAATTCGGCCGGTAGCTGTTCGACTAGGCCATGGGTAGGGGCTGACTTGGGATTGATGGGCACGCCGAGCCGGTACTGCTTGTCAAAATTGCCCAGCAAGTCTGGATGTCCCATAAACCGCATTCTTCCAGCCGCCTCGTCATCGTATGGATAGCGCTTGGGCATTGGGTAATACGTGTGGAAGAACACGCCGTGGGCCCCAGCGGCGTAGGCATTGGCTGCCGCGGCCCGCACTGTCGGTCGGGAAAGCTCGGGATTATTGGTCGATTCCATACCCGCCAACACCCGCACATCTCGACCTTCGGCGGCGCTGACAACGGCCCGCAAGCCAGTGGTGTCGTTGGCAAAACCACCGACGACCTGCATGCAGATCAGCGCGTCGACGAGCCCTTCCTCGATCCAAGTTGCCACGTCCATCCCCATGCGCTTATTGCCGTCGAGGGTCGCGCCTATGCGGACCACCAGCCGCTTGGGACGACCTTGCTCTGCGGCGGCCCGGTCGCAGACCCGGCGTATTTCCCGCATCCACTCGGTCAAAGTCTCAGTGTGCTCGGCGACCTCCCCGCGGCTGATAAACGGCGCGTAGTCGTGCATGTTCAGCTCAATGCCGTCGCCGGGGTAATCGCCGACTAGCTCGGCGATTACTGCCAGTCGGTCTGCCCGTACTGCGGGGACGGCAAAGGACAGCCGGTTGGGGTTGTCGAAGCGGGCCTCGGGGTACTCGGGCTCTTCGCCGACCTGCCATTCGGGATGCTCGGTGGTGAAGTCGGCCACCCGGCAATTGGTGACGCGGTCGTGCGGCGTGTGAATCATGTTCAACAGCAGGCTGGGCAGAAATTGGAAACCGCGCTGCTGTGCCCGCTGGCATACGAGCATGAGCGGGTCCGTGCCCCGTTCGATCATCAGCCTGGCGTTGTGCGCCGCCCGCCACCAAATATCGTGGTCGGTCAGGTCGACGTTGTGCCCCCAGCGCTCGCCCACCTTGGTGGGGTAGAGCAAAACGCTGCAGTCGCCCACGGCATAGGTAACGGTATCAATGCCGAGGTCGACTAGCTCGTCGATGGGCTCTAGGTACTGCTTGGTCCCCATGGGCGGCTCGTACAAGTACACGCTTGAATGGCGGCCGTCGGTGTAGAACATCACTTCGTGGGTCTTGCTCATGATCGTCCTCCTCGTTGCTTGCTTGGTGCTGCGACCTCTTGACCTCACAGTGCCAACCGGTGCGTCACAAGTCTCCTGCCCCTAGCTGCGGCCCCAACTGCGCCCGGACCGCGCCCACCTTGTGCCGGATCATTTCGACTGGCTCTTTGCAAGCGACTACGACCCCGCGCTGGCCAGAGACTTTTCCGCCCTCCCATTTTCTCTACTGCCCCGCTGCCGCCCGCTGAGCTTTTCCGCTAGCTTCTCTGGTCTGGGAACTCGGCTGGACCTCTGTGACGAAAAAGTCGTCTGGGAGGATGCTCTTAGTCTCGACCCCGTGCCTGTACTCGGGCAGCCCGTTCGTCGTCACCACGCCCAGGGCCGTGAAGTGCTCGCACTCGCCGCTGGCCCCGCTCTTATTGCCCCCGCCGTGGCCGCGCAGCCAAGCGGCGTCAATGACGCGCTTCCCCTTCCACAGGCCCCGGGTGGCATTGAGGTGGCCAAAGCGCGCCAGATCCGAGGCACTGATGACCACCCAACCCGGGCCGCTGCGCACGACTTGGCCGCCTATTTCGTAGGGTGGGTCGAGGTAGGTGTACGCGTCCGGAATGGCGGGATAGAGGTATTTCCGCTCTTTTACTTCGCCGCCAGCGAGCCAGTCCCAGCGCTCGTACGGGATGCCAATGGCGTCGAACAGATGCTCTTGGACCACGTCCTTGAGGTCGCGGCCCCAAACGTAGGTCAGCGCTTGGCCCAACCGCCAGAAGCCGGCGCTGCTGTACAGCCCTTGGGTGCCCGGTTCGGCGTGGGCGTAGCAGTCGTAGAAGGGATCGCCCGTCCAATGGGCCCATTCAGGGATACCGGGGAGCGCGTCCCGTTCTTCGAGACCCGTGCGCTTCTGCCGCCAGCGGATGCCGATTTCAAAGGGGAAGCCACCCCAGTGCAGGCTCTCATCGCGCCGCCCGATCAAGTGGCGCCAAGTGAGTTTTTTGTGGTGGCCGTAGTCGAGGTGCTTGTGCGCGTGCGACAGTTGTCCGGCTCCGGTCCACGTTTGGTGGATCGGCTCGTCCGGGTCGAGAAGGCCATCGCCAACGGCCGCGCCCAGTGCCACCCACGTCAAGGCTTTGCCAACTGAGGCCGTCTGATGTCGATAGTGGCGGTCGCCCCAGGCATGCACTAGATATCCGCCGCGCGTGAGCACGGCGCCGTACTGGTCGCCGCGGTGATTCTCGCCGCCAAAACTCGCCCCGCTGACATTGAGGTGGTCCAGCCAGGCGGCGAATTTCCGCGCATCAAGACCGGCTTCAGCGGGCGTGATCGGTACCCAGTCGCGATCCGGGTACGCGACCCAGTCCGGTACTTGTATCTTTGCTGTCGGTGCGATCAGATTCATGGTTCAACCACTGGCTAGTTCCCGCAGGCGCACGACCATGGCCCGGCGATTTCGATCCGATGATCGGTGTATTGGGGTGGGGTCAGCATGGTCAACTCTCCGTGGAAAGATCGCGGCCCCGGCGGTTGGCGATCGAGCGCGGCGTTAGGTCGAAGAGGGTCTCGTGCCCGTGGAAGAAGCGGTCGAGTTCATCGACCATTAGCGTGAAAAAGCGCGGGTAGCTCTGCGCCGTTACGCCGGCGATGTGGGGCGTGACAAAGACGTTTTCGAGGCGGAGAATCTCTTGGTCGCCATAGGCGTTGTCCGCGCCGACATCCGGGTCGAACACGTCTAAACCGGCGACGATGTCGCCCCGCTTGAGCCGCCGCACTAACGCATCCGAATCCACCACTTTACCCCGCGACACATTGACGAACACCGCACCCGGCCGGATTAGGTCTAACTCTCGTTGGCCGATCATGCGCTCGGTGCGCGGGGTATGCGGAGCCAGGCAGACGATGGCGTCGCACTGGGACATCACGTTGTCCAAAGAGGTTTTGAGGAAGCCAACGGCGTCGGCCATCTCCCGCGCTAAGTAGGGATCGAACACCCACACTTCGGTTTGGAAGGGACGCAAAAACTGGATTAGCCGTCGGCCAATGTGCCCACAGCCAATAAGGCCGACGCGCTTGCCGGTCAGGTCTCCGTGGATAAAGCCAAAATCGCTGTGCGGACGAGGGCTTACGTCGCCAGCGATGAGACGGCGGAATTGGGCACCGGCGTTGCGCAAGGCGATGATGATGAGCGCCAAGGCCCACTCGGACACCGGATACGACGAGCCGTTGGTCGTATCGACCGTGCGGACGCCGCGCGCCCAAGCGGCCTCGACATTGATGCGACTGGCAAAGCGGTCGCCCTCAAGCTCGCCGATGATCTTTAGGTCGGGGGCTTGATCGATGATCGCGGCATCGATTGTCGGGCAGCCGTGGCAGACGACTAAGCCGTCGCAACCGCCCAGCCGCTCACCTAACGCCCGGGCGGTCGCCGGGTCGGCGTTGGTGTCGTAAATGCCGCCGCCTTCGCAGGCAAACCAGTCCCAGGCGGCGAAGGTTTCGAGGCGGGCGAAATCAGCGGCGGCGAGGTACTGCTCGCGCACGTGCTGGTTGCAGGCGATGAGTATTTGGGGGCGTGCGTTCATGGGTACAGGCTCCGTTTTTAATGTGATTCACTGATGTTACGCAGTCCCCGGCCTTCGCCGGGGCCGGCTCTGCGGCTTCCGCCCGCAAGCGGGAATCCAGTACGCCATGCGGGCGAGACGCCCGCGCACCCAGCGCACCCGGGAATCCAGTCTGAGCACGGACCGTCAATGGGGCTTGCTGGATAGGCAGTACAAAGCTCCTCTCTTCACTAGACGACCACAATATCGCGTTCGGCGTCGTCAGGAAGACCTCGCAACGCATCTTCGAGACGATCTCGCAAGATGAGTTCAATCGCGCTCGCTAGGCTTTCCCGAGCCTCTTGCTTTGTGCGGCCTTGGCCGTTGGCTCCCGGCACCTCTGGACAATATGCGATGTGCCATTCACCGTCTCGTGCAAAAATTGCCGTGTAGGTATTGCCCACTGTTTGAACCTTTCGTTTCGATCTAGTCACAGAAAGTACGCAGCTTATGTATCGTTCCGGCATTTGCGGGTTGGTTACTCCACTTCCACTAGCACTCGTCGTTGGCCCGGGTCAAAGGCGACTAAAGTGGCTCCGTCCTCCGACAGGAACGTGTCGCTTTTGAAGGCGGCGCGGTTTGCCGCGTGCGTCAATGGGCGACCATCCACGCGGACTGAGCGCACCTCTCTATTCGTCAGCCGCAGAGTCAGGTCCGGGGTCTGTACCGGCAGATCGAGGCGGATGGTGTTTTCCGCTACGGCGATCTCGGCCATGGCACGGGCGCAGGCATAGGTGGTGATTTGGCTACAAGTGCGCCATTGGGTGCGCTCGCCGCGCGGATCGCGCTCGGCGAGACGGCTCACCACCTTCTTGAAGGCCTTAAAGCCGCGTCGGTCCCCATCGTGTAACCCATAAAATCCCTGCCAATGGCTGATGAGCACAGCCGGCTCGCCCGCGTCAATGAGAGCCGGTAGGCGCCCATCCGCCAAGTCGGCCGTGATGTATTTGTCGGGATCGACCTCGCCATACCCAGTCCAACTGCCGGTCCAGTCGCCCGTGGAGGCGATGATTTCGCCGGTGGCTTGTCCAGCTTGGCGATCGGGGTACCACACCGGGGTGTCCACCGTGTCGTCTTTGGAGACCCGCTGAAAAAAGTAAGGCACCGGGTTGCCCGTGACTTGGCGCACGGCCTGGCCAGCACAGCGGGCGTAAAAGGGCAGGGTGCGGCCGCCGAAACCGCCCGGTGAGGTTACGCCTTGAGGCGGCAGGCCCACAGCGACTAGAATGCGGCAGGCTTGGGCGATGTACTCGGTGACCAATTCCTCTTGGTTTTCGGGTAGCGCGGCCCAATCGTATTGCTCCCATATTCTAGAGGGCAGCGGCTGCAAGGTTTTGGGATCTAGCACGAACGTGTGGGTGAGCATCTCGGGCGTGATGTCGAAGGCCGGGACGATGACCTCGCGGCAGGTGGCCAGCCATTCGCCTTGCTGGGCTTTGCTGAAGAGGGGCAGCCCTTCGTCGATGCGCCCGAGGGCCGCCGGGCAGGGCACCACCGAGAACTTGCCGCGGACGCCGCTGGCTAGGCACCACTCGGCAAACTCGCGGGTAAAGGACGTAGGGTGGACTACTGGCAGGTCCTCCCAGCGCTGGGGGCGGCCCTCGGCGCTGGTGCGGTCGCGCAGGAAGAAATAGTTGAGGTTGACCAGCACCGTGGAATCGTCGAAGATGATGGACAAGGGCACTCGATCGAGGGCGTGGCGGGCGATTGCAGCGAGCAGGGGAAACCTCCTTTTTTGGCGCGATGCTACTAGGGCCGAGCCGTAGAGGGGCTAGCTCTTTTAAGGCGGACGGCGGGCAGCCTTTTCAGGCGCTGATTAAGCGGGTCAATCTCAATACCCACCGATTCGAGGGCCGTTACCCCGAGCAGCGGTTCGGCATTTGCCGCTCCGAAGATAATTGTACCGCCGACGAATTCGCCCATGAATTCGATTTGCCCGACCCCGATGTCGAGTTTGAGTTCGGCCCCATTCGCCAACTCATACGTCCGCTGGCCTTGGGGCTTGAGGCCGATGGATTCGAGATGCTGCCTCGGGACGAGGCAATCTGTCGCGCCGGTATCGACCCGAAAAAGCCCTTCCCAAGTGCGGTGCGGAGCGGCCGGATTGCGGACGGTTATAGTGATGTGTGTTGCTCCCATGTCCGTTCCTTTTTTATAACTGACGTTATGCCGTAGCGTTAGCAGCAGTCGGCCTATTGGGGCTGGGCGGTGTGCCCTGAGCGCGTCGAAAGGCACACCGCATAACGTCAGTTATAAGTCTCGCGGGCTTTTTTCGCTACTCATTTAGAACTTCCGAGACGACGCCCAAAGCGTCAACAGCATCTGCTTGACATCGGCTCATTGAGGTTCACCAACTGCTATATGGACATACATAGGGCGGTTGCTGATAAACTAACACGCTCTACTATCGCTTGCTATGACAAAGAACGCACTGACTCGTATCGCCGGTGTGGCTCTGCTGCTGGGTGGCTTGGCCGGCAACCCGCTGGCCCTGGCGCATTTTTTTCCGGCGCATCCGCTGGGCACTCAAGGTATTATCGTCCTGCAGATCGCCTTGCTCTTTGGCGGCGGTTGGCTCGTTTGGCGGAGCCCGCGGCTGCCGCTAGTGCCCAGCGTCCTCGTCGCTTGCGTCTTTGGCGTACTTGCCGTTGTCGGGGGGTACGGCACGGCCCGCTCACTGCAAAAGGTGCGGGAGCACAACCAACTCTTGGCGGCTATAGATCGCAGCGAAGCAGTGCAGCAGTACTTGAGCGGCGAGGCTCTGCCGCTGCTTGCCTTGGGGATGGACCAAGGCCAACTGCCTGCCGCGCCGGCGCGGGCGCTTTTTGCCGCTGCGGTGGATGTTGCGGACGTGGAGCCGGCCGCAGAAGCGCTTGAAATCGTCCCGGCATTGGGTATTAAGCGTCAGCGATGGCGGATTGTACCGGCGGAGCCATTCCACGGTTCCGACGTTCAACTGTGGCAGCCGCTTTTTGCCGCGCTGCGTTCCTGCGACTATGCGGCCTTCCACCTTGAAACCGGGCATTTTCTCGACGCGGAAGAGCGGAGTTACCAAGCTCGCTTGCGCTTTGACGCCGCGGCGCAGACCCAAGGCGGAGAGCACGCGCAAATTCGGGCTTGGCTGTCGCTTGAATGGCAGCGGCCGGAAGCGGCCACTTGGCGGATCCGACGCTGGGAGACCGAATCGCTGGAGATACTCACGCGGTCGCACGCGCTGTTTGCCGAAGTTGTCGACGAGGCACTGCCACGCGCCGAGGACCGCGCTCGGGCGAGATTTTCGCGCCACGCCGAACTGGTGCTTCAGTCCTTTCGCGATTCCGCATTTGTCGCGCCGCATCGCTCGTTCACTCGCCAAGCATTTGACCGCCACCCCGGCATCAGCGTCGTGGATATCGACGCCGATGGGTCCGACGACCTGTACATTGCCGTGCGCTGGGGGCGGAACATGCTGTTGCACAATGGCGGCGACGGCACGTTTGCCGACCGTGCGGCTCAATACGGCCTCGATGTGGAGCATTACAGCGCGGCTGCGCTGTTCGCCGACTTTGACAATGACGGCGACCCGGATGTATTCCTCGGTCGCACGCTTGCGCCTAGCCTCTACTTGGTCAACGACGACGGGCATTTCGTCCCCCGCGACTTGGGCGATGGCGTCTTGCCGTCCCTCGTAGCTTCGATCTCAGCGGCCGATTGCGACGGCGACGGCCTGCTCGACGCGTATTTCTCTACCTATGCGGCGCGGATGTTGCTCGAAGCGGCGCCCGCCACGCCTTGGGGTGGTGCGCTGTTGGCCGACTTCCTGCCGGCGGACCGCGCTCGCACACTCTACGACCTAAGTCGCGACCGCATTGGCCGCCTCATCCACGACGCGCCGGGGCCGCCCAACGTCTTGCTGCGCAACCTTGGCAACGGTCGCTTCGCGGCAACGGCCGCGGGGTGGCGCAACACGTTACAGGCGACTTGGGCCGACTACGACAACGACGGCGACCCCGATCTCTACCTCGCCAACGACTTTGCCGCTAATAACTTGCTGCGCAATGACGGCGGTGCGCTCGTCGATGTCACCGCGGAGAGCGGGGCGGCCGATTTAGGCTTTGGCATGGGGGCGAGTTGGGCCGATTACGACGGCGATGGCCGCCAAGATCTGTACGTGACCAACATGCACAGCAGTGCCGGTCGCCGCATTACCGAAGCGGCTGGACGGGCGGGTGCGGCGTTTGCCCCTTTGGCCCGGGGTAGCTCCCTGCTGCACAACGGCCATGCGGGCTTCACCCTCGTTGCAGACTCGCCGGTGGAAGACGGCGGTTGGGGTTGGGGCGGCCAGTTTTTGGACTTTGACAACGACGGCGATCTCGATATTTACGCTCTGAGCGGCTACTACACTCCGCCGGCTGAAGCGGCTCTGCCCGAGGATACCTGAAGCCTGTTTTGGCGCACGGTCGTGCGCCATGGCCGGACCGATGGGGCGTACAACGTGGGTGCGCGGCTCGACGCCGGGGCTTCGCTCAGCGGATATCAGCGCAACCGCTTCTTTCTCAATGTAGAAGGCCGTGAATTTATCGACGTGTCGGGTTTGTCGGCAGCGGATTCACCGGCCGATGGCCGAGCCTTCGCCACTTTGGACTTCGACCGCGATGGCCGCCTTGATTTAGCTGTCGTCAATGCCAACGAGCCGCTCTGCGAGTTGTTTGCCAACCGCAGCAAGGCGGGTCACATGCTCGCGTTGCGGTTTGCGGGCGGGAACCACCGCGACGAGGTGTCGCGGGCATGGAGCGTACGCGATGGGTATGGCGTCCAAGTGGAAGTAGATGTCGGCGGGCGGACGCTGCTGCGCGAGCATCGGGCCGGCGAGGGCTTCTCAGCGCAAAACAGCGCGACGCTGATCGTCGGCTTGGGCGCACATCCACGTGCGGATGCGGTGCGCGTGCGCTGGCCTTCGGGGCGAATTCAGCGCACAACGGATGTGGAAGCTGGAGTACTGTTGACTGTGTACGAAAACTCTCGCCATTCGCCTACGGGGGCGGCGTTTGTAACCGCGCCATACTACGTGCCCCCAGATGGCAGCTAACCGCAATTCCCAGCGCAACGGCAAATCCCCAATGCAGGGCGATACTAGCATGGTTGCTTGGTCGCGGCGCAAGAGACTCATGGCGCTAATCGAGGAGATATAAAATGGTTGTTAATGTTGCTCATCGGGGTGCGTCGGGAAACTATCCCGAAAATACGTTGATCGCCTTTCAGAAGGCGTTGGAAATTGGTGCTGATGAGATTGAGTTAGATCTCCATACGACAAAGGATGACCATCTAATTGTCATGCACGACTCAACCGTAGATCGGACGACAGATGGCACGGGCGCGATTGCCAAACTCACACTAGCTGAAATCAAAGCCCTTGACGCCGGAAGAGTGTTTGGCGAACAGTTTCGGGGTGAGCGCGTACCAACGTGGGAGGAAGCATTAGACCTCGTACAAGGGAAGGTTAGACTCAATGTCCACCTCAAAGAAGGGGGCAATCACTATGAACGCAAGGTTGCACAGGCATTGCGCGAGTTTCAGATGGTAGAGGCTGCTATTTTGACGTGCAGCGATGAAAGCGTTGAAATTTTTGCCGAGATTGACTCGCGGATTGAGTGCCGAATCTTTCGTGCGAATCGCACCCCAGCAGAATATATCCGAAAATCGGTAGAGATGGGGTTGCGGACGATGCAGCCGGGGCGGGACATCACGACTCAGGAGTTTGTCCAAAAGGCACATGCGGCGGGACGAGTTGTGCACGTCTTCTATGCGGATACCCCCGAAGACATGCGAGCTTATATCGAGATCGGCGTCGATGGGATTTTGACAAACTATCCAGAACGACTGCAAGCGATTCTCACAGAAGGTGCCAAAACCGGCTGCTCAGGATCCTCCAGCGAGAGATAGGCATCCTCGGCAAAGCCGGCCCTTGCTAGCGTGGTTTTGCCGGTCTGCCGTGCCCCGGTCAACACCATGATCCGCCCGAACTTGGACGCTGATTTTTGTTTTAGCTCGGCAAGTACGGCCCTGTTTTTCACGATAAGTCCCTTTTTTGGCGTAAAATCGTGCCTCAAGGCCCTAATTTACGCCAAAAAAGGCTCTATCCAAGTGGGAGATTCTGCGTTTGGGCTCGATGAAGTAGGGTGGCCCACCATACGCGACACCTAATCTGCGCGGCCGCCCCGCCTGCTCTCTAATCGAGGTGAAAGACCTCTGCTAGTTCTATGAGTGCGTCTTGGGGGCCGCCCTCCGGTATCTCAACCAACCCCTCATTAGCTTTGCCCCAGTGCTGGGTGGCCTCTTCCGCGAGAAAGCCGTCGAGGGCCGTGGCAAAATCCGTTGTGGTCTCAAAGTAGCCGAAGACGAGGCCGTCGGCGTTCATAAAGAGCGAGTAGCGATGCCAGCCGTGGCGCGTGAGGGCCGCGCAGACTTCGGGCCACACGCGGCGGTGCGCTTCTTTGTACTCGGCGATGCGATCCTTTTTAACCTGCATCTGAAAGCCAACTCGTCGCATCAGCTCAAGCTCCTTTGAAACCGTCCATGTCTGGCACAATGGACTGCCCGCGCTCTAGGTCGAAGTCGATTTCCACAGAGTGCGCTTGGTAATCTTGGTCGCCGCGGGTGGTTTGATACACGTCGTGTCCTTCGACGCAGATGGGCATGGTGTGCCACACCCCTAGATGCAGGCAGACGCCCACATCGCCCGCCGAGTAAAAAGCGCGCAGTTCCTCGGCTTGGATGTCGTCTCGAATCGCTCCGACGATAAACACGCTCGGCGAGTGCAAGCTGGGGTAAAACGACTGGCCAGCGTCTGTGTGAAAGGCAAAATGGGCACGCTCCAACCCCTCGGAGATGGGTACGCGCTGCGGATGAGGCGCGTACCAACTCGGAGGATCTTTGGGCTGAGGGCCGGGGGTGGCGCGGACCGGGTACGCGTTGGTCGCATAACCGCCTTTGACCTTGTCTGG
>RKRN01000025.1 GCA_007571365.1 Candidatus Latescibacterota bacterium
GCAGGGCGCGGGCGGCTTCTTGCTTGCTCTCCGGCCCCGCGCAAGCACTCAGTAAGACGACGACCACAGCGGCGGGCATGACGCTCGCAGATTTAGGGTAGGTACGCTTCAATTTTGAGCATCATCTCGGCGATTCCCCCAAGCGGCCAGTACGGCTCCCAGCGCATCTTCATGGATCGCGACCGCGTCGGCGAAGTCCACGCGAAGTTGGACGAGCAACGAGTCCATCTTCTGATGCTCGGTACGCAGACGGAGCATCACTTCGATATTCCGTTGCACGGCCTTATAGGGGCGCGCCGGTGTTTGGCTCTTTTCGGCGATATGGAGAACGGAATATCCGCCAGGTACTTCGAGCGGTCCCAAAAGCGTACCCACTTCCGAGTCGAGAGCCATAGGCGCAAGGGGGCCTAGGAGCGGGTTGTCTCTCGTGACGAGCCACATTGACCCGCCTCTTTTTTTCGTCACCTCGCGAATGCTGTGTACCCGCGCTAGGGAGTCAATAGGGGTACCCGCTTCTGCTTGGCCGCGGAGTCGTTGCGCCAGAGTAAGGTCCGCGACGAGGACCTCATCGACGCGAACCGTCGGGCGTGGACCATACAACTCAGGGTGTTCCTCGTAGTACGCCCGTTTGTCGGCATCGGCTATCTCAATGCGGCCGACGACGACCCGCCGGAGGCTGTCGATCATCATTTCTTCCTTGAGTGCCTCGATCTGCTCGCGCATCACAGGCTCGCGGTCCATACCACGCCGCCGCGCTTCCTCGACGACCAGTCGGTCCCGGGCCTTCGTGTGCAACCAACTCTGCCGATCGGGCGCGGGCGCGGCCCAGTTGACGTCGGATGACAAGAGTTGGCCGTTTGCCCAAGTGCAAAGCGGGTCCGACGCTGGGCGGTCGACGACCAGTGGCTTACAGACTAGGCTATTTGCATCCGCTAAGCTGTCGGCGAAAGCCGCAAAGACGCGGCTCCTCTCGCGGACGCGGAACTCCCTGAGCACAACATCCCACCCATCTGCCATGTCGGCCGGGCGCCGATCGACAAGGCGAAACACGTGAACCCCGTAGCGGGAGGTCAGAGGTTCCGGGTAGGTTTGCCCAAGCTCCAGAGACAGAATCTGCTCTCGGATTTCGGGCAGCACTTGGGATACAGACATGTAGCTAAAGTAGCCCCCCAAGCCCCCGGTCTCGTGGTGAGTCGAACGTTCGACCGCGAGCACATCCAGCGGCTCTCCCGCATCGAGAGCCTCGAGCACACGCCACGCATCGTCCGCATTGGTCAGCATCACGTGCTGGAGCAGGACCTCTTCGGTGAACCCTTCTTCGCTGGCGAAAGCCTGGATGCCTGACGTATCGAGCCCCGCGTCGACGGCGACCGCGTCGAACAAGGCGCGCCAGAGGAGTTTGCGCTGACGTTGCTCAAGGGCCGTTGCGATTCTCGGGGCTGCGTCCAGCTTCCGGCGCTGCCCTTCCAGCGCCAGAAGCTGTCTATCTATCATCGCCCCGAGCAGTTGGCGTCTCGTATCGAGATGGGCGGGATCTTTGCCGCGATGGGAAGAGGCGAGCAGCGTTGTCGCCATCTCGTCGTATGCCTCGACATCAATCGTATCCCGATCGACGATAGCGACGACGAGGGGCTTTGGCTCGTATTGTTCGGTTTGTTGACAGGCCAGCAATCCCGCTGTCAGTAAAATAACAGCGGGCGACGCGATCTTCATCATTGATCGGTCCCAAGCCCCGCAAACACGTCCACAAAGATCATCGTGTTCGTGTCGGCATCTTCTCCGCGCACGCTGCGTCGGGTCCACCGTATGCCGATGTTCGCGGTCAACTCGTAGCCCAGATAAGCCGCCTGATTGGAAAACTGCGATGCCAGCGTCAAGCGGCTGAAGTCGTCTTGGTAGTCGACAGCCCCCCCCTCAGGACGGCTCTTCAGGTTGTTGAAAAGCTCGTACTCGGAGCCAAAACCAAGCGTCATCTTTGGGGAAATGCGATAGCTGACGAGAAAAAAGAAGAGTTCCGCAAGGTCGCGCGTGCTGCGCTGGCGTGGATTGGTTGGCGTACGAGCAGAAAATCGCTGTTTCCACTGCGGCCACAAAAGCACCGTCTGCGTTGCCCAGAATTGACGATCGGCCTTGTTGATTAGGCCCAAGAATCGCTCGTTTCGCGTTCCCTGTGCTGCATCCCCCTGCTGATTGTAGGCGTCGTATTTGAGCTTCGTCTGCGTCGTAACAAACGGATTCCAATCTACCTGCAGGTAGAAGGTGTTGATGAAGGTATCCTGTGCGATCAACGGATCGTTGAAGTCCTGCAACACGCCGCTAGAGAAGGCCGGCTGCACCCACTGGATGAGGTTGTCGGGGATATCGTCTTGGACGGCGCGGACGAACTCCATCAACTGAATCGACAGACTGCGCTGCGGATATTCCTTCTTTAGCGTCAGCAGACCATATGTGGAGACCGCCCGGCGGTCGCTGGAGTGCTGTTCCATCCGCGAGCGCCCGACCATGAGGCGGCTGTTCGGCATTAGTTCGACGCCGCCATAGAGATTGTATCCCTTGCTGTCCCGCTTGTACGGGTAATCTGGTTCCGCGTCGTTCTCGAAACGGTCGATGATGGTATTGTTGTTCATGTCCGTGCCGAACAGAAATTCGGGCGGATCGACGTGATAGCGGAAGAACGGCTCGCTGTAATCAGGCTGGTTGTTCTGGTTTTGATTGAAGTCGGAGATGAAGTCTTGGTTCTCGTCGAGGCCTGGAAACACCTCCCGGTCGGGGAATTGATTCTGGTTTGGAAATAGGGCACTCAGATTCACAGCGCGGCGCTGCCAGTCTGGGAAGCGATCTTGGTCGTCGTTGTCGTCGATGAGTTCGTAGAGATAGATCTCTTCATTCTCGTAGTCTATGAAGCCTTGTGAGTCCGGGATGAACATAGACGTCGAGTACCCGGGCTTGACGCTGAAGAGCTCTCCATATCCGAAAAAGGGATAGGTGATCTGCGATGCTGTGGCGTAGTAAGCCGCGGACGCATCGTGAGCGAGGGCTTGGTTGCTGCGGATAGTCTGGTTGGGGAACCGTCGATTGCGCCGATTGCTCACGTACTCAGACCGGAGGTTGAAGCCTCCCACATCGCTGAGCGCCAGATTCACCCCGCGAAGCTCATTGCTCGATGGAATTCCGTACTGAAAGCGGATAAATCGCTGGTTGGAGGCATCAGTGACGTTGCCCTCTGCTTCGGCGACGGTCAGGAAGGCCGGCTCTAGCGTCGCGTTAGTCTGCAAGTTTGATGCGACTTCTATGAGGTAGTCGTTGGCCACAACCAGCCCTATCTCGATTCGCTCAATTTCCCGGAAATCGGTGATCGCCTCATTGGGGCCCGGCCGGAAATCGGTCTCAATGTTATACGTCAGGGTGACCGTATTGGAACCACTGGCCTCTAGCAGGCCTTCGCGGGCTACTCCCCCTTCGATGATCGGGTCGATCTCGGGGTGCTCAACGCCGTTGATGAAGATGCGCTCGCGGAGCAGCAGGGCGCCGCCAACACCATCCTCTGGTGAATCGTCTGATAGCCGCACGATCAGCCGCTGGACATTTCCCGCATTCAGGCGACCGCCGAGGACGCCACGCAGCGAATTTTCGTCGAGAGAGAGCGTCGAATTTTGGTGAAAGGTCGTCAGATACGTTCCACCCAATGTCGCGAAATCGCCGATGGCCACGCTTCCATTTAGGCCGAGTAACTGAGTAAAGGTCGTTTGCCGCGCCGCTCCTTGGTCGACAGCGACGGCCACGCGCCCGGGCGAATCGGCCCGCGCCGCCAAGACGCTCACTCCGTACTTATCGGACTGGAAGTCCCACTGTAGACCGTCGAACAGGGGTTTGGAGAAGGTGAGTGGCGTCATCGTGGTGCGAATGCCCTCGCCGATGGTCAGGGAGGTGTGGAACTGCCCTTTGGCCCCAGAGACCACGATGAGACGATTGAACCACTGGCTGAAGTTGGGATCCTTCCAGATTCCGCTCCCGAAATCTCGCGGATACTCATTCGTAAAGTTGTAGATGTTCCAACCCTTGGTGAAGTAATTGCCGTAGAGGTCGTAGTAGCGGTCGCCTTCGAGTTCGGTCCGCACATACCGCCGGTACTGGTCGCGAGCATAGTTGGTGTAGGCACTTCCCTGCCAGCCATATAGTGAGTAGAGCGCTTGGGGCAGATACCACTTCCGCAAAGTTGGAACCAGTGTCGCAGGACTGATTCGGGCCCCTTCGGTGATATAGGGATTAAACAGACCGATTTCGACTGCTCCACTTGGCGTCCCCTGCAGTAGCAGGATGGCTAGGATGGAGCCGCCCCATTTGCACTTCATGTCCAGCTCTCCCGTGTTAGTTTCCCGCCGCGTATCATCATTGGATCAACCTTTCTAACCTAATAGGCTACACTTACCAGCAGGGTTTTGGCCTCCTGCCCTGCTTCTGCCGACACCGCTACGCGGCAGACATAGAGCCCAGGGAGCGCAGGCCGATCATCCACCATCCCATCCCACATTAGCTGCTGCGTTTCTCCTCGCTGGCCGGAGACGACCCGGAGCAGGCGTCCTGCCAAGTTGTAGAGCTGTAGCTCAGCAGCGACTTTGGTGCGAAATAGATCGAAGGTAATGCGCAAATTGTCGTTGATAGCGTCGCCGTTTGGCGTGATGACCCGACTCGATGCAACGAGGTTGCGGATAGTACCGCCGGAGATTGTGTTCGGCAAGAAGACGAAGAGGGCCTCGCGGTCCGTGCGATCAAACTCGCCATCGCCATCGTCGTCGACATCTGGTGGCCTCACCTCTTGTCGATTGTCGGGTTGTGCCGAGTTCGCCACAGATGCGAGGAAGCGGGTGGGATTGTTCAGGGGTCGCGCCGTGAACATCACCTCTACCGAGTCCCGCAGCGTGCGGCGGGGCATGGCGACGACGAGCGTGTCCACCGTGGACTCAACAGCCCCTTCGACCTCTTCACTGTTGATGCGCAGCGACACATTCTGCACTGCTCCCGGCACGGGCAGTATCACGCGATCAAAGCCTTGGTCTCTGACGGTGAAGACCGGTTGCAACACGTAGCGAAAATCCTGCCACTCGCCAGCGATCGCCTCTCGCGGATAGATCGCGGCCTCAACGCCTTTTTGCACCAGTGCTTCGTCGAAGTGAAGAGTCACTGCGTTGAGGACCGGCGTGATTTTAGGATCGTCGGTCTCTAGGCTGACCCGCATTCGCAGCAGTTGCCTAGGGGTGGGCGACCGAAAGGACTGGCCCGACGAAAGGTGCGGCTCACTCCAACCACTCCAGTCTGCACCCTCTTTGGGCACTTCGACAATTTCACCCCGTACTACTTTGGGCAACTTGTTGTACTGCGCTTCCGTGATCGGCTCGCCGTTTTTCTTAAAAAAGAATTGCTCTACGTCGAGCTCATTGCCCGTTCGAGTCTGCACGGTGATTCGGGTCCCCGGCGGGGTGTCGGCATCCCACGAAATCCCCGTGATGCTCTTGGCCCCCCCAAGGTCGATAAAGTCGGATGTCAATGCCGCTTGTGCCGGGTAGCCAGCCGAATAGATGAATACTTCCAGCATGATATACCCAACCCTTCTGTCTTGGACATCGAAGTGGTTCCAGAACAGATAGCGGCCAACTCGATCTTCTAGCGGGTGGTCGAAAACGTAGCGTACCGGGGCCCGGCTGTTGTCCACGAGCGAAACGCGCGTGTAGTCAAAGGGACTGCGGAATGGATCGTCCCGGGCGATCGGCGTCCCGTCCGTCATCTCCAGATTGTAACCGTTGTTGGTCCCGCCGATTCCGAATGTCGTTCGACCCAGATGATTGGGCGGCCACTGGTAGAACACGATCCGGTTAACGTGAAAAAGAGCCCCCAAGTCCCACTCAAACCACATCCCGCCATCCTGCCAGAAGCGATTGAGGTTATTCGCAATCAAGGGCCAGGCATTGTCCACGCTTCCATCGCGCAGCTCTTCCACTTTGGGGCGTCCCGATCGGATGGTCCCTCCCCGGTCAAAAGTCGTCAACGCGATATTATCGCCGATCGCGGTCACCTCAATCTCGGCCAGCGCCGCGCCTGCCCCAACCTCGTGCGGAAGGAAGCGGATGTAGTGTACGGGCATGAAGTCCATCAACTTGCCCGTCACCAAATTCTCGCCGGTCGCAACGTCCCCAAAATCCTCAATCGACAAGGGAATGATGATCTCACCCGACTCATTGGGCTCGGCGGTCGTGAAGACGCGCTGGAATCGCCAGACATCCTCGGACGGGGACACCGTCGAACCTTCGCTGACAAAAACCGAGAAATCGCGGAAGGGACGTACGTCAAGGGTATCGGGAAAGACCAAGCGGATTTCCTTCAGCAGGACGAGGCGGCCTAGGTCGATGTGTAGCCACGCATTGTCCGGGTCGGCCCCGGCCTCGGGCTGCCACCAAGTGTCGTGATCGTTATCGAAGACAAACCGGGCGTCGCGGTTGTTCGAGTGTGCCGTCAGACCCCCGAAGACCTCGCCACTTTTCCGGGTGGGATGTGAGAACAGGGACATGTTATCCATCGGATCGGTGTCCGTTCCGTACCACCCCAGCTCGACTTGCCCGTCTTGCCGCAACTGAATGGCCCCGGTCGGGCTCGTCCACTTCTGCCAATCACCGAGACGATCGAAGCGGATCTCATCGGCCACGGCGTGCCCAGATAGCAGCCATACGGCCACAGCGATGAGGCACAAGCTCGTTTTTGCCATAGTCTTAACTCCTAGTAGACGACGGGCACTGTCAGTAATCGCCGTGCGATCTCCCTTTGGGTGTTTACTTGGATCACGAGAAGATACAGGCCTGGCGGGACTACGTTGAGGTCGCCATCGAGACCATCCCAAGATACCTGCTGGGCCGAGCGACCTCGATTCTCAGCGGCCAAGATCGCAATATGGCGTCCGGCAACATCGTACACCGCTACTGTCACTTCTGCTTCATCGACGAAGAGGACACTGAACTCGACGTGGATTTCGTCGTTCACCCGGTCCCCATTCGGCGTCAGCGCAGGCTGCATGAGGCGGACCCCATCGAGAACGGTCGTCCTCTCATCGCGCGAGAAAACCTGTAGACTGTTGGTGGGGACATCGTCCCGGGCATTTCCGCCGTCCACCGACTGGGGCAGGTTGGCACTGGCAGAGTCGATGACCTCCCCGGCGAAGATCGTGGAAGAGGTAAACAGGGAGGATTCGAGATCGATGCGGACGGGAATATCATTGCCGCGTGACACCCGATTGGCGGCAAAGGAGATGAAAAGCTCGCCGTCGTCGGCGATCCCGTCCCCGGGCCACACGCTGTCGGGAGCTACTGCGACCAGGTCCGCATCGCCCATCCTCAGCCCGGCGAAGCGAGTGCCAAAGGGGACCGTCAGCCGCACGGCATCGAATCCCTGTGAATCGCTGGCGAAGTCCGCCGCGATGTCGAAGTGTAGCTGACGTCGCTCCCCGATGGAAAATTCCACTGGCTGCTCCTCAGCCCTCAGGTTAGTCGGGTCCGCATCCGCTAGGGAAACCTCGCCGACGAGCGACGAAGCGAGCAATGGCGAGACCTCGAACTGTAGGGAATCGAGACGACCGATGGCTAGCACATCGTCGGTCAGGAACGTCGCCCGGAATTGCAAATACTGGCGACCATCCGGCGATCGGTTTAGCTGACCGGATGAGCGATAGGGCGAAGACCACGGGGACCAGTTGGTCTCGTCGTCGAGGACGACGCTGCGCTGATTGGGATAGCGGACGGAGAGACTCTCTCGTCGGGGCAGTGAGGCGCGCTGCCATTCCGACTCTGTCGCCTCCTTGTCGCGCCCGAAGTCATCTACGACGTAGTAGGCCAGCGGCGTGTCGTCGCTGCCAGAGCGCGTTTCTATGAGTAGTTGGGCGACGCCTGCCGGGTCTTCGACGAGCACGTCCGCTTCCCGATCTCGTCGCAGCGAGCGGAAGGAGTAGGTGATCTCGCCGAAGTTGACGGGCTCGTTGAGTGGAATGGCGGTGGAGACGTAGTTTACATGGGTCGGGACGCCCTCGCCATAGACTTGGAACTCGGCCATGCTGTAGAACTGGTCCGCCAAACTCAGATCGAGGCGGATGAATCTGGCCGGCTGCAGCGGAAAGCTGACATCGACCCGGCTCTTCGTATTGGACTTGGTTTCCTCGATGAGGGTAGCAAGCGTCCGCTTTGGGATCGGCTCGGAGCCTTCGAGCAGGAATTCTTCCGCCTCGTTCTGTATCGAAAGACGATACGCCCGCGGCGATCCCTGCTTGTTGGGAATGCCGCGCTTATCGACACCCGATTGCCGAGGAAAGAACAGGATCCGGTTGATCGGCGTCTCTAAGACTAGATCAAAGGTCCAAACTTCTTCCTGCAGGCGCAGAATCTGGTTGAATACTTGTACCGGCCCCTCACCGATTAGCTGACGCAGCGAGATCGCCGTCTCGGGATCGCCGTCAATGACCACGGCCTCCTCGCGGCTGTAGCCACCGTGCCAGAAACGCGGGTCGACGCCCGCCTCAAAACCAAAGGCCCTACCTGTTACCTGTCCCTCCGCCCAAGATAGGCCGAATATATTGGCGAAGGCCCCAGGTCCGACCATGATGTTTTCCCAGGGCCGCAGCTCTCTGGGCTGCAAGGCACCCGGAGCGGTCGTGTCGTCGAGGGCGACGGCCTTCTGGCGCACTTCGGACCACGAAAAATCCCCGGCCGCCCCCCCAACCTGCACGACGCGGCGCTGACCGTAGACCGCAGCTGCGGTCGCGCCTAGCAGGATCGTTATCGTTATGGCCAGCATCGTGCGCGTCTGCATAAGTCCTCCTCGTCCCGACTCTCAGTAGGACACCGCCACGATCCGCAGGCGCTCAAACGCCCTAGTCTGCGTTTCGACGCGCAGGCGGACGATGTAATGCCCCGGAGGCAGTTTGTGGGCTCCGGTCCAAGTGGCCAAGTACCGGCCTGCCGCTTGCTCCTCTTGTAGGAGGGTATGAACGACCCGACCCGCTAGATCGTGCATTGTAATGCCTACTTGCGCTGGTTCGATGAGGAATACGAGGTCGTACTGCAGCGCCAAGTCGTCGTTGCGCCCATCCCCATTAGGCGTCACAACGCTGGATTCCAGCTCAAATCGGCCAAGCGGATCGCCAAGGGAACCGAAGACGACGACGGAATTTGTACCGAGTAGGTTGGTGGCATCACCAGGAGCGACCCGCTGCGGAACCGCCCCAACTGAATCTAGGAGCCACCCCTGAAACAGGGTCGTGTATCGCAAAGGCGTTGCCGTGAACCTCACAAAGAGCGTGGCGTTGCTCTCGGCCGTGATCCGGCGGCTCGGGAAGAAGAGCGACATGCCGCTGTCGTCGACAAAGACGCTGTCGACGGCCACTTGCTCGCGGTCGTCGCCGATCGACACCGATTCCAACTGCGCCGTGCCCGGCGTCGCGATGCGCAAACCATCGAACCCCTCGTCGCCGGACAAATCCGCAGCCAAGGCGTACTCCAAGGTCGCTGGCTGCCCCGTAGCGACAGTGGCCACGCCGGCCTGCGGAAAGGGATCGCCGACGAGGGCGACCTCGGCTCGCGTCTCTTGGGCGAGGGGGGACGAGTGAGAAAACTCCAGCGCGTCGATCCGAATCACGTCGGTCGCAGTGCCCTCAAAGGAGAATCTGAACTGGAAGAAGGGCATTGGCATCGGCAGAAAATCGAGACTGATCTCGTAGAGGCCGGTCGAATCGATCGTCACCGGATTCGACCACGCACTCCAGTTTTCGGCATCGTATCTGGCCGTGCGCTCTCGGTCGATGAGATTCTGGTATGCCGCCTCTGATATTTCTGTCTCACTGCCGGTTTCGAGATCGATCTGGAAATAGGACTCAGGCGAGGTGTCGTTGCCGGCTCGCACTTGGAACACCGCCTGTACTGGATCGGCCGCAATCACCTCAGGCTCGGTGGACACGCGGGTCGCGTGGACTGTCAGGCGACCAAAGTTGCGCAAGCCTCCGCCGGGGAAGTCGATGAAGTTGGAAACATACTGAGCACGGGGCACAAATCCTCGGCCGAACACTTCAATTTCGGCGATGTCGAAGGGATTCGGCTCCAGCGTTTCCAAGCGAATATATCGAACGAGTTGCCGGGGAAAATCAGCTTCCGTCCGAACCTCGTTGGAGACCTCGACCCGGGCCAAGGTCTCGTAGATCGGCCGCTCGTCCGTTCCAAAAGAGCGCCCGTCGCTGACCCTGATCTCGTACGCTCGCAGGAAGGCGGTGCTATCTGTGGGGTTGGGGAAGAAGGCAATCCGTTCGACGGGAAACGAGGCCCCTAAATCGAAGACGAATATCCGGCCATTCTGAGACTGGCCGGGAATCTGAAACCGCTCTCCAGTAGAGGTGTTCGGGTTGCCGTCGACGAGAATGTTGTTGGGCTGACCGTCGGCAACGCGCGCCCACACCCGGGCTCCGCCCTCGGGTATGAACTCGTCCGGGCCCGTTCCGACATCCACCCAGCGCACGGCGGCAACGATATTCTCATTGGCTTTGAAACCGGCCGGTAGCAGCGAGTCGGCCGTGACCTGCGCTCCGGCCGCCACTAGCTCCATGCTTTGCCAAGCATTGCCACCTCGTCCGATACGCACGGTCTCAATCTGGCCGCCGGCATCGATGCTTAGGAGGAACGTCAGGACAAGCGGGATAGCTACACCCGCGCGTTTGGCTGTGAGCGGCACGTCAGCGTGCCGAGACGGTGGCGGGTGGTTGGTATCCCCTGAAAACCTCGCGCTGGAATCCGTAGGTCAGATCTACGGTCTCCACAGGCTCATCAGCGTAGTTGAAACGAACGGCAACATCGTCGACGTGGACGGACAACTCGGTCACGTCTGGCGGCATGGGCGGAAACACAATAAAGCCTTCGTGCTCTTGGCCGCTAAAGATCATCTCGTCGGCATACATGTGGAGACGCAGCAGATCTTCGCGCTCGCGCATACGCGCATAGTAGTTGCCGGCCCAAGCCAACGCATACGCTCGGTAGTACTCACTGATTTCGAGAAATGTCAGGGGTTTGTAGAAACGTTCGCTGGCGGATCGCAACCGGATCTTAGACGGATCAATTCTGACCTTCGGATACGCGTAGTTCTTGACCCGAAGGAGGAATACCGTAAATCGCTGGGGTGTGAACGACTCGCCTGGGGGGGTCCAGTCACCGAATGTAAAGGGGTTAGTGGACCGTGCGCCGTTGGACGACTTTGTGGCGAAACTGCGGTTGAGCTCTGCGTCCCGCATGGGTCGCAAGGCGATGTCGAGCCTCTCAAAGACGTAGGCGACCGATCCATCATCGTGGACCACCATGTGTTCGCCCTGCTCAGACCGAGGCTTGGGGTGGAGAGGCCCTGGAAAGTAGCGCCCACAGCTAGACGCAACCAAGATCAGTAGACAGCTACAAAGCACGCGCAAAACAACCTCTCCGGGCGGGCTGGGATGGGATAGGTTTAGTAAAAATTAAGGAGGGAGGACCATCCTCCCTCCTTAGACAAAAGATAGGGGTGTATCCCCCTGCTTACCGCATCAGAGCCTTCACCGAGCCCCAGCTACTCCCCTCAACAGCCGTAGCGAACTCATCGGTGCTTAGCAAGGTAAACTCGGAGGAGAACTCCGAACTATGTGCACCGCCGTTTTGGATGTGCGTCGTGACTTGGTGCGTCCGGCCTCCACTGTCTGCCTCGTTGAGGCTCAGGGACATACCGATCGTCTGACCGGCTTCAAAGACCCAGCGGACGCTTGCGTCGCGGCCATCCGGCAGGTACGGGTCGTAGGCTTCCATGCGAACTTCGTAGTTGACCGTCACGTCCGTGGACAAGTGCCCGGCCCCCGCCGGAGAAACCACGACGGCCCCTTCGACAGCCCCCGATTCGGGGCCCCACTGCATTTCGGCCGGTTGGTTCCAGCGCAGAAAGGACACGAGGGGATAACCACCCGGACGGGCGTAGTGGAAGGTCCACTGCTGGTGGCCAGTGCGGAGGGCATCCGGTGCCTCGTTCCAGACGCCGTGATCGGGATCTAGAATCAGCTCGAGGTCATCGTCATGCCAACCATCGTTGGGCTCGGTGACGTCGGCGTTTAGCGTGTCGTCGACGACGCGCGTGAATACGTAGAGTCGATTGTCTGGCTCCGGGGTCCAACCGACGTGGTGAGCGATGTCGAGGTCGCTACGGGCTGGAAACTCACCCTCGCCGATCACGTCGCACAACTGGTCGGGACTGATGATGAAATCCGGATCGTACCAAGCCCAGTCGCTGGCGTCGCCATCGGGGTTCATGGAACTTGGATCGGGTACCTGCAGGGCAAAATAGCCGACGCCGTTGCAGTTTTCGTATGCCGCTACCGGAGCAACGAAACCTGTCAATAGCACAGCGCCGAGGACTACGGCCCCTAAAACTGCTTTCTTGCGCATGAGAGCTCCTCTCGTTCGTGTCTTCGCTTCACTCGCTGGTCGAAGGAAGACGGTAGAATTGGCGCGGAAAATAGGCATCCACGCCGCTTGCGAATCAACCTATCATACAGGCAGGTTAGCGAAGCGAACAATCTACGATGCGAGCGCAAAAATTTCAAGAATTTTTTGACTGATGAGTCAGCAAGTAAACACAACTGCTTGTCGTTTTTAACTACTTGGGAACTCAAGGAGATAGGGCCTAGCGCAGCGCGGCTCCGCAGTCGCAATTGACACGACCCAATTTAATTAACCCTACCCTACACGCGCTTGACCGCGTCTTTGACCGGAGAGTAACTTGACTCTGACTCCCCTAGCGACGCCCCGCAGAGTGTATTGTAATGCAAAGCAGCGATTCGACTGCACAGACAAATAGTGGCCCCCTATATCGTCGCTGGACCCGTCTGGTGCTGCCAGCTACTTTAGCGACCGCATTCGTTTGGTCCGGCTGCAACGACGCCGAGGAACCGGCTCTTACCCTCCCTCGATTCAGCGAGGTCGCGGTCGAGTCCGGGATCGAATTCCGCCACTTCAATGGCGCTGCCGGGTCCTACCACTATCCCGAAACTCATGGCTCAGGTGCCGCCTTTGCCGATTTCGATAGCGATGGTTTCCCCGACCTCTATGTCGTGAACAGTGCTGCTATCCACGGTGTGCGCACTGCTCCTCTGCCGGCCAATGCCCTGTTCGTGAATCAGACCGACGGGACCTTCGTCGATAGAGCAGCACAAGCAGGGGTCGCCGACACGAGCTTTGGCATGGGAGTCGGTGTTGGGGACGTCGACAACGATGGCCACGCCGATCTCTACGTCACCAACTGGGGTGCCAACCGGCTCTACCGCAACCTAGGCAACGGCCGCTTTGCGGACGCGACCGAACAGTCGGGTACCGGCGATCTACGGGTATCGACGAGCACAGCCTTCGCCGACATCGATCTCGACAGTGATCTGGATTTGTATGTCGCCAACGATGTGCGAATTGTCGGGGATGATCTCCCGCAGTGCTATCGCGGGCTGATTCAGATTTACTGCGGCCCTAGGGCCTACCCCGGCGATTCTGGGTCTCTGTTCCGCAACGACGGCGACCTTCGTTTCACGGATATCACCGACTCGATAGGTGTCTGGACCGAAGCGGGTCGGCAGCTGGGCGTGGGCTTTGCCGACTACGATGATGACGGCGACTCCGATCTCTATGTCGCCAACGATCACGAGCCGAATTTCTTGTTTCGCAACGACGGGTCCCGATTCGCCGAAGTCGGCGTCTCCGCCGGCGTCGCGACGAGTCCCGACGGGGCCTCTGAGGCGGGAATGGGTACTGACTGGTCCGACTACGACCGCGACGGTCGCCTCGACCTGGGCGTGTGCAACTTCCAATGGGAGCCTTGCCGGCTGCTACACAATGCCGGGGCGGGTCAATTTGCAGATCACACCGCCCAGAGTGGCTTGGGCGGACCGACCTATCAAACCCTCACCTTCGGGACCGATTTCATCGACGTCGACAACGATGGGTACCCCGATCTATTCCTCGCCAATGGCCATGTCGAGCCCAACATCGAGATTCTCGACAGTGCCGGGCCGCGCTATGCCCAGCACGACCAGCTCTTCCTGAACAATCGCGACGGCACATTCACCGACGCGACGGTGGCGAGCGGTCTGACGGCGTTCTCAGCCGGCGTGGGCCGGGGCTCCGCCGCGGCCGATTACGACAACGACGGCGATGTCGACTTGTTCGTATCGAATAACAACCAGCGTCCACACCTACTCAGAAACGACGGCGGCAATCGCGCCAACTGGATTTCAGTCGAAGTGGAAGGTACGCGGAGTAATCGCAGTGGGATCGGGACGCGCGTCACTGTAGTCTCCGCTGATCTGCGGCAGCTGGCCGAGGTACGAGGTGGCAGCAGCTACCTGTCGCACAACGATCTGCGACTGCACTTCGGCCTCGGTCGCCGGACGGCGGTGGACCGCATTCTAATTCGTTGGCCATCGGGTGAGCCCCAGGCCGTGGGCCCCGTGCCGGCCGGTCGCTTTGTGCGAATTGTCGAAGGCGAGCCATGGACTTCACTGTGAGTGCCCGTGCGTGGTTCCTGGCCCTGGTTGTGGCTCTCGTTGGGTGCGAAAGACAACGCCCGGCTGCGGATGTGCCGCCCACCGCCGATGAGTTGGGACGGTTGCAGCTAACCTATACAAAACAACTGCGCGAACGCCCAGCCGACCTCGAGACCCGGGTGTCGCTTGCCCGCGTGCTGTTCGACTTAGGGCACCTCGATCGGTCGATGGATCAATTCCAGATGGTTCTGCGGGCGGATAGTCTGCACGTGGAGGCGCTGATGGGGCTCAGCGAAGTTATGGCCCAGATCCGCGATCACACCACGGCGCTCTCCTTAGCGCAGCGAGCCGTCGCGACCCAACGCGATGCCGAGACGTTGGAGCGGCTAGCCATGGCATGGCTCGGGGTCGGACAACTCGCCAACGCCCAATTTACACTCGCCGAAGCGATCGCCCTTGCTCCGGCCCGGCCGACGCTGCACAAGCTGTTGGGGGCAGTACAGGCGGCCAGCGGCGATGTAGCGGCAGCGCAGGCCTCGCTAGAACGAGCGGTGGAATTGAATCCCACGTCTCACGAGGCGAGCTTCGCCTTGGGTGCTCTCTTGTGCGAACACCTGGGTCGCTGTGCGGAAGGTTTAGGTTTTCTCCAGCGCGCCAGCGCCTTGGTGCCCGACAGTGCCAGCTACGAGGTCGCTACAGGCCGCGCACTCCTGCGGATAGGACAGGTCCGCGAGGCCCTACAGGCTTTCTCGACGGCCGGCAAGCTCGCCCCTTCTTCGGCGGAGGCGCACGTGGGTATAGGAGTATCTCTAGCCAAGCTAGGGAAGTATGTTGAAGCCGCCACCGCTCTTGAGCGGGCGCTCGAACTCGACCCGGTGCATCCCGATATCCGTCTTCAGTTGGCTTCTGTGTACCGCCATCTAGGTCGCAGCCGAGACGCCGAGGTGCAACGCGCCGCCCATCGGCGAATCGAGCCGCACGTGGCTGAGATCGAGAATCTGCGGGCGCTGGCCCAACCAAGCCGCAATCCCAGCGCACACTTCAATCTCGCTCGTCTCTACGCCCGCCTCGGGCACGACGCGGGAGCCGTAAGACACCTGCGCACCGGTTTGTCCCTCCAGCCAGACAACGCCCAAGCTTGGCAGAACCTGGGCAATGCCCACATCCGCTTGGGGCGTCCCGGCGAGGCGATCTCAGCGTACCGCCAAGCCTTGAACCTCAAGCCGGACTATGGCTTGGCGTGGTACAACTTGGGTACGGCCTATGCCACTGGCGGCTACAGCGACCTAAGTCGCGCGGCGTACGAACGGGCTTTGGAGTTGTCCGCGCATTCGGCCGATGTTTTTATTGCGCTGGGGAACCTCGAGTTGCAACAAGGCGATGCCCGTACCGCGGCCGCGCGATACCAACAGGCACTAGCCCAAAATCCCAACCTGCCAGCGGCACAGCGGGGGCTGGTGCTGGCGTATCGGCAAGCCGGCGACTCGGCAGCGGCAGCCCAAGCCATGGCAAAATTCACCTCCCACCGGCGATGAATGGCCCCTAGCAAATGATAGCTCGACATCGAAGCCTTCTGCTTCTAGCCTCCCTTACTTTGGCCCTGTCGGAGCGTTCCTCAGACGCTGGCACCTCACTGGTCGTCGATCACATCGACATTCCTCAGGTCGATTACGAACCAGCGATCTACTACGACCAAGGCGACCCACTTCCCCATCTGGACTTCGAGCGCATCGACTGGCAGCGCATCGTCGACAGGCGGCACAGACGCGTAGTGCTCGAATCCGACTATGTGCGCGTAGAGGTACTGCCGGAGATGGGCCGGGTGTACTCCCTCATCGACAAACGAACCGGCCACGACGCACTATGGAAGAACGACATCGCGCGCCCCGGCGGTGCGAACAACCCCACTGGCTGGTGGCTCTGGATCGGCGGGATCGAGTACACGCTTCCGGGCTACGAGCACGGCACGACCTTCGCGATGCCCTATACGTGGAAGCTCCTAGAAGATCGCCCCGAACAGGTATCTATGTCGATGGCAACCACAGAGCCGCTGACGGGCCTGATCCAGAGCGTTAGACTGACAGTCCACCGAGGCTCAGCCGCCCTAGAGACCCAGATCCGCATCCACAATCCAAGTGCCGACACTGTTCAGTTCGCCCACTGGGTCAATCCCATGTGGGCCCCTGGCGGCGAGAACGAGCTGACCGACAACACTGAGTTCATCATTCCCACAGCAAATATCCTGATCGCCGAGCGCTGGCAGAAAAATCTAGGACCGAGTCCACAGCCTTGGAGCGCGAGCCCGTTGCGCTATATCCGCGGGTGGAAGGCCGGCGATATCATGGCCGACAGATTGACGGCCGGCTATTACAGCGCCTATTCCCACGACGCTGAGGAGGGCGTGGTCCGAGTATTCGATCCGGTCCTCAACCCAGGTGTCGATGTGTGGACTTACGGCTTCCAGCCGACCGGGATTCCCATGGGATCTGGCCGGCCCAACAAGGGCTATGTCGAGATGTGGGGGGGCACGTCCGTGCTTTTTCCCGATGAGACGCGGCCACTGCCACCCGGCGGGTCGCTGGCGTGGACGGAGTGGATGTATAGCTACTGGGGAACGAAGGGGATGAGTGCGGCAGCGCAGGTCGGCGCGATTCGCGGCAGCCTAGACGATGGGTCGCTGAACATCGCCCTTTCGCCCGCGCTCGAGCTGCCCAATGTGGTCATCGAAGTGTTGGTGGATGGCGAAGCGGCCGTTCGCGACACGACCTCATTGACGCCGGCCAAGGTCCTGCAGCGATCCTACGCGATTGGAACCGCAGGACCGCTGGACGATCTCTCCGTTGCGGTGCGCCAAGGGGCTCTTCAGCTTTTGTGGTTTTCGCTTACAGGAGAAAACTAGCCCACATTTCCTAGGCCAGTTGACCTGACAGGTGTCGATGTACTTTTTGACTGCAAAACGCATTCAGCGGAAAAGGCCACGGCAAGCACTGGCAAAACGCCGTAACGCAGCATTACTTACCGCCGCTGAAAAGCTCCGGCGCACTGCGCGGAAACTCAACTTTTAGATATGCGGAGAACCTCATGTATAATCTCAACGGCAAAGTCGCCCTGGTCACTGGCGCGGGCGGCGAACGCGGCATTGGTCGCGCCATCTGCCAGCGCCTAGCCCGCGAAGGCTGCGACCTCGTAGTCAATGACTTGCGCGCCCAGCCCTACAGCGAGTCTGGTTGGGGCGGCCTACCTGCCCTCGTGGCCGAAATCGAAGCGGCCGGTCGGCAGGCCCTCGCAGTGGAAGCTGACGTGTCCGCCGCCGCCCAAGTCGAGGGCATGGTGCAAGACGCGCTCGCCCGCTTTGGCCGCATCGACTTGCTGGTCAACAACGCTGGCTCGCGCCCCGGCCCCGATCGCGCCCCGGTCGTCGATCTAAGCGAAGCCGCTTGGGATCAGGTGCAAACCGTCAACGTCAAGGGCACCTTTCTCTGCTCGCGCGCTGTGGCCCGGCACCTTATTGACCGCGGCGCGGGCGGCAAAATCATCAACATGTCCTCTACGGCTGGCCGCCAAGGGCTACCGCGCTACGCCGCGTACTGCACGTCCAAATTCGCCATCATCGGCTTTACCCAATCCCTCGCCGGCGAGTTGGCCCCGCACCGGATCAATGTCAACGCCGTCTGCCCGGGCAACACCCTCACCGAGCGCACCCACTACATCGCCGCCGGCTTGGCCCAGCGCAACGAGCCCGACGCCGACACCACCGCCGCCTTGGTCCACGACCTCGAAGCGCAAACCCCCCTAGGCCGCATCGGTACGCCCGAGGATGTAGCCCGGGCGGTGGCCTTTCTCGCCTCGGACGAAGCCGAGTACCTCACTGGCGTAGCACTGGTAGTGGCCGGCGGCTGGCAGATGGGGGGGTAGGTCCGCTATTCCTTAACGCTGCCCAGCATGATCCCGCGCACGAAGTACTGCTGCACAAACGGATAGACCAACAGCATCGGCAGGATGGTAACGACTACGGTCGCCGCCTTGATCGTCTCGGGCGTGAACTCGGTGATGTTCGGATCAACCAAGCCCTGCTCGATTAGCTCGACGCTGTTTTCGATGACGATCCGCTGCAAAAAGGTCTGCAAGACTTGATTCTCGTCCGACGCGATATAGAGCATTGCGTCGAACCAGTGGTTCCAGTGCGCCACTGCTGTCCACAGCCCAATCGTCGCCAGCACTGGTTTGGAGAGGGGCACGTATATCCTGAAGAGGATATTAAACTCGCTGGCCCCATCGATCTTGGCGGACTCGGCCAGGCTTTCGGGAATGGCCTGAAAGAAATTCTTGACCACGATGATGTTGAAGGCCGTTAGCATCTGCGGCAGCACCAGTGCCCATATTGAGTCGATCAGACCCAGATTCTTGACCAGCAAGTAGTTGGGCACAATGCCGCCGCTAAAGAGCATGGTGAAAAGCACCAAGAACAGCAGCGGGCTGCGGTGGGGCATTTCGCGCCGCGCCAGCGGATAGGCCGTCAGACACGTGAAAAAAAGCGTCAGCACCGTACCCAACACAGTGCGCAGAATCGAGTTGGTGAACCCGGTGACGATCTCGGGGTTAGACAGCACCATGCGATACGAGGTCAGGGAAACGTCCCGCGGGTAGAGGTGCAGGCTGGCGCGCATGGCCTCGGCCGCGCTGCTTAGCGACATCGAAATAGTGTACACAAACGGATAGAGCGCCATCAGCCCAACCAAGCCCAACACCGTCAGGTTAAAGACGTTGAAGATCTGCTCGCCTCGCGTGCGGCTTACCATATTCCCTGCTCTCCTCGGCTGAGCCGCCGGGCCAGCGAGTTGGCCAGCACCACCATCAACAAGCCGACCACCGACTTGAAAAGCCCGGCCCCGGTGGCCAGTCCAAAATCCATCAGCACGATTCGCCGCAGAACGTAGGTGTCGATAATGTCGGCCGCGTCGTACACCATGGGATTGTACATGTTGTAAATCTGGTCGAAGCCGGCGTTGAGCACGTGGCCGAGATTGAGGATGAAAAGCGTGATAATCGTCGGCACCAGCCCTGGAATCGTAATGTGCCAGGTCTGCTTCCAGCGACCCGCTCCATCGACCACGGCCGCCTCGTATAGGTCGGGAGAAATGCCGGCCAAGGCCGCCAAGTAGATCACCGCCCCATAGCCAGCCGCCTGCCAGATGCCGGTGGCGACGACCACTGCGATAAACCAGAAATCGTCGGTGAGGAACTCAATAGGGGAGACGCCGAAGAGCTGAGCGATTTGGTTGGCCGGGCCGCTTTGCGAGAAAATCATCAGGAAAATGCCGCCCAAGATAACCCACGAGAGGAAGTAGGGGATATAGGTCACCGTCTGCACGGTGCGCTTGTACCAAGAGACGCGGATTTCGTTGAGCATCAGCGCCAGCGCGATCGGCGCGAAAAAGCCAAATAGCAAGCGCAAGAAGCTGATGGTGATGGTGTTGCGCAGGGCATTGGGAAAGTCGGCCCCGCCGAAGAGGCGCGAGAAATTTTCCAACCCGCTCCACTGGCTGCCCAAGATGCCGGCGCTCAAGCGAAACTCCTTAAAGGCCAGCACCAGCCCGAACATGGGCAGGTAATGGAAGACGAGAAAGAAGACCAGCCCCGGGGCCACCAGTAGCACTAGGCCTCGATGCTTGCGGTATTGTAGCCGTGTTTTTTGCATGGTGTCTAAGGGGCGTTAGGCACAAAGCCTAAGTACAAGCTAGTAGATTTCCAACTAGGCGTGCGAGCGTTTCTCGGCCTTGCGAGCCAGTGTCCCTCCTCCTTCCCACTCCTGTACCCTTTTCGCTACAACGCTAACACCGCTGAGCCGCCGCTCCCGCTGAGCCGCCGCCTTGGCACGGTTCTTGCAAGTTGCCGATACCATCCCAACCCCAACCCAAGGCAGGCGCCATGGCCGAATACGATACCATCGCCAAACATCTCATCCAAACCCATCCCTACGACTTCATCCGCTTCGCCCTCGGCCGAGACGATGTAGCCGTCCTCGACCGCATCAACACCGAACTGACCACGCCGGAAACGCGCTACATGGATAGCCTCATCCGCGTGCAAATCGACGGCCGAGACGCCCTCGTCCATCACGAGTTTCAAACCACCGACAGCACCCATCCGCCCATGCCGCGCCGCATGGCCGGCTATCTCGGCCGGGTCATCGAGCACTATGGCCTGCCGACCTATGCCTGTGTGATCTACCTCCGACACCGAGCCGGACGACGCGATCCGGGGTATTACATCCAAGAATTGCCCGGGCATCGCATCGTCTTAGAATACAAGGTGATTCGGCTCAGTGATATAGCCGGGCAGGCCGTGATGGATCGCGGGTATGCGGGTTTGTTCCCGTTTACCCCGTTGATGAAACCCCCGGCCGGTGTCGATTCCGCGTCGTGGTTGCGTCGGTGTGTGCATGCGACGCGTGGTTTGCCTTTGGCGGCGGCTGTAACGGTTGACATGTTGGGCGGTTTGGCGATTTTGAGTGGGTTAGAGCATGGCAGTGCCACCATCCATCGTATCATCTCCGAGGAGGGTCTCATGGACGCGATCATGCGCGAATCATCTTTTGCTCAATACATCCTTGAGCAAGGCATTGAGCAAGG
>RKRN01000333.1 GCA_007571365.1 Candidatus Latescibacterota bacterium
ATTCATGCCGTCTGGGTCTGCCCACCAGCAATCCACGCGGCTCAGCGACCACCACTCGAACCCATGATGGTTCACGGTGCGCTGCAGCTCGATATCAAACCCGTAGTAGCCTTCGGTGGCGACGCAATCCTCTAGCATGTTCTCCAGCAACCACATTGGAAAGTTCGGCTGGTTGCGTACCCATCGCCGAACGTGCCCCCGTGCGTACGCGACAGCGAGGTTCGCGGGCATATTCCATTGGAACGAGCCCGCGATAACGGGTGAACCATAGAAGTCGAGATCAAACCATTCACACCAAGTGGCGTCAGTGCCGGACGGCGTCCGGCAGCGTTCGTAGTACTGCGCCGCGACCGGCGCCGCGCCGAAAAGGACGAAAAGTGCGGCGGTAAGAATAGCAACTCGCAGGGGATTCATCGGGTTTCTCCTATGGGGTTGGAGGTTCGTGCGGGACAGATTGAGGCTGGAACGCCCCGTTTTGAGCACAGAGCTAACGCTAAAAGTCTGCGCTCGTGAAAACGGGTGCGATGGACTTCCCCCGCGTTGTGGTACGGGGCGAACTTATTGTGCGGGAATGAGTTAGGGTCTGAGGGGGGGGGTACAGTAGCTAACCGCTAGCGAAAAAAGAGCATGTTTCGCCGCGGCGGTTCTTCTATCTGTAAAAGAATGAGACATGTATGTCCTTCTTTTGATGGAAGAATTAGGTCAGTATAAGCAAAAGATGACCTTGATGTCAATGTCAAACTCCGCCGCGTTTGTCCTGCCGGCGTAAGTAGGGCTCCAGAGCCGCTGGTTTGCAGCCGTTGTGCCCTTAGCTCGTCGAAGGGCACGGTCTATGGAGCCTGCCGGCGTAACATCACATTGTTAAAAACAGCCTCTAAAAAACGTCTGGGTAGTTCAACGGCATCCCCGTCTTACCGAGGTCGTATTGCGCTATGTGCCAACGCCCTAAGTTGGCACTGAGAAAGAGCGACCGATCCGGGCCACAAAAGGCGATATTGGTCGGCGCCGCCATAGCAGTGCCCTCGTAATCGTCGGCCAAAACGTCGAGTTGGCCGTTGGCATACTGATAGATGCGGTCCGGGCGATAGCAGGAACAATACAGGGTGCCCTCGTCGTCAAAGGCGAGGCCATCGGGAACGGTTTGCGGAAGGTCAAACACGGGCTCGGCGGCACCGGCGCGGCCGTCGGCCTCGATTTTGATGCGGGCCACGCGGGGGTTGATGCTCATGGCCACGTAGAGATATTCGCCGGCCGCATCCAGCGCAGTGCCGTTGGGAAAATCTGACAGGGCGCGGCTCCAAACCTCGCCTTGGCCGCCGGGGGCAATTTTGCAAATCCAACCGTCGTTTTGGTGCCAGCCTCCAGAATTGGACACATACAGGTTGCCGGCCGCGTCAAAGACCGGATAGTTGGCCGCAGTCAGCGGCACCTCGCCGGCGCGGTCGCAATACGTACTGACAGTGCCATCCGGCTCGACGCGCTTGACGTCGCCGTTGCAAACGTACAGGCGGCGCTGGGCATCCTGACAGATGCCGCCGACAAAGCCATCCACTCGGGCGAACTCCTCGAATTCGCGCCGGGCCAAGTCGATGCGGTAGAGCTGACCTGCTTCGCCGCCGGCATAGGCATAGCCATCGCAACCCCAAGCAATGCACTCGGGATGGTCGAGACCGCTGCCAAAGTCGCCGATAATCGCTGAAATCTGGGTGTGGGTATCGAGAAGAGCCATGGCGTTCCTTTCGCAATAGAGGGGTAAGTTCGGCCCCGACGGTAATTGAAAGTCGCCGCGCCGACAAGCCCGGCATGGACAGCCGCCCGCGGGATTTCCGGCTCAATCGATACGCAATAGGACTAACGCTCGCGCTCGTCTCCGGTAAAATCTAGGTTAGCCACCCTAACGCCCCGCTGGTATACATACGCCTCATCGACCGGCGCAATGACCGAGGCACTTTCCGGCTGCAAGTCGCCGACTAACTCAAAGAACCCCCGCGATGGCCTAGGTGCTTTTGAGAACTTGCATTCAAAAACCACCATCCGGTCCCCCCGTTCCATTACGAGATCAATCTCCGCTCCGTTGCCCGTGCGAATAAACGACGGTCGCCAGCGCGGCCACGCAGCAACTAGCTGCTCCAGCACCAAACCCTCCCATGAAGCACCGACTATAGGATGTCCGAGCAACTGGTCGTACCTTTCGATTTCGAGCAACGCATGCAAGATGCCGCTGTCTCTTATATACACTTTGGGAGACCGGACCAAGCGTTTCTTCAGATTCGCCGCGCCGGGCGGCAATAGGCGAATCATATACGTCTGTTCGAGAATGGCTAGGTACTTCTTTAGCGTCGGCACTGATACATCAACCGCGCCGGCCAGCTTGCTATAGTTGATCGTCTGGCCGTGGTAATGCGCCAGCATCTGCCATAGCCGCTGCACTACGGGAACCGGTAAGTTCAGGCCGAGCGCAGGAATGTCTCGCTCCAAAAAGGTCTGAATGAAATCCTGCCGCCAAGCGAAGCTATCCTCTCCATCCCCAGCGAGCAGGCTGTCGGGAAACCCTCCGCGCACCCACAGTGTCTGCCAATCGGCCACGTGCCTTGTCTCCGAGCGCAAAAATGGCGTCAACCGCAGGTAGGCAATGCGACCGGCCAGCGATTCGCTCGACTGCTGGATCAACTCCCGCGATGCCGACCCGAGTATCAAAAAGCGTCCCGGCCGCCGGTCGCGATCAATTTCGTAGCGCAACACGGTGAAGAATTCCGGCAGGCGCTGAATCTCATCGAGGCACACCAGTTCTTGGCGATGTTGTTCGAGAAAGAGTTCGGGTTCGGCGAGTCTGTTGAGATCAATGCGGTTCTGCAAATCCAAATAGGCCGCTGGCTGGCCTTTTAGATATTGACGGGCCAATGTTGATTTGCCGCATTGACGAGGACCAAGGATGGCAACGGCGGAAGAACGTCCCAAGGCTCGTCTTAGTTCAGATTCGGCTTTTCTCGGCAAATATCCATGCAATCCACTAACTCCCCTTATCATTTTACATAGATAATAGCCAAATAGAGCCGAACTTCCAAACAGAGCCGTTGCCAATTCTCTTTGTCGCTGTCGTCTCTTATATTTGTCGCGTCTTTTTTACCGGAATCCACGCGAAGGCACTCACCTCTTGGGCAGCAACCTATCCCACCGCACCAAACTCGGCTACGGGGCCGCCGACTGGGGCTTGGTGGCCGTAGAGTCGATGGTGCAGATCTATCTGTTCAAGTTCTACAACGTCGTCGTCGGCCTACCCGCGCTCTACACCGGCTTGGCGTTGGCCTTGGCCATTGTCTGGGACGCCATCACCGATCCCCTGATGGGCGGCATCTCCGACCGCTCCCGCTGGTCCGGCGGACGACGGCGGCCCTACTTACTGCCGGGGGCCGGGCTGTTGGCCGTTTCCTGCATCTGGGTTTTCAATCCCCCGCCCCTCGACAGCAACGCCGCCCGCTTCGCCTTTTTGCTGATCTCGTTCATCCTGCTCAATACCGCTATGACCGTGGTCGGCGTACCCCATTCGGCCCTCGGCAGCGAACTGAGCTTGGACCGCGATCAGCGCACCCAACTTTTCGCCTACAAGCGGCTCTTCGGCACCTTGGGCGCGCTAGTCGGCCTGTGGCTGCCTGGACTCATCTTGGCCCAAACGGACGGCCAAGCCGCCCAAGCACGCGGCTTGGCCAGTTGGTGGTTGGCCACTCCCATCCTGTTGGGCGCTTGGATCACGGTACGAGCTACCCGTGGCCTCGACCGCCCCGCCGACCACGCCCAACCCAAAAAGCCGCTCCACCTCTGGCGTCTGTTCGCCGACCAGCGCAGCACTTGGGCCAATCCCTTTTTCCGCGTCCTATTGCTGGCCTTTCTAGTGGCCACAATCGGCCGCACGTTCAATGCCTCTACCGCGCTCTACTACTACGAATACCGCTTACAGCTAACCGAGCAAGAGGCCATCGGCTGGATCTTATTGCCCTTTTTCTTAACCTTCCTCGCCTCTTTGCCGGGCTGGATTCGGGCTGCGCGTCGCTGGGGCAAAAAAACGGCCGGGGTCATCGGCGTCTTCGGCTTGGGGGTCTCCACGGCCGTGGCTTATCCGCTCTTTCCCATTGGCGAATTGACCGCGCCCCTGCTCTACTCCTTAGCGGGCGGGGCCTTAGCCGGGGCCATCGTCTTGCTCGACGCCTTAGTCGCCGATACCATTGACTACGACAAACTCAAGACGGGACTCGACCGCGAGGGACTCTACTTTGGCGTCTGGCGCATGGGCACCAAGCTGGCCCGCGCATTGGGGCTGGGGCTCAACGGCGTCTTGCTGTGGCTGATCGGTTTTTCCGCCGCGTCAGCGGCACAGACCCCGGAGACAAGTTGGCGCTTAGCTTTGCTCTTTGGCCCGACGGTGGGTATCCTGTTCATTGGTGCCGGACTCATCCTGTGGCGCTTGCCTTTAACCGACGAGCGGCACCAACGCATTCAGCATCTATTGCGCCGCCGCCGGCAAAGACTACATATTGCCCAAGGGGATTAAGGGACGTGCGCGGCGGCTTAAACTCTGCGCATGGAGAAATCGCACCCCAAAAGGACTAAGTTCCCCGTGAAAATCCGCCCCTTCAGCACCAGTCGCTTTCGCTTTGCGCGCTGCATCCTAACCACCCTCGTCACCAGCTTAGCTTTTATGCCCCACGCCCAAGCCGATCCCGACCGCATCCAGCCCTATGCCGCCAATCCGCGCTACTGGCAGTACAAAGGCCAGCCCGTGCTCCTACTCGGCGGCACCGTCAAAGACTGCCTCTTCCAAATACCCGATCTCGCAGCGCATCTCGACCTGCTGCAAGCGGTCGGCGGCAACTACGTGCGCAATACCATGAGCGACCGCCGCTTCTACGGCTATGAGATCAAAGCCTTCCATCAAGCGGCCGACGGTCTGTACGACCTCAACCGCTGGAATCCAGCTTATTGGCAGCGCTTTGCCGATCTTTTGCGCTGGACCGCCGAGCGCGGCATCATCGTCCAGATAGAAGTGTGGGACCGCTTTGACCACAGCCAACAACACTGGCAAGAAGGCCCCTTCAATCCGGCCAACAATATCAACTACACCGTCGAAGAGTCGGGCCTTGCAACGGACTATCCCGCCCACCCCGGCGGCAACCGGCAGCCCTTTTTCTATACCGTTCCCCCCTTGCACAACAACCAAGTCGTGCTCCCGTACCAGCAGGCTTTTGTCGATCAAGTCCTCGAGCACTCCCTCGCCTACGACCACGTGCTCTACTGCATGGACAACGAGACCAGCGGCGACCCGGCGTGGGGTGCTTATTGGAACGACTACCTCAAGGAGCGGGCGCAGCGAGCGGGCAAGACCGTTGAAACCACGGAAATGTGGGACGAGTGGGATGTGCGCGGGCAGACGCATCGCGCTACCTTCGACCACCCAGAGCAGTACTCTTTTATCGACATCTCGCAGAATAGCTGGCAGCGCGAGCAGACCAATTGGGACCACGCCCAGTGGGTGTGGCAGTACATCGCCGCACAGCCCCGGCCGATCAATTCGACCAAGATCTACGGTGCCCAGACGCATCGGGAGCAAAGGCGCGGCATCGACGATCGCCACGCCACCGAGTGCTTTTGGCGCAACCTCATCGGCGGCTTGGCCGCCAGCCGCTTTCACCGCCCCGATTCCGGCCTAGGGCTAAGCCCCCAAGCCCAAGCCCACATCCGCAGCGGTCGCATGCTGACCGAGGTCTTCGACTTTTTTAACGCCGAGCCGGATTCCGACAGCGTTCTGCTCAGCGACCGCGCCGCCAACGAAGCCTACCTCAGCCGCATCCCCGGCCGCCAGTACGCGCTCTACTTTACCGACGGCGGTGCGGTAGGTCTCGATCTGACCGGGGCAGCAGGCACCTTTCAAGTCCAATGGCTCGACATTGCCGCCAGCACTTGGACCGCGGCCGCCGACTTAAACGGCGGCCGCCTAGCGCAACTAGCCCCGCCCCGAAGCGGCCCTTGGGTCGCCTTGCTGACGCGGCGCTAGCAGGAGAGCAACAATGAACCTCAGCGACCGCGTCTTCTTCGGCCAGACCGATCTTCAGGTCTCGCGCTTGTGCCAAGGCACCGCCTTCCGCCACTTGCCCCGCGCCGACAGCCCCCAATCCCTAGC
>RKRN01000266.1 GCA_007571365.1 Candidatus Latescibacterota bacterium
GGTATTGAGAACCCACACCCTCATCGCGCCTTTCCTTCCCCTTCGACGAGCAAATGCTCTTGGTTGACGCCCAAGCCCGCGTATTCCTCCACCCGGCCGCTCGGCCAACAGACGACCACGCGCTCGATACTGGTGGCCGTGCCCAGCCCAAAGTGCAGCCGCAGGTCGCTCTGCGAGAGGTAGCTGGCCCCGGAGCGCACTTCGTCGGTCTGCACTCGTCCGCCGCTGGTGATTTCGACGCGAGTGCCAATGCCAGCGCGGTTGCTGTCGCGGCCCTCTAACCGCAGGCGCACCCAATGGCCCCTCGCGCCATCGTTGCGCAGCAAAGTCGGCTGGTCGGCGACATTGGCCACCAGCACGTCTATATCGCCATCGTCGTCGTAGTCGCCAAAGGCCGCGCCGCGACTGACTCGCTTCAACGCCAGCGCACCGCCGTCCTCTGCGTATTCCTCAAAGCGGCCGTCGCCGAGGTTGAGAAAGAGCTGATTGCGCTGCGGAAAAGTCGCATTCTCGTATTGCTCGACATCGCTTTCCAAGTGGCCATTGGCGATAAAGATGTCGCGGTCGCCATCGTTGTCCACATCGAAAAAGCGCGTACCCCACGCCAAGTAGGCAATACTGCCCTTGCCCAACCCGGCCAAGAAGGTCTCATCGACAAAAGTGCCGTCGCCGAGGTTCTTGTATAGGGTGTTGGTCTCCCACTGAAAATTGGTGACAAAAAGGTCGTAGTCGCCGTCGTTGTCGTAATCGCCCATGTCGACGCCCATGCCCGCTTCGACGTCGCCGTCCTCGTTGTACGCGACGCCGGCCAGCAGTGCTTCTTCGGCAAAGTGCCCGGTGCCGTCGTTGAGGTACAAGAAGTTCAAGGTCTTGTCGTTGGCCAAGTATAGGTCTGGGTCGCCGTCGAGATCCACATCGCCAAAGACCACGCCCAGCTCTTTGCCCTCGGCACTGCCCAGCCCGGCCGCAGCCGTGATGTCGGCAAAGGTGCCGTCGCCCTCGTTGCGATACAGCACGTCGGTCACTCCGTCAAAGGCTTCCGGGCCGCAGTAGAGCTGAAGCCCGCTGCCGCCCTCGGCGCAGACGCGGTGATTGGTGTATGAAAAGTTGTGGTAATTGCCCACGTACAAATCCACCAAGCCGTCGCGGTCGATGTCGGCAAACGCCGCACTGGCTCCCCAGCCTTCGTCGCCGACTTGGGCCGCAGCCGTAACATCGGCAAAGGTGCCGTCGCCCTCGTTGCGATACAGCACATTGGCTCCGAAGTTGGTCACGTATAAATCGATAGCGCCGTCGTTGTCGTAATCGCCGACCGCGCAGCCCATGCCATAGCCGGTGTCGCCGACGCCAGCGGACTCGGTTACATCGGCAAAAGAGCCGGCACCGCGATTGCGATACAGCGCGTTTTGCGGCGCCGGATCGTATTTGGTCTCTGGCACGGCCGCGCCGTTGAGCAGATAGATGTCGAGGCGGCCGTCGCCGTCGTAGTCGAAAAAGCCGCCGCCCGGGCCGACCGTTTCAATGACGAACTTCTGGCCATTCGCGCCATTGATGTGGACGAAGTCGATGCCCGCTTGTTGGGTGGCGTCGTGGAAGCGGGGGCTGGCGTGGAGGGGAGCGGATGCGAGCAATAGAAGCAGGAGGAACTTGATCATTATGGTAGATGAGGTGCTAGGGAAAGTGTTGGTAAAAATATCGGCGCGGCAAACATCGGACGAAAATTAAATTGCATTTATTAGGGCAATATCTTCAATAACTTCTAAAAGATCCTCTAAGCCTTGGGCGATTTCCGCCGCATATTCTTCCCGGTTGCTCTTGTTAGACAGAAACTCTATTGTCTTGCGATCGAGATCCCTTGGGTTTAGAGATTCATCGGTAAATCGCACCCAAGGCCACCATACTGTTGATTGACCACTGCTCACGTCCTTTAATGCTTCTTTAAGTCTATTGTGCTCGTCTCCGTGAGTTTGTTGGTGACACCGGACGCCGAAGGCAATATAAGTATGCAACTCAATACAGAGTGAGGCAGAGTCCCCACTTCCTAGCGGATAGGATAGCGGCCGATAATAGTTGTAACCTCTCTTCCCGGTAACGAAGTTTTTGATATCCTCAACAGAATTTTTGCCTTGATTGGGGAGCAGGCCTAGTAAATCCTTTTTTAGTGCAGAATTTATCTCGCCCAATAGTTTCTGTAATAAAGAAATATGGACTTCGGTCATAGCCTCTTTCAAGTCGTGGACGAGAACGAGGTTGTTGTTCTGCAAACAAAGTTCCTCCAAATCATTCATATATGCCCCACTAAAGTTTGTACCCGTAAGCTTCTGAATGAGCCGCAGGTATTGCGCGATAGACTCCCGTAGTGTGGGTTCTTCGTAGGCGCGTTTTTGGCAATGTTTCAACCAAGGAAGAAGATCATCCTTGTAAGAAACGGTAGTGATTTTTTCAGGATCGAGATCGCCAACACTGTCCGAGGTGGGCTCGCGGCCATCAAGAGTCAAGTATAGCAGATGTATATTTCTGTCGAGGTAATTCTGTTTTTTTAACGTATTGTAATACCTCCACAACTGCTTGTATTGATCTCCGGCGTTAATTTTGTTCTCTATCGCAAGTGCTTTTTTGTTAGCGTTAGTGAGCAGGATGTCAATATTTTTCCATTCTCGCTTGACCTCTACGCCGCATAGTTCAAAGCCCTGCACATCAACATGCAGCAAGAAGTCCTTCAGGTTTTCTCGGGTCTCATCTTCCGGACTCTGATAGTCAAGCAATGCGTGAAGGAATCGGGAGTGAAGGTTCACCTCATTAGTTTCTTTGTACAGAACCGAGAAAACATTAAAGGGCTCTGGACGTCCGACCGTATGCCTCTCGTAAAGCCTCGCCGCTTCTGCCAATAGCAACTGATAGTTGTGGAAATTATCGCTCATGTCTCACCCTCTTGAGAACTGCCATTGAACCTAATTAGGAGCCTCGCTAGCGTCAAAAGCTCCCAGACGGCCCAACACCGCGGCGATACGTTGATAAGCCCGCTGGCGAATGGCGGCGGGAAAGTCGTGGCCGCAGTCGGGATGGACCACTTGGAGCACCTCGCCGGCACCGTACAGATCGTACACCGCTCGGGCCGTTTCGACCACCGAGGCGACGCTGCGCCAGCGGAAGTTGGAGTCGCCCACAGGCGCGGAGACAAAGCACGGGCGCGGTGCCAACGCGGCGATCATGTCGTGGAAGTCAAAGGGAATATCCGGCAGGGCATAGTCTGCCAAGCGCGGCATGTAGCGATCGCTGGTCCAGCCCGCGATATCGCCGTCCATGTAATCTTGGTACGAATCAAAGCCGCAACTGGAGACGACCACCGCGATGCGCGGCTCAAACACGGCCGTGTAGATCGAGTTATGACCGCCCAGCGAGTGGCCAATAGCGGCAAAAGACTGCCCGGCGACAAAGGGCAGTTCGGCGAGCAGATCGAGGCCGCGCATGTTGTCCCATATCGCCTTCATAGTCCCCGACTGATAGCCGAGGGCACTCCAGTCGGGGCGATAGTTGGCCAGCAGAGGATAGGCCGGGGCTAGGGCGACAAAACCGGCTTGGGCCAGCTCGCTGGCATACGCGCGGTTGGCGCGGCCGCCCAAGCCGACGACCACCTTGTGGCCGATGCGGTCGTCGGTGGGATGAAGGCACAGTGCGGCCGGCGCCGGCGCCGTTAGCGCGGCATGGGGAATCAGCAAATAGGCCGGCACCCGACAGCCCGGCTCGGAGACATAGGTGATCAGGCGGCGAATATAAGAGCCGCAATCTGTTTCCTCTTGGATTTGCACCGCGAGCGGCCCGCGCTTTTCCGGCCCGGGCAGCGGCCCCATAACTTGCTGCATGGCCGCCAAGAGCGCGGGGCGTTGGGCTTGCCACGCATCCGGCGAGGAAGGCGGGGCGGCAAGGCGCAGGCTGGAAAAACTAAGAGTTACGGGCATTAGACCGAGGCTGCGAAGATTGGAATGCCTAGGCAGCGAGGGATAACAACTGTTTAACGTGTCGCTTCATTCACTCCACCAATTCCAACACTTTTCCTACTTCTTGGAGATGTATATTACTTGATTGGAGCTTATGCTCCATTTCCTCTAAGTAACGCACGGTGCGGCGATCGTAGTATCTTTCTCCACATGTATGGCACACTGGCGTTTGGATAGGAATATATATGATATTCTTATCCACCTTAATCTCTTCCCGAACTTGTTTAGTCTGAATATCCTCTCCGTGACAGATTAGGCACCTCATTTTTTTCTCCTTGTATAATCTTCCCACAAAGCTAAATCGGGATGGTAAACAGTAATAATTACTACCTGAGCATATCTCTTGGTCATACGCACATACAGTATGCAAGGGCCTCCCAGTATTCGTAGTCCCATATATTAAGCAACTGGGGTACGGCATATCATCGGGATACTGTTCTATAATTTCTCCTGAGAAGACAAGCTCATAGATCTCTTGGTCCGCAATTGGACCAAATTCTTCATTCCGCATCTCTTTTCTTGCATGGGCTGAGTACAAAACTCTGTCTGACTCAAAACATCGGCGTACATTTTTAAGTTCAATCACCTGCGATTTTTTCTTTTCTATTTATTGGAACGGTAATGAAAACTTAACTTTACATTAAAACGGGTGCTACGTCAATTGCTGCCACCAAGTCGGACGGTTCCATTATTTGTTGTATGGCCTGCCTTTTGCGCGGGGCGTTGGGCTTCCCAAGCATCCCGCGCAAAAGGCGCAGGCTGGAAAAGGCGGTCAGGATCGGTCCTAATCGGATAGCCGGAAGGGCGGATACCGATCCGTGCTCAAAATAACGACGTAGGCGAGAACGCGCAGCCACCAGCGATTGACGCCCACTACCAGATTGAATAAGTCCCGGGGATAGCGTCCGGTGCAGAGGATGGCGAACCAAGCCCCGATGGTGCAGAGCAAGGCCACCAGGCTCAGCGGGATCAGGATGATGTAGTGGGGAATGGCCAAAAACCACTTGACTAGGGGCAACCAGCGATTGAGATCTTGCTGGGCGTCTGGGTAGTCGATGGCGAGATGGACGGCCTGTTCCTCGTCAGTGGAGGGATATTCGTCGCGCAGTAGCACTATGTAACTCCAGACCCTAGTGGAAAAACTCAGGAGTTCGAGATTCCAGTTGAACCACCAGCGGGGATACTTGCGGCGGAACAGCAGCATGAGGAGGGTCGGAACAAAAAGCAGGCCGAAGAGGCTCGTGAAGGAGGGAGGGGCTTCGTCGATGTCATACCAGGGATCCCCATACCAAGGGAGGGCTTCGTCGATGTCATACCAATGCTCCCCATACCACACAGCCGAGTTGAGCCAGTTCCAACTCCAACTCGAACCGGCGTCGATGCTGGCCAAGACAATAAAAATAGGAATGACCGCAAACAGCCGGAAGAAGGTCGTGAGGCGATTGAGGGGCCGGTCGGGATAATCGACGGCCAAGCGAAGGGGATAGGAAACGGCGGGTGTGCTCATAGGGACGCTCCTGAAGAGGTGGATGAATTGAAGGGCCTTTTAATCCTCAAAAATTAACCGTTATAAAATTCGACCGGAAGGGGCCGTTTGCGCCATCAAAAGGCCCGCAGCGCGTCCGGCCACACCTCGGCCGCAACCGGCGGCCGCGGATGATTAGCCGAAGGAGCCGCCCCCCAATAGCGCACGCCGATAAAGCTAAAGGCCGCATACCACAGCAGCGCAACCAAGAGCAAGACCGCCGCCCAAGGGCCTGTACCCGCTGGCCGCATAACCTCCGCGCCGGTGTCCATCCGGCGGCTACCCCAAAAGAGCGCGCTACCGGCCACTACATACGCGGCCGCGCCAACCGCCAGCGATGCGCTCACTCCCCACTCCATGCCCAACGCTACGGCCCCGACCGAGCCGAGTACCGAAAAGAATCCATTGACAGCCCACAGCCAAGGGACGATCCCAGCGCGTTGCATACCGCCCAAGCGCAGACAGGCCGGAAAACAGGTGCCCAGCAACATGCCGAGCGGCGCCACCAGAGCCAGCGTCAACCCGACGCGCCCAGCCAGCGGCCACGCCAACGCCCCAGCGAGTGCGCTATTGAGCAGAAACCCGTAGAGT
>RKRN01000323.1 GCA_007571365.1 Candidatus Latescibacterota bacterium
CTCCATCATTCATCCCTTCTGAATGGTCTAGTGGCCCCGCCTTGGTTGACTAGGGGATCGCCCACGTTGAAGTAGCCCTCCATCCACAGGTGGCCGATCTGTGCGCCTTGATCCATAAATGTACGCACTGCTGCGGTCTCGGTTGGTGAGAAGTCTAAATTTTCGGATCCAAGGCATCCCTAAGCCCGTCGCCAAAGAGGTTTAGTGCGAGGACGACTACGAAGATGGCCAGTCCGGGGAAGGCCATGACCCAAGGGGCTTGCAAGAGCAGTTCGCGCCCGCCGGACAGCATGGCTCCCCACTCGGGAGTCGGCGGTTGGGCGCCCAAGCCCAAAAAGCTCAACCCAGCCGCGTCGAGGATGGCGGTGCCCAAGCTGAGCGTGGCTTGCACGATGAGCGGGACGGTGCAGTTGGGCAAGATGCTGTAGAACAGCAGCCGCGATTCGCTGGCCCCTAAAGCGTGCGCGGCTTCGACGTAGGTGGCCTCGCGCACGGTCAATACGGACGAGCGCATGAGGCGGGCAAATTGCGGTATCAACACGATGCTGACGGCGAGAATGGCATTGTCGATGCCCGGCCCGATGACCGCGACAATGGCAATGGCCAACAGGATGCTGGGAAACGCCAGCATCAGGTCCATCAGCCGCATGATGAGCAGGTCGGCGACCCCGCCGCGATACCCGGCCACGAGGCCGAGCAAGGTGCCGGCCGAAGCGGCTAGCGCGATGGCGACTAGCCCGATTCGCAACGAGATGCGCGCGCCGTACGCGATGCGGCTGAAGATGTCGCGGCCAAAGTCGTCCGTTCCCAGCCAGTGGCTGGCCGATGGGGGCTGTAAGCGGGCGTAGAGGTTTTGCGCCAGTGGATCGTATGGCGCCAGCAGCGGTGCCAGCAGCGCGACTAAAACCGCGCCGGCCAAGATCCCGCCGCCAATCAGCGCAAGCCGCTGTTGGCCGAGCCGCCGTAGCTCACTGGTGACGTGTGAAAGCATCTCAAGCATGGCACATTAGCTGGGCTCTAGAACTAACGCGCCCAACGGTGGTAGGCACAACCGCGCCGAATGCGGCCGGCCGTGGCCGGCGACTTCCTCGGTATGCACCCAGCCGCCGTGCCCGACGCCGCTGCCGCCGTAGATTTCAGCGTCGCTGTTGAGTACCTCGCGGTACGGTCCGGCGACCGGCAATCCGAGCCGGTAGTTTGCGCGGGGGACGGGCGTAAAATTGTACGCGAAGATCAGGGGTTTTTCGCCCGCGGCGCGGCGCACAAAAGCCGCGACGCTCTGCTCGGCGTCCGCGCAGTCGATCCACTCAAAACCATCGGGATGCACATCGGTGCGGTGCAGGGCGGCGCAGCGGCGATAGAGCTGGTTGAGGTCGCAGAGCCAGCGATAGACGCCGCGATGGGCCGGGTCGTTGAGCAGGTGCCAGGGCAACTCGCTTTGGTGATCCCATTCTTCCCACTGCGCCAGTTCGGCCCCCATAAACAGCAGCTTCTTGCCTGGATGCCCGTACATAAAGCCGTAGAGCAAGCGCAAGTTGGCCCGTTGCTGCCAAGCGTCGCCGGGCATCTTGCTCAACAGCGAGTGCTTGCCGTGGACCACCTCGTCGTGCGACAGCGGCAACACGAAGTTTTCGCTGTGGGCGTAGAGCATACCAAAGGTCAAATCGGCTTGGTGGTGGCGGCGGTGGATCGGATCGCGCTGCATGTAGCGCAGCACGTCGTTCATCCAGCCCATGTTCCACTTGAAGCCAAAGCCGAGGCCGCCGACGTGAACCGGTCGGGAGACTCCCGGCCAAGCTGTCGATTCCTCGGCGATCATCAAGGCCCCGGGGCAGTGCTCGCCGATGGCGGTGTTGAGCTGTTTGAGGAAGTCGATGGCTTCGAGATTTTCGCGCCCGCCATAGGCGTTGGGCACCCATTCCCCGGCGGGGCGCGAGTAGTCGAGGTAGAGCATGGAGGCCACGGCATCGACCCGCAGGCCGTCGAGGTGAAAGCGTTCGAGCCAAAACAGGGCGTTGGAAATGAGAAAGGATCGCACTTCGGCGCGGCCGTAATTGAAGATACAGGTCTGCCAATCGGGATGTCGCCCTTGGCGCGAATCGCGGTGCTCGTAGAGGCTGGTGCCGTCGAAGTGGGCCAAGCCGTGGGCGTCGTTGGGAAAGTGCGCGGGCACCCAGTCGAGAATCACGCCGATCTGGTGGCGATGGCAGTAGTCGACGAAATAGGCGAAATCTTCGGGTGTGCCAAAGCGCGCACTCGGCGCGAAATACCCGGTTCCTTGATAGCCCCACGAGCCGTCGAAGGGATGCTCGGCCACTGGCATCAGTTCGATGTGGGTAAAGCCCAGTTCGGCCACGTGGGCGACCAACTGGTGTGCCAGCGTGCGATAGTCGAGATAGGCCCGGCCGTTGCGACGCCAAGAGCCGAGATGGACCTCGTAGATGGCGAGGGGTGCTTCTGCCCAGTTGCGCTCCCCGCGTGCGGCCATCCACGCATCGTCGCGCCAAGCGAACGCCTCGCGCTGGCCTACGACCGAAGCCGTGCGGGGCGGTGGCTCGGTGGCAAAGGCAAAGGGATCGCTCTTGAGCAGCACGTCGCCGGCGCGGCTGAGGATTTCGTACTTGTAGAGCGCACCCGCGCCCACCTCCGGCACGAACAGTTCCCAGACCCCGGACGCGCCCGCCGAGCGCATGCAGTGCGGCCGACCATCCCAGCCGTTGAAGTCGCCGACCACGCTGACCCGGCGGGCCGTGGGTGCCCACACCGCGAAGTACGTGCCCTCGGTTTCGTCGATGCAGCGCCGATGCGCCCCCAGCACTTCGCAGGCGCGGTAGTGCGTTCCTTCGTTGAAGAGATATTGGTCGTGGGGTGCCAGTTGCGGCCAGAACGAGTACGGGTCGCGGCAGCAGCGGACCGCGCCCTGTGCGTCCGTCACCGCTAGATGATAGGCAAAGGGCGTGCTGCGATCGGGGACCTGCGCCTCGAACAGCCCGGCGGCGTGAATCTGGGTCGCCGGAAAACTCGCACCTTGGCCCCCGCGCTCCACGACTCGCACACTCGCTGCTGCGGGCAAGAACGCACGCACGACCCATCCGCCATCTAATGGGTGCATACCCAAGGTCGAGAACACATCGGCGCATTCACCGCGCACCAGGGCCTCTATGGTCTCTTGCATGGTCGCACTTGCTTGTGTTCGTCTTGCCATAGGTTCAGCGCGGGCCAAAAATTTCGTTTAGGTCGGCACTGAAGCCGCCCAGCGTGGACGAGGTCATCGTTTGACCCTCGCCGTATATGGCCTCCACGGCAAAAGCACCCGCTCCCAACCGCAGCACCACTACCGTCCGGGCGTCTGGATCGACCAGCCAGTACTCTTGCACCCCGTATTTGGCGTACAGCGCGCGTTTGAGCGTACGATCGCGCCCGGCCGTGGAAGGAGACAGGATTTCGACGACCAAGTCCGGCGCACCCAAGACACTATCGCCGCCGATCAGCAGGTGTGCGCGCTGGTTGGCGACGAACAGCAAGTCCGGCTGTACCACGTCTGTGTTTGACAGCACCACGTCGCAGGGGGCGTGGAAGATTTCGCCCAAGCCTTTTTTTTGGACAAAGGTATGAAGCAGGGCGCCTAGCCGAGCGTCAATTCGCTGGTGCCCGAGGTTGGGTGCCGGGGCCACGATCAATTCTCCATCTAATAACTCATAGCGTTGATCTTCTGGGGTGTGCTTATAGTCCTCATAGGTAAACTTGAGGGCGAGCATGGCAAGCCTCCTCTCGCGTGGCGCAATGAGAATGCGCTGGCCATCAAAAATGACAGAAAACAAAAATCCTATCAACCTGCCGACGAGCGGAGAGCCGCCAGCAACTATTATATTCTAGCTTTGCAAAAACACCTGACCTACTTCGGCTCGTGCAAAAAAAAATCACCACTTCCGGCTGGGGGCGATACCCGCTCGTCGCCGCTGCCGTTCAGCGCGCGCGCTATTTAAGCGACCTCGGTCGCGCCGCCGCGACTCCAGTTTTGCCCCAAGGCAATTGCCGCTCCTACGGCGACGCCTGCCTGTACGAGCGCGTCGTCTCCACGCTAGCCCTCAAGCACCTGCTCAACTTCGATCCGCAGCGCGGGCTGTTGCGCGCACAAGCTGGCATTACTTTGGCCGAGATCATTCGCTTTGTGCTGCCCTATGGCTTTTTCCCGCCTGTTACGCCGGGGACCAAGTTCCCCACGCTCGGCGGCTGCATTGCCGCGGATGTACACGGCAAAAACCACCATGCCGAGGGTTCCATGGCCGCCTTTGTCGAAGCGCTGGATATGGTGTTGGCCGATGGCTCGCTGGTGCGCTGCTCGCGCCACCAGCGCGCCGAGTTGTTTTGGGCGACGCTCGGCGGCATGGGCCTGACGGGATTTATCTATGCGGCGACGCTGCGGCTGAAAAAGGTGCCGTCCGCGTACATCCGCCAGCGCGCCATCAAGACGGCGAATTGGGCCGAGACGTGCCGCGTCTGCACCGAGACCCAGCATCAGTACACCTATTCGGTTGCGTGGGTCGACGGGCTGCAAACGGGCCGGCGGCTCGGCCGCGGTCGCGTACTGCTGGGCGAACATGCTGGTGTGCGCGAGCTCAAGGGCAAGCCGCCCTTTCCCGGCCACGGCGAGGGCCGCTGGGTCGTGCCGTTTTTCTGGCCCGGCGGCGTGCTCAATGCCAAGTCGCTGAAGGTGTTTAACGCCCTCTACTACCATCGCCAAGTGCGCCGAACGAGCGACGCGCTGGTCCACTACGACCCGTACTTCTATCCGCTCGACGCCGTCGGCGACTGGAACCGCCTGTACGGCCGCCGGGGCTTCTTGCAGTACCAGGTCGCCGTGCCCTATGCCGATGGTGCGGACGTGATCGCCGACCTGCTCGGGCGCATTGCCCGCGCCGGGGTGGCTTCGCCCTTGGCCGTGCTCAAGACCTTTGGGCCGCCGAACGCGGGCTTGCTTTCTTTTCCCATCGCGGGTTATACCCTCGCACTCGACATCCCCTTGCGCGACGATGGGACGATCCCCTTCTTGCACACGCTGAACAAAATCGTCGTCGCGGCTCAAGGCCGCGTCTATCTGGCCAAGGACGCCATTTTGGCAAGGGAGGATTTTGCCGCCATGTATCCGCAACTGGAACAATTCAAAGCGGTCAAGCGCAAATACGACCCCGAAGGCCGCTTCCGCTCTTGTCTGTCCGACCGCTTGGGGATTACGTGAGGGCCTTGGTGTTGGGGGCGAAGTCGGCGATTGCCCAAGCCATCGTCGAGCACCTCGATGGCTATGACTTCGCGCTGGCCGCCCGCGGGTGCAGCGAGCTGGAGCCTTTTGCCGCCGACTTGCGGCTCAGACGCTCGTGCCAAGTGGAGCTGTTCGAGTTCGACGCCTTGGACTTTGCGGCGTTGGCGCACTTGCCGCAGCGGGTTCACGAGCGCGGCGGCCCTTTCGATTTGGTCGTCCTCGCCTTTGGCTCTTTAGGCGACGAGTGTGCAGCGCGGCGCGACACGGATGCGCTGGCCCACATCCTCAACGCCAACTTCACTGGCGCGGCCATCGCGCTCGCACATTTGGCCAGTTATCTGGAGGGAAGGGCCGCGCCGGCTGGCATCATCGCCATCTCGTCTGTGGCCGGCGACCGAGGCCGCGGGAGCAACTACGCATATGGGGCGGCTAAGGGAGGGCTGGCTATTTTCTTGCAAGGGCTGCGCCAGCGGCTGGCTACCACCTCCGTACACGTCCTGACCGTCAAGCCTGGATTTGTCAATACGCCTATGACCGAGGGGCTTGACGGGCTTTTTTTAGTCGCTCCGCCAGAGCGAGTAGCCGCCGACATTGTGCGCGCTTATCGGCAAAAGAAGAACGTGCTCTACACGCCGTTTTTTTGGCGCTGGATCATGCTGGTGGTCAAGAGCATCCCGGAGCGCATTTTCAAGAGGCTGAAGTTGTGATGGGCCAAAGCCGCCTGGCATATCGTCTAAAACCGGGTGAAAGTGTGCCCGAAGGGGTGCGGCGGATGGCGGCCGAACAGCTCGATTGGGCCTTAGTGCATCTCCGGTGCGAAAGCGGGCAACGCGACGAGCCTATTCACGAGGCCCGCAAGGCCACTAAGCGTCTGCGAGCTTTGGTGCGTTTGGTCCGCCGCGACTTGGGGGATGAAAAGTACGCCTTGGAAAACCAGTGCTATCGCGACGCCGCCCAGCGGCTTTCAGGGCTGCGCGACGCCGCGGCGCTGGTCGCGACCTTGGACTGCGTGGTGGAATCCTTGGACCCAAAAATCCCGCAGAGCCGGTTCGCCCCGGTGAGGACTTGGCTGGTGGAGCACTGCGACCAGGCGGATGGCCGTAAGCGGGCCGTTCAGGAGGTCGTCGCCGAGCTCGCGCCGGCCCGCAAGCGTTTGGAACATTGGAAGTGGCAGCACCGGGGTTGGAATGGGCTGCGGGTGGGGTTGCAGCGGACCTACGCACGAGGTCGGCGCAACGTTGCCGCCGCCTACGCGCGGCCCAGCGACGAGGCCTTCCACGACTGGCGCAAACAGGTCAAGTACCTGTGGTATCACACGCAGATTCTGGAGAATGTCTGGCCGGCGGCCATGCAAGCCTTAGCCGAGGAATTGGATCAGCTCGGGGCGTTGCTGGGCCAAGATCACGACTTGGCGGTATTACGCGCTACGTTGCTGGCCGAGTTTCCCGGTGCTGAACTGTACGCCTTGGACCGGCAAATCGATGCGCTGCGCTTCCGGCTACAGGCTCAGGCGCGTCGGCTGGCCGAGCGCATCTACTTGGAACCGCCGCGGGATTTCGCCCGGCGTTTGCACGGCTACTGGCAGGTGTGGCAGGCCGAGCATTAGTGGTGCATAAAAAAAGAAAAGGAGCTATACCCATGATTCATACGACGATGTGGACCTATCCTTGGGACGTGCTCGACGAGGGGGTGGACCGCGTCTTGGACTTCCTCGCAGAAGAGGTCGGGCTGGATGCGATTAGCCTGTCTACGGTCTATCACACCTACGATCAGCTGCGTACTCATCTCCCCGGCAAAAAGCTCTTTTCCGGCTACGAGGACGCCATCTACTTCCAGCCGCAGAGCGAGCTGTACCAAGGCACCAAGCTCAAGCCGCACGTGCATCCTATGGCCAAAGGCCTAGATCCGCTGCGGATCATCGCCGATGCCTGTCGCCGCCGCGGTTTGGAGCTGATTTCGTGGACCGTGCCTTTGCACAACCACTACATGGCGCGGCAGCACCCCGACTGCGCCCTGCTCGGTGCGTTTGGAGATCGCTATCCAGGTTGCCTGTGCCCGGCCAACCCCGAAGTGCGGGAGTACGTCCGCGCCTTGAGCGTGGACTTGGCCATCAACCACGATGTGCAGATGATCGAGTACGAGTCCCTGCACTACATGGGCTTTGGTATGTTCCGCAACCACGCCAAGGTGGGAGTCGAACTCGGCGCGGTCGGCTCGCTGTTGATGTCGCTGTGTTTTTGCGTTGGGTGTCGGCAGCGGGCGGCGAACCGGGGCGTGGATGCGGCGGAGTTGAAGGACCAAGTGGAAAAATGGCTTTTGGACCTCTTTGAAGAGGGGCCGCCGGTGCACAGTGTGGAGGAGTTTGTCGCTGCCGAGCCTTTGCTAGGCGAATACGTCCAGATGCGGGCCGATGCGGTGACGTCGCTGGCTGCCGAGGTGAAAGAGGCCGTAAAAATACCCGTTTCTTTTTTGTACATGGGCAACTATTACAACAACGGCATCGACCGCAAAGCCATTGAGCAGATCGTCGATTGGGTCAATGTCCTGTGCTACAGTGGCTCGCCCGCAGAGGCTAGCCAAAGGGCGCAGGAGACCTTAGCCGACATGGCCGATCCGTCTATGCTGGTCTGCGGCCTAAACGGCCACCGGCCCATAGCCAGTGCCGAACAGATGCGCGACATCATCGCGGCGGTGTACGAAGCGGGTGCGCGCCGGTTTTCGTATTACAACTACGGCATGATTTCCCGGCGCAATCTCAGGTGGATTGCCGCGGCCATTGCGGCGGTGCGCACCCGCGATGCCGGCGGTGTGCCCTGAGCTTGTCGGCGGTATGATGTGGCTTGCCGATGACCTATCCCCCCGGCCCCCTTTCCTACGAGGAAAGGGGGAGAGCAAGGCCCTCTGTGGCAACTATTCCAACGCCACCAGACTCCATGCGGGCATGAAATGGACCAAAACGACCCTAGGGGCGCGACGACCCCCCGGCCAGACTCCGGTATAACTTGCAAAATAGAAACTCATTTCTATTTTATTGGGCATGATCTCTAGATTGCTTAAAAAGCAAGTTGCCGCTCAACTCGCGCACTATCCGGCTGTGGCCCTGAGCGGTGCGCGTCAGACGGGCAAGACCACGCTCGCTAAGGCATTTGAGGGCCGTTATTTCGACTTGGAAAATCCTCAAGACCGGCTGCGTCTCGAAGTTACTTGGGAAGAACTGGCGAAAACGCCAGCGTTGGTCATACTCGATGAAATCCAAGCCATGCCCGAGCTCTTTCCGCGCTTACGTGCGGCCATCGACGCAGATCGCAAGCGCTATGGTCGTTTCCTGCTTCTCGGCTCGGTTGCTCCCGCCCTGATGCAGCGGGCCGGTCAGGCACTCACCGGCCGCTTAGCCTTGTGCGAACTCACTGGTTTTTTGGCGCGAGAACGGCCTGCTGAAGCGTGGGATAGCCTCTGGGTAAAGGGCGGTTATCCCGATGGCGGAATCCTCGACGCCAGCCGTTTCCCCGACTGGCAGCAAAACTATCTCGCGCTCATGGCCCAACGCGATCTGCCCTCTTGGGGCTTGCCCGCCCAGCCGATGCTCATTGAGCGGCTCTTCCGCATGTTGGCCGCGTTGCACGGCCAGATGTGGAACGCTTCCCAACTCGGCAAGAGCTTGGGGCTGAGCTATCACACCGTCAATACATACGCCGACTTTCTGGAGCAGGCTTTTCTGATCCGGCGGCTGCCAGCCTATACGGCGAATCTGCACAAACGCTTCGTCAAAAGTCCTAAACTCTACTGGCGCGATAGCGGGCTCTTGCACTCCTTGCTAGGGCTTGAAGGCGCAATCGATGTCTTTGACCAGCCGTGGGTTGGAGCGAGTTGGGAAGGGTGGGTAATTGAGCAGCTATTGGGCCACCTGCAAAGCACGGGCCGTGCTTTTGAGGCGTTCTATGTGCGAACCAGCGACCAGCGGGAGATCGACTTGCTGCTGAAGTATCGCGGCCACCTATGGGCCTTTGAAATCAAGTTGAGCAGTGCCCCGGACGCGGCGGATCTGCGGCGTCTGCAAGCCCATGCCGCGCTGGTCGGCGCAGACCGAAGTGCCCTCATCAGCCGTACGGCCGAGCCGATTTGCGGTAAAGCGGTCGCCTCGCTCAATCTGGCCGCGGCACTCGATTGGCTGATGGGCTGAACCTGTTGCGGTAAATACGCGGGCAATCACATCCTTCACTCCACAACGCGGCCTATATGTGGACGACAGGGCCGAGTCTATTCATTTCTAGCTAGCTCAAAGGAGTAAACCTTATGCGCTACTATGCGCTGCTATTATTCGCTGCGATAGGTGCCTGTGGAGAAAACCCCTTGGAATCTGAGGTGGAACGCCTATCTGAGCAGGTGGCCTATTTGTCTGCTCTTATTGACGAGGAGTCCAGTGCAAAACAGGATTTAACTCAGCATCTATGGGAGCTTGACGGCACATGGGTGCGCTTTGGCTTTGGAAGTTTTCATATTGGCTATGAGCTTTATATGTCTTCTGGGGTTTTAGTAGATACTTTGCATATCGCCCATAAAGCAGAGGCGACCTATGAGTATCGCTTGTCGCGCACTGTAGTTGAGGGCGAGTTCAACAGATCCAGTTCCACTCGCGACAGGAATGATTTTGTATATCAAGACGATATAGCCGACTATCTTGAATCCTACGGTACCTATTATAGGTCCCCCAAGGTGTTGGAGGAACGTGGAGAGATGATAGTTCGCAACGGAGAAGCAATAATCCAATGGCTTGAGCGAGATGACCCATACTATGATTGGCAAAGAGAGCAAGGTTATGCAGAAGAGATCCCTGCTTGGGACAAAAGGCCAATAAGGGCACATATACGCTGGCACAGAGATTACTTAGTGCTCAACTATTGGCCATGGAACGACTGGCCCCATGAATGGAGGCGTGTGAATTGACGCCGTTTCTATTTTAGCCAATGAAGTCCCCATCATGCCTGCTTGGCGAAAATAAAACCCTAACTTCTTTGCACTTGATTGACTTGTGGAGCTCAGTACACGACACCTGCTGTACATGTGCATTTCTGGTGTGCCCTTGGGAGTGCGGGCCTCTGGCCCGCAACGCGGGCGGGACGCCCGCGATCCCAGGGGAAGCCCTACTGTCGTGTACTGAGCTTGTGGATTAAAACGACCGCGGCGACCGGCCTCACTCCGGCAATACCAGTACTACAAGCTATGGCCTCCCGTCGTCGTTGTTGATGTATTACCCAACACACGGGACCTTGAATACAAGCTAGTTCGGAACTTCCCACCGCCCGGCCTCACTCCGGCAACGCCAACGCCACAAGTTGCGGCCCCCCATCGTCGTCGTTGATCGGAAATACGAGATACTGGCGTCCGCCGGCCATATAGCTGATGGGGCTGCCATGGGGGCTGCCGGGAAATTTTAGCTCGGCCAGCACCGCGCCCGTCTCTAGATCAAAAGCGCGCAGGTAGGGGCTTTGTTCGACAAAGTCGTCGTCGCTCAGGTCGCCCCACCAATCGGGCTGCTGCGAGACCACCACTAGCATGGTCTCGGTGGCGAGTACGTAGTTGTAGTGGAACCAGCCCATAGCGGGCAGGTCGAGGCCCCGCAGGGCTTGGTGGTTGACCGGGCCTTGGCCCACCGGACGCATCCAGACGTGCTCGCCAGTGTCCAAGTCGATGGCCGTAATCCGTCCGTAGGGAGGCTTGGTCAACGGCAGGCCGTTGACGTATTCGGCACTCCTTTTGAAGGATGCGTAGGCCGAAAAGGCGCGTGGGTTTTTCACTTTTTCTAGCCATACGACAGCAGGGTCGGTGCGCGAAGGAACATAGAGCACGTTCTTTGGCGGCACTAGGGCCGCGCCGCTCCAGTCCGCGCCGCCCAGTCCCCCGGGCAATACCAGCGTACCCTTTTCGCTGGGCGGAGTGAACAGTGGGCCGTGCTCGTACTTTTGCAGAATCGCCAGCGCCTTTTCCCGCAGCTCGGGCGTGAAGTCGATTAGGTCGTCTTTCTGTAGCCCTTGGCGGTCGTAGGGCGCGGGCTTGCTGGGGAAGGGCTGGGTCGGCCAGCTTTGCTCGCCCGGGGTTTTCGATTGGGGGACCGCGCGCTCGTTAATCGGCCAGACCGGTTCGCCGGTCGTGCGATCGAGCACATAGCAAAAAGCCTGTTTGCTCACTAGCGCCAAAGCCTTGATCGCCTTGCCCGCTACTTTGATATCGGCCAAGACCGGCGGTACTGGCGGGTCGTAGTTCCACAGGCCGTGGTGGATGAGTTGGTAGTGCCAAACGCGCTCGCCGGTTGCCGCCTTGAGGCAGACTAGCGTCTGGCTGAAGAGATTGGCACCGGGGCGCTCGCCGCCGTAGTAGTTGTGGGTGGTGCTGCTGACGGGTAGGTACACGTAGCCTAGCTCGTCATCGGCACTCATTGCGGACCACACATTGGCTTGGCCAAAGGTCTGCCAAGCATCGTTTTCCCAAGTGTCGTTGCCGTACTCGCCCGCCTGTGGCACCGTCTGGAAGACCCACACCTGTTCGCCGGTGTGGGCGTCAAAGCCGCGCACGTCGCCGGGGGTGGAGTATGGGGCCGGAGACCGGCCATGCCAATCGACGATGGCCGAACCGACCACCACCACATTGCGGCAGACGATCGGCGCCGAAGTGACGCAGTAGCGGCTGCGGTCAATGGGGCGGCGCAGCCCCTTGCTTAAATCGGCGAAGCCACCCTCGCCAAACGCTGGGTCGGGCTGACCGGTTTCGATGTCGATGGAGTAGAGGCGCTCGGTGGAAGTGGCGTAGAAGATGCGCTGCTTGCCGCCGCTTTGCCAGTAGGCGATGCCGCGCAGAATGCCGGTGAAACCCTCGTAGTTTTCCCATACTTTTGGATCAAAGGTCCACAGTTCGGCGCCGCTTGTCGGATCGACCGCGCAGAGGATGTTGAAAGGCGATCCGTAGTAGAGTACGCCACCGACCATTAGGGGGGTGCCCTTGTTGGTAGCGGTCCACAGGTACTGACGCTCGGCGATCGCCTTGTCCGGGGCGGTGTAGCGCCAAACTTCCTGCAACTGGGCGAAGTTGTCGCCGTCAATCTGCGACAGCGGCGCGTATTTGCTGCTGTTGGCATCGGCCGCGTAATAGGGCCATTCTTCGCCGCCGGCCGCGACAGCGGCAAAAGTCAGCAACGCGCCGATATACAGGGTGAGCGTCATGGCTACAGTAGAATCCCGGCCACGCAAGCGGTCATAAAGCAGGCGAGGGAGCCGCCCAACATGGCGCGAAAACCCAAGCGCGCCAAATCGCGCCGCCGCTGGGGGGCCATGCCGCCGATGCCGCCGAGCTGGATGCCAATGCTACTGAAATTGGCAAAACCACACAGGGCATAGGTCAGGATGATCACCGAGCGCTGGCTCAGTTCCACGCCCGAGTCGGGTTGGATCCACTGGCTTAGCTGGACGTACGAGACAAATTCGTTGGCCACCATTTTCTTGCCCAATAACTCGCCGGCCAACAAACAATCCTTGGCTTCAATGCCCATCAACCAAGCAAAGGGCGCAAATAGATAACCCAACGCCGCGGACAACGACCACTCCATGCCCTCTATACCCAAAAGGTAGCCCACGCCTTGGCCCAACAGACCCAAGGCCCCATCCACTAAGGCGATCAACCCCAGTGCCGCAATGAGCATGGCGGCCACGTTTAGGGCCAACCGCAAGCCGTCCAAGGTGCCGTTGGCCGCCGCTTCCACCACATTGGCGGCCGGGCGCTCTACCTCAATCGATACCCGCCCGAGCGTTTTGGACTCTTCCACTTCGGGCTGCATCACCTTGGCCACCAACAGCGCCGCTGGAGCCGAGATCACCGAGGCAGCTACGAGATGACCGGCGTCAATTCCCAAGCCCACGAAGGCGGCTAATACGCCTCCGGCAATGGTGGCAAAACCGCCGACCATCAAGGCCATCAATTCCGACCGAGTCATGCTGGCCACGTAGGGGCGCACCACCAGCGGGGCCTCGGTCTGGCCGACGAAGATATTGGCGGCCGCGGCCAGGCTTTCTGCGCCCGAGGTGCGCAGGGTGCGCTGCATGACCCAGGCGAAGGCCGCCACCACGTACTGCACTAGCCCCAAGTGATAGAGCACGCCCATTAGGGCCGCAAAGAAGATAATGGTCGGCAGAACCTTAAAAGCGAAGAAATGCTCGCCGAAGGCGTCGCCAAAGACAAAGCTGGAACCGGCGTCGACGTAGTTGAGCAAGGCGGTAAAAAAAGCACCGATAGAGCCGAAAAGTGCCTGTCCGGGGCCGGTCTTGAGGACGAGTAGGGCGAGGAGAAATTGCAGTCCCACGCCGGCCACTACCAAGCGGTACTCTACGCGGCGGCGGTTGGTGCTCATGGCGAAGCCAAGGGCGATCATCACCCCAAGTCCGAATAGGCTGATCAGTCGTTCCATGCTGCAAGGGCTAGTGGGGAAAAACGGCGGGGAGGCCCTTGGTTTATGGCCGCCACGCTGCTTTTGCTTTTAGGCGGCCCCAAGTTGTTGCGGCGATGGCACTGGAGGCCACCGCGCGGTGAAACTCCCAAGTGGATACTCCGCCCTCCCGTGCGGTGGTGAGGAACAAGGTGTCGCCCTCAATAGCATAAGAGCTAATCCCGCCCTCGTTGAATAGGGCGAGGAATTCGACCGTATCGAGTTCAGCGAAGAATGCGTCGATAAATTCCCGTTCAAAGGCTGGATAGTGCTCGGCGGGAATTTCGTGCGAATCCGCGACAAAACGGGCGAAGTCGCGGGCCACTTGGGTGAAAAAGTTGACAAAGCTCTCGCCATCCACAGACAGGTTTAAGGTGGCTACGTCAACTAAGAGCCTGTCGCCCAAGACCCCGTAGGTGCCGGTGCCGCGGGCCGCCATCGTCTCGATAGTGGGAGGTTGCGGAACTTGGACCGCAGCGAGGAAATCGTCTTGCACCTGAATAACTTGGTCGATTTGAAAAGAGCCATCGGCTTGGAAGGTCAGGCGAATGGCGATCTCGCCGATTTGTTCATCGACGAGGGTGCCCTCCCAAGTGCCGTGTAGGGCCTCTTGCTGGGCGGCAAGCGGCGCACTGAGCAGGCAAAGGCCGAGGACCGGCAACAGAAGCGAGTGCATAAAAGTCTCCTAAGCAGAATTATCCGTACAAGTGGGCGACGTACTCGGCATAGCCGTTGTAGAGCAGAGTTGGGCGTCGTTCGGGGTTGAACGGGTCGGTGGTGATAAAGCCCTCGGTGGCTTGCGACCAGCGCGGATGGGGCACTTCGGGCTCGACGTTGGAAAGAAAGCTGTACTCGCGTGGCACTAGGCTATTCCAAAACGTCGCCGGCTGTTCGCTGATAAACTCGATTTTGGTGATCGACTTAATGCCCTTGAAACCGTATTTCCAAGGCGTCACCAAGCGCACCGGAGCACCGTGTTGCTTGGGCAATTCGTGGCCGTAGATGCCCGTCGCCAGCAGGGTTAGCTCGTTGGTCGCTTCGGCCATAGTTAGGCCCTCGGTATAGGGCCAAGGGTAGTCGGATCGGTCCCATTGCCCTGGGGCCACCGTGGGGTTGAAAAAGGAGGTCATGCGCACGTAGCGGGCCGATGATAGCGGCTGCACCAAGTCGACGAGTGCCCGCATGGGGAAGCCCGTCCACGGTATGGCCATCGACCAAGCCTCGACGCAGCGGTGTCGGTAGAGCCGCTCTTCCAACTCCATCAGGCCAATCAGGTCGTCGATGTCGTAGGTTTTGGGCTGCTGGACCAGACCGCTTATCTCCACGGTCCAAGGCCTAGGCTCAAAGTTGTCTATGAAGCGCCACACCTCTTTGGTGGTGGAGAATTCGTAGAAGTTGTTGTACAGAGCCGCTACCCGCTCGTCGGTGAGCGGCCGATCGAGCGTGGCAAAAGCCTCGTTTACCGGGGCCGGATACCACTCGGAAGGCGGAGTGGGCTCGGCGGTTTCAGGGGATGCCGTGGGCTCGGCGACTTGGGGATTGAGAAATTTGGCTGGGTCGACGAGTTGTTGTGGATTGAGGAGCTTTTCTGGGATGCACCCGCCGAGTAAGGCGATAGAGCCTAAACCGGCCTGCCGGATGAACTTGCGGCGGTTGAGATAGACGTCTTCGTCAGTGGCTTGACGCTCGGGAAGGTGCCATTTTTTGCGCGGCATGCTAGCCTCCTTGTGATGGTTGGACGAGTAAAATATAACGGATTGGCGCTTTAGTGCTTGAAAGCCAGCCCGGCGGCGTAGGTCGTGCCGGCGGCCGTGTTGCAGCCCGCCGCGATGTGAAACAGATCGACGCCTACTTCTAGATGCTTACTGAGCGACCAGATCAACCCTGGGGCTACCTTGAGGATGTCTTGATCGCCGACGAGACCGCCCTGCCCCATAGCACCGCAGTCGCCCATGGTGCGCATCCCTTCGACCACGCCTTTGACGAGCAGCCGTTTATAGGTGACGCCGGCCTCAAAGCCATAAAAAAATTCGTCGCTGAAGGCCCCGCCCCGCTTGCGATAGCCGACCGTGCTCGTCAGATAGCCCGGGAGTGGGTACAGGGATTTGCCTACCAATAGGCGCAGGTCGAGGTCGCGCTCGCCCGTGCCTAGGGGAACCTTGTCGTCGGCCCCGGCGAGGGGACTCGGCCCCAAACCAAGCCCGCCCGCGTCGAGAGAGCCCATGCTGTCTTGATCTAGGTCGTAGCCCAAGGGGAATTTGCCCCCTAGCGCCAGGGAGACCGCGGCCGGCTCGAGCAGCAAGCGCCAGCGCAGGCGCAGTTCCAAATCGGCCAGACCTGAGTTGATTTCGTCGGGGTGTACGCGGGTTATGGTGGTATCGATAACGTCGCTTTTGAACTCCTTCACTTCGGTATTCTTGTACACCAAGTGCTTATAGGGCAGGGTAGCCACCAAGGTCAAGTGCTCCCACAAGCCGTATTCTAGGTAGGCCGATATACTCCTATCGCTCAGCTCTTCCATGCTCGGTTTTGCCGCCCGGGCCTCCCGCTTGCCAAAGACGTCCAGATAGTCTGGCGAGCGGAAGGACAGGCCGGCGATTTTGCAGTACAGGCCGCCCGCTGCCTGCGTCCAGGCACCGGCGCGTAGTTGAGTAGGGGCTATCGCCAGCAGGATGGCCGCCAGCAGGAGCCAGGGCCGCAGTGGGCCGGGCGAATTGGAGTGCGTATAAGTTGGCATAAAAATCTCTTTACTCCTCAATAGATATAGCGCAAGCCGACCTGCACTTAGTGCGGCGTGCCCCAAGCCCGCTGGGGTCCTTTACTGCTGTACCTCGGAGGCGTCAGACGGACTTTTGCTTGGTTGTCCAATTAGCGGGTGTGTGAAAAATCCAACTCAGCCTGAGTCGGCCTTGGTCTCAATGGTCTAATGCGAAACTCAATCTGCTTGCCAGTAACTTTGGCGATACTTAGAAGCATTAAAATGGCATTGCCAATTGAGGCATCCTCGTAGTCGGTCATTTCAAGGTCATCAATAGCTTTTGCTGTTACCCCGACCTTTTCCGCTAGCTGCTCTTGAGTTAGCGATGCGGCTTGGCGAAGGTCGTAAACCCGTTGAGCAATATGTCCCTTGATTCGTTCGGCTTCAAGCATTTGCATCATTTGAGGGTCGTTTTCAAAGTAGAGATGGTGAATAATCTCCACCGCCGAGGTGGTAGTTTGTTGGTCGGTCATAGTTCGATTTCCTGGGTATGCTGTTCTGGGGCTTGCTCAAAGAGCTCTTTCCGCCTAATGGCTCTTTCGATTTCTCGGGATGGAACCTCTGCTGTCTTTTTCGCGATTCCGTGAGAAATCACAGCGGCAACATGGCCATAAAAGAAGTAGAGCATTCGATATCGCACATTTCCCATTCGGGTTCTCAGTTCGTAAATCTCGTCTCGTAAATAGTCGGCCTGCGGACGCTTGAATGCATGCCCTCGCTCTTGTAGGCGTTCAATCAACCACCCGCATTTCGCTTGCGCCCGACGGTCAAGTCCCTTTAACCAGTCCTGCATTGGTACGCTTCCATTGGCCGCCTTGAAGAATACAATCCGCGTTTGTGGCATACTCAATAGATATAGCGCAAGCCGACCTGCACTTGGCGCGGATCGCCCAAGCCCGATTGCACGGTGCCGTCGAAGTTGAATAGGAGGCCCACGCTAGAGGGATCGCGGAAGTTGTCGGCGTTGAACAGGTTGAAAACCTCGACAATGGCCTCCAACTGGCCGTTGCCCACCAAAACGGGCCGCGACAGGCGCACGTCGTACGAGAAAAACTCGTTGTCCTTGCGAAGGGTGTTGCGTACCACAATGCGGCCGTCGCCACAGATTCGGTCGGAGGTGGCGCTCCACGGGTTGATTGAGCGGCCACCCGCGCAGGAAGCAGAGGTCGGCTGGGCCGAATAGTAGCTAAGACGCTGGTTGAGCAAAATTCCGCCGGGCAATCCGGCCAAGGCCCACGCATTAAAGCGGTGGCGCTGGTCGCGGTCTGAATAGCCCCACTCGCGCGCTAGTTGGGTCGCATCGACGTAGCGGAAGGTGAAGGGATCGCGCTCGTTGTCGTCGTCAGACTTGTCCCACGACAAAGTATAGTTGAACTGGAATTGCAAGTCGTCCTGCACCATTTGACGCAAGCCTAAGCTGAGGCCGTGATAGCGCGACTTGGCTGTGCTCTCGGCCACGGTCAAATCGCCGATGCCGTTGCTACCATCGGCTCCTAACCCGATTGCCCACGGCGCGCCGAAGATGGCGTCGTTGCGGTTGACGAAGCGCGTCAGATTATCGGTGCGAGCATACGTGTACCCAAAAGAGCCCACTAAACCGGACGCCTGTAATTCGCGTTCGATGCCGACGTATGTGCTGATGGTGCGCGGGTTCTCAAAGTGCCGATCAAAGACAAAGATGCTGGGCCGCAAGGGATCGCCTTGGGGCGTGGGCAATAATTCGCCGTAGGTCGGCGGCGGCCCCAAAACGGGCGTCAGGGCACTGGAGCGGAAAATGGATTGCCCCCGCGAGCCGTTGGTCGAGCGCGTACTGGCCAAGTTTAAGCCCGGAATGCGGGCGTAGTACACGCCGGTGCTGCCGCGCAGCAAGGTCTTGTTGTCGCCGTGCAGGTCGTAGGTCACCCCCAAGCGCGGCTGGAACATGTCCCAATCGGAGGGAATGGTGCCGTTGGAAGGAAACTCGTAGGTGCCTGTGTCGTTGGTCGCCGTTTTGCCGATGAAATCGGCGAAGAAAACCTCGCTTGGATCGGTAATTACATCCGGCTGAATTTGCGCCTCCCAGCGCAGGCCGTAATTGAGCGTCAGCTTGTTGGAAGGGTGCCAACTGTCCTGCACAAACACGGCCAACTCGTGCTGCGGGATGCCCTGCGTACCCGCTTCTTCTACGGTTAGGGCGCCGACGCCGGACTGCTGCAAATAGAGCAGGACCGGCCCGGTGATATCCACCCCGTCGGGGCAAGCCCCGGTGGTGCTGGTGCTGCCATCGGCGCATTCGACGTAGCCGTTGCCCTGCTCGGTGAAGTTGAGAAAGCCATCTATTGAACTAAAGATGTAGCGGCCATTGGCAAAACCGATGAAGGTCTGCACGGATTCCACGCGGTTCCACTCGACGCCGGCTTTGATTAAGTGATCGCCCTTGCTGATGGAGATATTGTCGAGCAACTGGATGCGGGTGTCGTAGTACTCGACCGGAATGAAGAAGGGCATGCCAAAGCGGTAGCCGTGGGCAAAGTCCATGGCCGTATCCGGGAAGGGGCGGCCGGTGTTGGGGTTGTCCGGGCCAAGGTAGGGGCGCGGGCGATCTTCGCGGGAAACTTGGAAGCGGAACTCGTTGGTGGTGGTCGCCGACAAAAGCGATAGCAGGCTGCCGTTGAAGGCGTGCGACCGGTCCTGTTCTACAGCGTTGGCGCTGCGCGCCCATGAATCTACGTCAAAGGTGCCGTTTTCTTGCTCGGACCAAGTGTAATTGTATTTGAAGGTGGCGTAGTGTGCATCCGACAGGCGGGCGTCGATCTTGGCGAGAAAAGCGCGGGCGTCGTTGGTGCGGTCAATTGGCCCGTAGTCGTCGGCCAAGGCCCCGTTGAATTGCGCGTCCATGAACGTGCGTAGCCGCGCATCAATGCGCTCGCGGTCGCTCTGCTTGGTGTCGCGGAAAATCTGCTGGTCGTAGGCAGCAAAGAAAAAGGCCCGGTCCTGTATCAGCGGCCCGCCCAGGGTGAAGCCGTACTGCCCTTGGCTAAAATCCGGTACGCGCTCCACGCCTTCGTGCCGCACCGTGCCCGACAGGGCGTCGTTCTTGCCAAAAAAATGCACGGAGCCGTGCAATTGGTTGGTGCCCGATTTGGTGATGACGTTGACAAAGCCGCCGCTGGAGCGGCCGAACTCGGCGTTGGCCCCCTGCGGCACCACCACCATTTCCGCGACCGCGTCTAAGTTAAAGGTGAAGGCCGGGCGCTGGCCGCCGCGCTGCTCGCCGAAGAAGGGATTGTTGAAATCAGCTCCATCCACCGAGATGTTGTTGTGGATGCCGCGCTGCCCGCCAATGCTCAGCTCGTCGCCATCGGGGCCTTGGACAATGGCCACGCCGGGGGTCAACAGCGTTAGGTTGAGGAAGTTGCGGCCGTTGTTGGGCAGGTTTTGCACCGCCTCTGTGGGCAGGCGCGTGGCGGGCTCGCTCTGGGTTATATCGACTGTGGGCAAGGCCGCCTCGACGATCATTTCCTCCATCTGCGGCAGCATCTTGACGAGCAATTCCACCGTCTCGCCGACGCGCACTTGCACCCCGGTCTGCCGCACTGGGGCCTGTCCGGCCGCCTGTGTGGTCACGTCGTAGTAGCCGAGGGGCAACAAGGTTGCGGTGAACAACCCCAAATCAGACGAGGTAAGGATGCGCTCGTAGTTGGTGCGGGTCTCCTTGAGCGCGACCGTGGCGTTGGCGATGGGACTGCCGAACTGGTCCCAAACCAAGCCGCGGATTACGCCGGTGGTCGCTTGGGACTGGGCCCAGGCTCCGTTGAGCAGGGCGAGCCAGAGTAGAGCGGACCAAAGGAGAGAGCGGCGAAGGCGATATGTCGGCATGAATTGCCTTAGAGATAAAAGAATGATGTGGGCAAGGCGACCCACTTTCGGGCCAGACGAGCCGACCTTGCGCGGCTCAAAGGTATTCATAATCTATAACCTATTGGCTGAAAACGACAGGCTTGGGGCACACCGCTGCCGCTGCGGGCTGAGCTTGTCGGGCGCACGGGACGACAGACGGCTTCTAACGGCTTCTAACGCCCCGGCGTAACGTCAGTAAGGAGGATGTTTTGGAGAGTCATGCTGTGAACTGGGTTCCCGTTGTCGGGGTGGGTGTGGCCGTGGCGAGCGTTATATTGGCTATGATGCGGGAGTTGCGTACTCAGCGGCGCGAGCTCCGGGCCGAGATGCAGGCGCATCGCGCCGAGATGCAGGCCCTGGCGAATAGGCTGGAAACGAAGCTGGAGGAGTTTTTTGATCGCCAAGACGTGCGGTTCAAGGAGTTTTCCGAGCGTCAAGACGTGCGGTTCAAGGAGTTTTCCGAGCGTCAAGACGCGAACATTCAGGAGGCTTCAGACCGTCAGGACGCGAGGCTGGAGGAGTTTTCCGAGCGTCAACAGGAGTTTTCGGGTCGGTTGGAGCGGGTGGAGCAGGAGGTGACGCGGACGAATGAGGAGTTGGCGCGACTGGGGGGGATGATGGAGGTGATTCGGGATGTGCTTTTTGATCGGGCCGAGCG
>RKRN01000296.1 GCA_007571365.1 Candidatus Latescibacterota bacterium
GCTCAGAAACGTTCTTAAACTCCTCAATGGGCCCCATTGCGTAGTGGCTGAGCTGCCATGGGGCAACGCCGAGCGGAAGGTTGAGAACGCTTCTCAGGAAATACCCGTGCTGTCGCATCTTCTTGTGGACACTCCTAAGCATACGACCGTAGGGCCGTCTCTGGGTGCGCGGGCGTCTCGCCCGCATAGCGGGGCCGAGGTCCGCACTCATTCACCGGAACTGTCGCGTACTTAGGTATACTCTATAAACTCCCTGTTAATCATTGTGCATTGCGTCGGAGCGAGTCGATTAGTAGCATAAATCCATGACCACCGTCGTCCTCACCGAAAAGCCCAGCGTAGCGCGCGATATTGCCCGGGTCCTAGGAGCCAACAAACGCGGCCAAGGCTACGTCGAAGGCAACGGCTATATCGTCACGTGGGCACTAGGGCACCTCGTGCAATTCGCCGAGCCAGACGATTACGGCCCGCCATGGAACAGCCGCTGGTCCTTTGACCAGCTACCGATGATCCCCGAGCAGTGGAAGCTCAAGACGGCGCACTCGACCGCCGACCAGTACCAAGTCGTCAAAAAACTGCTCAATAGCCCCCAAGCCGAGCGCGTCATCTGCGCCACAGACGCCGGGCGCGAGGGCGAGCACATCTTTCGCCTGATCTACGAGCACGCCCGCTGCAAAAAGCCGTTTAGCCGACTGTGGGTTTCGAGCCTGACCGACGAGGCGATCCAAAGCGGCTTCTGCGCCTTGCAAGAGGGAGCGGCTTTCGATCATCTCGCCGCGGCCGCACGGGCGCGCGGGCAAGCCGATTGGCTGATGGGCATGAACCTGACCCGCGCCTACACGGTCCACAACAAGGCACTCTGCACCATCGGTCGGGTCCAGACGCCAACTCTGTCCATGGTGGTCAAGCGCGATGCGGCGATTGCCAGCTTTGTAAAGGAGTATTTCTACGAGTTAGTGGCGCAGTTAGCAGAGGGTTTTGCCGCCAAGTACTGCAAGGATGGCCAGACGCGCATCGACGAGAAGGAAGAGGCCGAGCGCCTGCATCGCCAGCTCAGCCCCAACAAGGTCGGCACGGTGCGAAAAATTGAGCAAAAAATTAAAAGAAATCGGCCGCCCGCCCTATACGATCTCAACAACCTCCAGCGCGACGCCAACCGCTGCTTTGGCTTTACCGCCGCGCAAACCCTCCAACGCGCCCAAGCTCTATACGAAACCCACAAGCTCATCACGTACCCGCGCACCGAGAGCCGCCATATCTCCGAGGACATGGTGCCCAAGCTGCCCGGCATCTTGGAAAAGCTAGCGCACCCGCAGGCGGCGACCGCGCTGGCGCGTCTGCGCGGCGGGCATCGGCTCAGCCGAGCGTATGTCGATCGCACCAAGCTCACCGATCACCACGCCATTATTCCCACCGGCCAACAGCCCGTCCCCAATCTCGCACCAGATCTACAGAAGGTCTACGACTTAGTAGTGGCGCGTTTTGTCGGCGTCTTCCTGCCCGACCAAACGGTCGAAGAAACGACCGTCTTGCTCGACATCGGCGGGGCCGATTTTGTGGCCAAGGGGTCGGTCGTCTTAGAGGCGGGTTGGACGGTAGCAGCCATGCGGCCGCCAAACGCTAAGGGCAAAGCGCCGGAAGACGACCCACAGCGCCAAGCACTCCCGCCGCTGCAACGAGGTCAGCAAGTCCACGTAACGCGCATGGATGTGGTCGAAAAGGAAACCCAGCCGCCGCGACCTTACACAGACGCCACGCTCCTAGCGGCCATGAAAAACGCCGGCCGCGAAATCGAAGACGACGAACTGGCCGCAGCCATGAAAGAATCGGGGCTGGGCACCCCGGCCACGCGGGCCGAGACCATCGAAAAGCTGATTCGCACCGGCTATATAGTCCGCGACCGCAAGTCAATCACCGCCACGGAGAAAGGCAAAGCACTGGTGGGCCTGGTAGCCGAACCGCTGCACAGCCCGGAGCTGACGGCCGAGTGGGAGCAGCAGCTCAAGGAAATCGAGGAAGGGCAGCGGCCAGTGGCGAGTTTCTACCAAGGAATCGCCGATTTGGTGAGGACGCTGGTGCCCAAGGTCCAGCAAGGGCCGGCACTCTCCCCGGAGCAAGCGGCGCAGGCACGAGGCAAGAAGCGGGGCAAAAGTACGGGCCGCAGCACGGTGTTGGGGCCTTGTCCCAAGTGCCAAGAGGGGCAAGTAGTAGAAAACGCCAAGGCATACGGATGCAGCCGCTACCGGGCGGGCTGCAACTTTGCCATCTGGAAGACGGTGGCACGCAAGCGGCTGACCGAAAAGCAGGCGCAGTTGTTGCTGGCCAATGGCCGCACCGCAAAGATGCCGGGCTTTGTCTCCAAGGCCGGCAAGAAGTTTGCGGCGCGGCTCAAATTCGACGATGCGTTCAAGGTCGTCTTCGAGTTTGACGAGCGGCCGCAGCATGGCTCCGCCCGGGCGGAGCCCAAGGATGTCGCCCTCACCTGTCCCAAGTGTCGGCAGGGCCAAGTCATTGAGGGCCAGCGCGGCTTTGGCTGCAATCGCTATCGCGAGGGGTGCGATTTTGTGGTGTGGAAGGAAATGGCGGGTAAGAAGCTGACCGAAAAGCAAATCCACACCTTGATCGCCAAAGGCAAAACAGGGGTAATCAAGGGCTTCAAGAGCAAGAAGGGCGGCAAGTTCGACGCGCGTTTGAAGCTCGGGCCGGCGTGCAAGGCCGCGTTTGATTTTCCCGCTGGTGTGCGCTAATATGGCCCTCCAACGCTGCCCGTGGCTCGACCTCGACAAACCCGATTACGTCGCGTACCACGACCGCGAGTGGGGGGTCCCGGTCCACGACGACCGCAAACATTTCGAGTTTCTCACCCTCGAATCCGCCCAAGCTGGCCTCAGTTGGTACACCGTCCTGCGCAAGCGCGCCAACTACCGCCGCGCCTTCGCCGAATTCGACCCCGCCGCGGTCGCTCGTTTCAACGCAGCCAAAATCGAACAGATGCTGCAAGACCCCGGGCTAATTCGCAATCGCCGCAAGATCGCCGCGGCTGTGGAAAACGCCCGGCACTTCCTCGCCGTACAGGACGAATTTGGCCGCTTTAGCACCTACATCTGGCGTTTTGTCGATGGCGAGCCTATCGTCAACGAATTCCGCACTCTCGCCGATCTACCAGCCACCAGCCGCGAATCCGACGCCTTGAGCAAAGACCTCAAAAGCCGCGGCTTCAAATTCATTGGCTCGACCGTCATCTACGCCCACATGCAGGCCACTGGCATGGTCAACGACCACGTCCTCAACTGCTTCCGCCGCGGCCAGATTCTCGGCGCGGAATAGGCGCGTTCCCATGCTCGCCCCCTTGCGCCCGCTTGCATCCACTAGCGCGGCTTGCGTACTGTTTCGCACCGCCCCTTCACCCCACCAAGGAGCCTGTCATGCACGTCGGCACCCAGCAGTTCACCACATCGGACGAAGATCTCGAATATCTGGCTCGCCACGGAGTCTTCAACAAGAACGAAAACTTCATCGCGTTCCACCGCGAATACGGTTGGGACGTCGAAGAGTTGGGCGCCAAAAAGGAGCAATGCGCTCGCTTCGGCATCGACATGGAAATGGTCGCCCTGCCCATGGCCCAGTTCAACGTCAACGGCGCGGCCGTCCCCAATTTTATGATGGGCAACTACCAACAAGGCGATCGAGAAATTGAGCTCGTCATCAACATGGTGCGGCAAGCGGCCGCAGCCGGCATCCCGGCCATCAAATACTATCTCTGCGCCCTCGAAAACCAGCGCACCGCAAGCACACCCCCCGGCCGCGGCGGTTCCATCTACAGCACTTGGGACCTCGAAAAGGCCGACGCTACGACGCCGCGCTACGACCAACCCGTCACCGCCGAGGAAAACTGGCGTCGCATCACCTACTTTTTGGAAAGGGTCATCCCGGTCGCCACCGAGTGCAAGGTTCGCATGGCTTGCCACCCCTGCGACCCTTGGCTGCCGCCCGGCTTTAAGGGCGTCGATCGGGTGATGGGCGGCTTTGACGGTTTCAAGCAGTTCATCGAGATCTGCCCCAGCCCCTACCACGGCGTCAATCTCTGCTTGGGCTGCATGGCCGAAAGCGTCGACGACCCGCTCAACGAGGTGCCCGACATCATTCGCTACTTAGGCTCGCGCAACAAAATTTTCCTCTGCCACTTCCGCAACATCGTCGGCAAGCGCAACAAGTTCCAAGAGGTCTGGCCGGACGAAGGGGTGATGAACATGCACCGCAACATGCAGGCCCTCAAAGAAGTGGGTTATCAGCACATGTGCGTCCCGGATCACGCGCCCGGGCACAAGGACCCGCACAGCATGCGTCAGGCTTGGGCTTACGAGTTCGGCTATATCCAAGCCATGATCCAAGCAGTGATGGACGAGGCGGGGTGACCGCCCATCCATTGCGCGACATCGAGCGCATCAACGGGCCGCCCGGCCCCTATCTCCAAGCAATCGGCACCATCTTCGCCACCTTCGGCGCGGCCACCCAAGACTCGGGCAACGTCTCCTATGGCGTACAGGTTGGCGACGAGCACTTTTTCGTCAAAACCACCGATCCCGGGGCCGAGGCATTCTGCGATCACGCGGCCCGCGTGGCGCTTCTGTACAATGCGGCCCGGCTCAGGCGCAGTTGCGATCATCCGACCTTGCCAGCACTGCACCGCATCGTCGAAACCGCGCACGGTCCGGCCCTAGTGTACGACTGGGTTGACGGCGAGTGCCTCTATGGCGGACGCCGCGATCCGCCATCGGCGCATCGGCGGTTTCGCCGCCTGCCGGACGCCGCCATGCTCGCCGTGCTCGATGCGGTCTACGGCTTGCACGTCCAGCTCGTCCAGCGCGGGTGGATTGCCGTGGATTTTTACGATGGCTGTTTGATGTACGACTTCAAGTGCCAAGTAGCGCACGTCGTGGATCTCGATATGTACCATTTGGGGGCGTTCACCAACCAGATGGGGCGAATGTTTGGCTCGACGCGCTTTATGGCGCCCGAGGAATTCGAGCGCGGCGCGCTAATCGACGAGCGCACGACCGTCTTTACCATGGGCCGCGCTGCCAGCGTATTCCTCGGCGACGACATCGGCGGGGCGCTGGGCCCGGTCGTGCAGCGCGCCTGTCGCCCGGAGCGCGCGGCGCGCTACGGTTCGATGGCGGAATTTTACGCGGCTTGGCAGCAGGCGCGAGGTTCCTTCTACTGTACCCTTTAGGTACCAACGCCGTATCGCTTAGTTCCCATTCTGCACTTCAAAATCCCCACCGGCCTCAGAGCACAGCACCGCTGGCACGGTTCTTGTTTTGTGTTTCCTATCAACGCAACAGAAAGGAACCGCATGCCCTCTACTGTCCTCTCAGCCGCCACCCTCGGGATTGACGCGTACCCGGTCCATGTCGAAGTCGATACCGACCGCAGCTTGCCGACCTTCGCGGTCGTTGGCCTGCCCGACTCCGCAGTGCGCGAAAGCAAGGAGCGCGTCTTGGCGGCCATCAAAAACGCTGGCTATCAGTGGCCGCGCCGCAAAATCACCATCAATCTCGCACCGGCCGACCGCAAAAAGGAAGGCTCGGCTTTTGACCTGCCCATAGCGGTCGGCGTCTTGGCCGCGTCCCAGCAAATCAAGCCGGTGAGCCTCGCCGAGTTCGCGCTCTTGGGCGAGCTATCGCTCAACGGCAGCGTACGCCCGGTGCGCGGCATGCTGTCTATGGCCAGCTCGCTGCATCAGCAGGGCCTCTATGGCATGATCGTGCCAACGCAAAACGCCCGCGAGGCCGCCATTGCCAATGGGCCGCTCGTCTATGGCGTCAGCTCACTGAGCGAAGCTATCGGTGTTCTGACCGGCGACGCCCGCCAACGACCCTACGAATTGAACGTGGAGGAGGTGTTTAGCAGCAACGCCAACTACGGGGTTGACTTTGCGGATGTGCGCGGCCAAGACCACGCCAAGCGCGCCCTCGAAGTGGCCGCCAGCGGCGGGCACAACTTGCTCATGGTCGGGCCGCCTGGATCGGGCAAGACCATGCTCGCC
>RKRN01000185.1 GCA_007571365.1 Candidatus Latescibacterota bacterium
CATGCGCTACACCTTGGATTACATTGTAAACGGGTACTGGGTCGGCTTCTATTATAATGTCGAACAACGTCTGTTATGGTCCCAAGTGCAGTTGGTAGTACAGGATGTACTCAGGGACGAAGTGGTATTGGATCAGGAACTCGTCATCAAGCAGGGTTTCACGGAGGAGCTCAAGTCGGACGACGAGTCTATTCTCGATGATTTTTATCAAGAAGCCGCTCGCACGGTGGCACAAGAAGTGTCGCCGCTGTTTGATTGAGGCCCCTCATATCTGTCTCTGAATACGAAAATGGATCTTACAGACAAGCAGTGGTACGTGGTCTCATCCATCATACCTGAGTTGACCAAACGTCGGGATGGCCGGGGGCGTCCTTGGAGTTGTAGGCGAGAGGTACTCGATGGTAATTTCCCCGTTTCAAAGGCGCAGGCCGCTACAACAGCCTAACCTACCCGCAGGCGACGACTTTTCGTCTCGACGACCAAGGGTTGCGGCTTTCCAAGATCGGTTGCTTGTGCGGGGTTTGGTCTCGGCCTTTGGAGGGTACGCCGAAGACTTGCACGATCCGCCGCAGTGCGACGGGCAAGTGGTTTGCTACCATCATCTGCGTGGTGGAAGCTCAACCCTTACCCGCAAGCGACAAAGTGGTGGGTATCGACGTCGGGGTGGAGCAGTTCGCCGTATTGTCGAATGGCGAGATGGTCGCCAACCCCCGGTTCTTCCGTCAAGACGAAAAGGCACTGGCGCAGGCTCAACGCAAACTGAGTAAGGCTGCTAAGGGATCCCCTGAGTGCCAGAAAGCCCGCAAGGTCGTCGCTCGCGTTCGCGAACGCATCCGCCACCGGAGGCATGGTTTTGTGCATCAACACGCACGGCGCATAGTAAACCGCTATGGCCTGATCACTATAGAAGCGTTTCATGTCAAGGCCACGGCTCATAACCGTTACCTTGTCAAAAGCATTTCGGACGCTACTTGGTCGCAGTTCCGGCACGTCTTGTCCTACAAAGCGGCAGAAGCTGGTAGGATTCTGGTCGCCGTGAACCCGGCCTATACCTCTTAGAATTGTTTGGCCTGTGGGCATCTTGGGTGCGCCGACTGGTCTGGAGTGTATCCGCGGCGCGTAACATTTGCAGACTGGGGCTACAGTCTGTGGCGGCGCAACGCTGCCAAGAAGCCCAATTCCTTTGGGATCGGGAGTAGTCAATTGCGAGTTTGGTGCCGCCCACGCCGAGAATTTCCTCCAGAAAAATCCAGCTATCCGACCTCTTTTGCCGCTCTTGACAGCGGGGGGGGGTCGTTCCATAATTAGGCGCGAACTCAGCGATCACTACTTACAAGCGAGGAGGTTTTCCTTGAAAAATTTTGCATATTGTGCCCCCAGTACGTTGCGCGAGGCCGTGGCCCTCAAGGCCGCAAAGGGCGAAGCCGCCCGCGTCCTTGCTGGCGGCACCGATTTGATCGTCCAGTTGCGCGGGAAGCGCTTTACGCCCGACTGCATCATCGACGTCAAGAACGTCCCCGAGGCCAACGAGCTTTCCTACGGCCCCCGTCGGGGTTTGGTCATCGGCGCGGCCGTGTCCTGCTGGAGCATCTACAATGAACCCGAAATCGTCGAGCGCTACCCCGGGCTCGTGGATTCGGCTGCCATTATCGGCGGCATCCAAATACAGGGCCGCGCCACCTTTGGCGGCAATGTGTGCAATGCCTCTCCCAGCGCGGACACCATTCCCAGCTTAATCACCCATTCGGCCGTGTGCCACATTGCCGGGCCGGACGGCCGGCGCCAAGTTGCAGTAGAGGATTTTTGCACCGCTCCGGGCCGCAGTGTGCTCGCGCCCGGCGAGATCTTGGTTGCCCTCCAAGTCCCGGTTGCCAAAAAGAACACGGGCTCGCACTACCAGCGTTTCATTCCGCGCAACGAGATGGACATCGCGGTCGTCGGGGTGTCTTCCCATGTCACCTTGGCCAATCGCGGCAAGGAATTTAAGGCTGCACGTATTGCCCTTGGCGCAGTCGGCCCGACGCCGATTTTTGCTCGCGCAGCCGGCGACAGCCTAGTGGGCCAAGCGGTCTCGGACGAGGCTATTGCGGCCGCCGCGGCCGCCGCTCAGCGCGTGGCCAGTCCGATTTCCGATATGCGCGGCCCGGCCGAGTTTCGCACTCATCTCGTCGGGGTGCTAGTCAAGCGCACCCTCGCCGGGGCTGTGGCCCGGGCCCGCGGTCAGTTCGTCGCCAACGCCGTACAGGAAGCGGCTGGCTAACAATCTTCACTCGCCGCAACAAGCGGCCCAGATTCGGAGTTAAGGTACATGAGCAAAACACACGTTCAAACCACGATCAACGGGGAGCCGACCGAGTTTCTCTGCGAGTCGCGCCAAAGCCTGCTCGAAGTATTGCGCGAAACGCTCGGCTTCACCGGCACGAAAGAAGGCTGCAACGACGGCAACTGCGGGGCGTGCTCGGTCGTCGTCGACGGCGTCCTCGTCGATTCCTGTCTAATGCTGGCCGTCGAAGCCGATGGCAAGCAGATCGGCACAGTTGAGGGCCTTGCTAGCCCGGATAGCCTGCACCCGGTGCAGCAGAAGTTTCTCGAACACGCTGCGCTGCAATGCGGCATCTGCACCCCGGGCTTTTTGGTGGCCGCCAAAGTCCTGCTCGACCACAACCCCAACCCTTCCGAGCACGAAGTACGGCACTGGCTAGCGGGCAACTTGTGCCGCTGCACGGGCTACGACAAGATCGTCCGCGCCGTCCTCGACGCGGCCGAGGAAGTGCGCCAGAGTGCCTAACCCCAACGAGGAGGAACGCCATGCCTGCCACCAACGGCTATAAAGTCATCGGCACCCGCCCCATCCGCCACGACGGGGTCGACAAAGTCACCGGGCGCGCCCTGTACGGCGGCGACACTCGATTGGCCGGTTTGCTCTACGGACAAGTCCTGCGCTCGCCCCATGCCCATGCACGCATCAAGTCCATAGACACTTCTAAAGCCGCGGCCCGGCCCGGGGTCAAGGCCGTTCTCACCGGTGCCGATCTGCCCGATGCCGGCGACCAGATGGTCGATCTCGGCGAAGGCCCGGCCCGGCTCAAATACCTGCGCGACAACGTTCTGGCCACGGATAAGGCCCTGTACAGCGGGCATCCAGTCGCCGCGGTCGCCGCCACTAACGTCCACATTGCCGAAGAGGCTCTCGACCTGATCGAAGTCGAGTACGAAGTCCTAGCGGCCGTGCTCGACGTGCGCGAGGCCATGCAGGAGGGCGCACCCCAGCTCCACGACGACATGACCACCCAAGAGTTTGGCGAAGACACCGGCCGCAAGAGCAACCTCGCGACCCACTTTGAGCACCGGCTCGGCAATCTGGACCAGGCTTTTGCCGAGGCCGACGTGGTCGTGGAACGCGAGTTTCAGACCGCCACCGTGCATCAAGGATACATCGAGCCACACAACGCCACCGCGAGCTGGAACGCCGATGGCCAACTGACGATCTGGACCAGCACTCAGGGTTCGTTCACGGCGCGTGCCCAAGTCGGCGCGGTCTTGGACATGCCCATTTCCAAGATCAAGGTCGTGCCGCAGGAGATTGGCGGCGGCTTTGGCGGCAAAATCCCGATTTACTTGGAGCCAGTCGCCGCCCTGCTCTCCAAGGCGACCGGCCAACCGGTCAAGATGATTATGCCCCGGCCAGCCGTCTTCGAGAGCACCGGCCCGACGCCGGGGTCGTACATCAAGGTCAAGATGGGGGCTGACAACAGCGGCAAGATCGTGGCCGCCGACGCCTATATTGCCTTTGAGTCCGGGGCATATCCCGGCGGCTTGGTCGGCGCGGCCGCGATGTGCGTATTTTCGTGCTACGACATACCCAATGGCCGGATTGACTGCTATGACGTAGTGGTCAACAAGCCGCGAAGTTTTGCGTATCGCGCCCCAGGCTCGACGCAAGTGGCTTTTGCCACGGAGCATGTAGTCGATCTGCTGGCCGCCGCATTGGGGATAGAGCCGCTGGAGTTCCGGCTCAAAAACGCGGCCACGACCGGCACCCGCCGCATCGACGGGGTGGTGTACCCGAAGATGGGCTGCAAGGAGGTGTTGGAAGCCATCCGCGACTCGCAGCACTACCAGAGTCCAGCACCGGCTGGCCCCAATGGGGGGCGCGGCGTTTCGGTTGGCTATTGGTTCAACGTCGGGCTGAAGTCCTCCTGCACGGCCAGCGTCAACGCCGACGGCACGGTTAGCTTAGTCGAGGGTTCGACCGACATCGGCGGTACGCGCACCTCGGTCGCCATGCAGTTTGCCGAGACCTTGGGCCTGCGAGCCGAAGACGTCAAACCGCAGGTGGCCGACACGGACTCGATTGGCCACACGGACGTAACCGGCGGCAGCCGCGTGACGTACGCCACCGGTTGGGCCGCGTACAAGGCCGCCCTTGACGTGCGGGACCAGCTCGGCGAGCGCGCCGCCCAACTGTGGGAAGTCGAAGTAAGCCAAGTCGAGTTTGACGATGGTGTCTTCCGCGCCGGCGATAACGCCATGACCTTTAAGGAACTCGCTGGCCGACTCGAAGAGACCGGCGGCCCGGTCATTGGCCGCGCCACGGTGGATCCAGACTCGGGCGTCGGCGGCTCCTTTGCGGCCAACATCGCCGATGTCGAGGTCGATCCCGAGACCGGCAAGGTGGATATTGTGCGCTTTACGGTCGTCCAAGACGCTGGCCGGGCCATTCACCCGGCGTACGTAGAGGGCCAGATGCAGGGCGGCTCGGTACAAGGCATTGGTTGGGCACTCAACGAGGAGTACTTCTACAGTGGCGACGGCCACCTCGATAACTCCAGCTTTCTCGACTACCGGATTCCGACCAGCCTCGACCTGCCGATGATTGAGACCATCATCGTCGAGGTGCCCAACCCGGGCCATCCCTATGGCGTGCGCGGCGTTGGCGAGGCCAACATCGCCCCGCCGCCCGCGGCTATTGCTGCGGCCATTGGGGATGCTGTTGGCGTACGGCCGCAGGAGTTGCCCATGAAGCCCGACCGCATTGTCGCGGCGTTGGCCGGGAGTAGGTAAAAGCTATGCCCGTAGCTTGGATTCCCTCGTTGATGCAGAAGCTGACTGCTGGCCAGCAGCAAGTGGAGGTAGAGGGCGCGACGACCGTGCGCGAAGTGGTCGCCGCGCTCGACGCCCGCTACCCTGGCTTCAAGGAGCGGGTTCTCGACGGCGACCGCATCAAGACCGAGATCGCCGTCGCGGTGGATGGCGAAGTGGTCGCCGCCGGGCTTAGGGCGAAGGTGGGGCCTGAAAGCGAGGTGCATTTTCTGCCGGCCATATCGGGGGGGGCGCGTTAGTCAGCCATACGGATGCAATACAAAGGGCCGGGACTCCAACGCGAGTACCGGCCCTTTTTTTATATTCACCTGACGTTACGCAGTGGATCCTTTGGGGATAGACACATAGGTCTGTCCCTACGGTGGGCCCGCCGCCGACCGCGGTGGGCTGAGCGGGCCGAAGCCCACGTACGAGACAACGCCCAAGGGGCCGACGGATTCTAACGCCACTGCGTAACATCAGTTATTCACCTGACGTTACGCAGTCGCTCGTTATCGTCTGTCTCTTGCTGCCCCGAGGTCCTTCCCGCGCAAGCGGGAATCCAAGAAATCCTTGCCGCGTACGCAGGCAGGACAAACGCGGCGGAACGTCAGTTATCCACTTTGGGACAGTTTTAGTACGCCCCGGTCGAGCCAAAGCCCCCACCTTTCACATCCCCCACACCTCAATCGCCACCCCTCCATCGGCCATCCGACGCTCGTGAAACACTCTGTCCGCCCAACGCCGCCCTTCGCGTCGGTCGAAAATCACGAGATGACCCGCTTCGGCACCGCACCGATCCATGTACCCAGCCGTCTGTTCCAGCCCTTTGGCTATCGTCTGCTCCAAGCTCTGGTGTAGCACCTTGCACTCAACCACTACCTTGCGCGGGTGGCCTCCTTGCGGCCACACAATCAGCAAATCCGTTCGCCCCCGGCCAAGGCCGTACTCGCGCTCAATGCGCCCACCACTGTTAATGACCCGCTGTAAGAAAGCCTGCAATAGCAACTGCGGCCCCGCTTCTTTGTACGCAAATCGCTCCACCCAGTGCTCGGAGTGGGCGCGGAAAAACGCTTGAAATGCCGACAGCAGCTTGATCATGTCCAAGCCCCCCGCGGCATCCACATACCACGCGGTCTCTTGCTCAAACTCCTCTTGTAGCACCCACGTCAGTTCGCGCGGCACCACCTCCATATAGATCGGATTGGCCAAGCGCAGCGGACGGTCGGGAGCGACTAGGCCCACATCGCGCACGTATTCCACATCGCGGTCGGCAAAGTGGCGCACCGCGCTGCCGCTCAACAGCGGCTCAACCACGCGCTGCACTCGCTTTTCCCTGAGCTTGTCGGCCAATTGATCCAGATGCGTCTCGCGCCGCTGGATGAGTTGCTCTTGTGCGGCGAGGATGGCCTCGGCCGCGACCGGCCGCGGCCACGCTTCGGCCCGGTCGTCGGCAAAGCAGGCTTCGTAGGCCAGCGCATTGACCAGCCACGGCTGCCCTTGGGTTTGTCGCCAGACCGTCTCCTGCGCGGCGGCCGTAAACACTTGGCCGGTCGCGGCCGTGTGCTGCTCCAGCAACGCCCGCACTTCCTGCGGCGAAAAATTCCCCAGACGCAACGACTGCGCCTTGATATTGAACGCACTGCCGCCGGCAATAATCGCGTTCTCAGCGGTCGATTGAATGCGGTAGTCGCGCACATCGCGTACGCCGCACAGCACCGCGCTCTGGGGAAAATTCGCTGGCCGCAAATCGTAGCCGGCGCGCAATTGCCGCAGCACCGACAGCAGTGCGTCGCCCATCAGCGCGTCGATCTCGTCAATCAGCAGCACCAAGGGCTTTGAGTCGGCCCTAGCCCAGTGCGTCAATGCCACTTGCAAAGCAGCGTGCGGGCCAAACTCGGCGAATATGTTCGCCCAGACATTGAGCAGAAATTCGTCGTTGAGCGTCACGCTTGCTCGCAATGCCAACGCGCCCAAAATGGTGCGTATTACCTGTTCGGGATTCTCGCGCCCGGCCTGACCGCCTTCCACGTTGACATATACGCAGCGATAGGTGCCTTCGGCGTTGAGCAGGTTGCACAGGGCTAGTAGAGCCGATGTCTTGCCCGTCTGCCGCGGCGCGTACAGGACGAAGTAGCGTTTGTCGCGCAGCAGTCGGCGCACCTCGGCTAGATTCAGCCGCTCTAAGGGCGGGATGCAGTAGTGGTCTGCGGCCACCACCGGCCCGCTCGTATTGAAGAAGCGCATCGCGGAAATTTTCTATCTTGCGGTGATTTCAGCACCCCCCGGTCGAGCCAAAGCCGCCGCGGCCGCGCTCGGTTTCCGCGAGCGTTGCGACCTCGAGCCACTCGCCGCGCGTCACCGGCGCGAAAATGAGCTGGGCGATGCGGTCGCCTGGCTCGATGCGCTGCTGCTCGGCCGAAAAGTTGACCATGATGACGCCGACTTCGCCCCGGTAGTCGGCGTCGATCGTGCCTGGGGCGTTGAGCAGTGTTAGGCCGCGCTTGAGGGCCAAGCCACTGCGCGGCCTGACCTGAGCCTCGTAGCCCGGCGGGATTTCGAGGAATAGGCCCGTGGGAATGAGGACGCGCTCGCCGGGTGCTAACACCACTTCTGCTGATAGTGCGGCGCGCAAGTCAAGGCCCGCGCTGTGTGCTGTCTCATAGGTGGGCAGTGGTTGGCCACCCCTGTTGATCACTTTCACTTGCATAGTCATAGAACTTCAGCCGTCGTCTGGTGCTGCCGGTCGTGCCAGCGTTGTTGCAGGTCCCGCATGTACACCGCCCCCAGCACATAGGTAGTTGAGGCGATGAAGCTGAGTAGACCGGCGATAAACACGATCAACCCGCGCTGGGGCTTGGCCTTAACTTCGGGCGGCGTGGCCGGGTCGAGCACCTGCACGGTTGAGGTAGCGTCCCTGGCTTCGATCAGGGCTTGGGCCTCCTGTTGCAGCAGGACCAGCAAAAGGGAGGTCTGCACGAGGACATCCTTTTCGAGGGTCGCGTACTCTTGGGCTACGCCTGGGATCTGCTTTAGCGGCAGGAAGAGGTTTTCATCCAGCTCTAGTTGCAGCGATTTGTTTTGCAGCATGGCGTTGTCGGCCGGCTTGAGGCCGTCGCGCAAGAAAGCCATAGTCCCCTGCCGCAGTAGGATTTCGCGCTCGAGCTTTTTGACCTTATCGTGATTGGGACCTAGCCCAGATTGAATGAGCCGTTGGCGCTCAATTGCAAGTTCTATCGCCGCGGTCTGCATTGAGGTGGCCGTCAAGATCACGGCGCGGGCTTGGTCTGCGATCGAGATGGCATTGTGCTCGGACTGGAACTGCTCTAGCCGCCGCATCTTGTCCTCGAGCTTTTTGTCCTCTTCTTGCAAAAGCCCGCGGATAAAATTCAAGTGCTCGGAGGCGGTCTTGTGCGAGAACCGCTTGTTGGTGCTATCGAGTAGGACGATGTAGTAATTGGCCATGTCGGCGGCCAATTGCGGATTTTGGTCTAGTACTGATACCGAAAGCATGCCTTCTTCGGTTTTGTCGGCCGTGGTTTTGTCGGCGAGGGTCTCGAGCGCGTCAGTCAGGGTGCGAGCTTCATAGTGCTGCATCAAGCCAAATTTCTCGATCATCTGCCGCCGCGTCGTCAAGCTCCTGATGGTAGCGAGAGAAATGTCAGATGGCGTACCTCTTTCTCCAAGGCGCAAGGTGGGGATGGGTAAGGATGAGAGTAGGCTGGAAAAACCGAAGTTCTGTTTCTCCTCGCGCGGCGGCAGAATCTGCACAGTGGCCTCGTATTCCTTTGGCAAGAGGAAGCTGAGGCCACCGGCTAAGACGCAGATGGCCAAGGTGCCGCCGATGATCAGCCAGCGGCCGGCGTGTAGTGCCGTTAGCAGATTGATGATGTCGATTTCTTTTTTTTGAGTATTCATTCAGTCGTGCTCCTCGAGATCCCCGGCCTAAAAGAACCTCAATGCTAGGCCCGCGAGGACTAGGATATTGGTGGTGGTGCGAATAGTTTCTTGGGTAAGTACCCAATAGTCGATGCGCTCCTTCTGGGGCACCCATATTTCGTCGCCGACCTCGACTAGCAGGTTGTCTTTGAGTTTCTCGCGCACGCCGGTGCGCACCCGAACTAGGCGGGCGTTGCGTGTGTCGGCATCGTGCAAGTACCCCCCGGCCTTGGCAATGTAGTAGCGCACGTCGCGGCCCGGCTCGTAGTCGATCAGGCCAGCGCGTTGCACTTGGCCACTGACGCTGATGGTGTGCCGCTGCATGGGGAAAAAGATCACATCGCCGCTGGCGAGCAGGATGTTCTGCTGCTCGTCGCCATCCATAAACAACCGCTCAAAATCGACCGCGACCCGTCCTTTTTCTTCGCGAGTTTTGGTCTTGAGATAAGCCCGATCCTCAGCATCTAGGGAGGTGAGTCCCGCCACCTCGCTCAGCCGCTGCAACTGCTCTAGCTCCGGGTCTCCCGCGGCCCGTACTCTAGTGCGGATCACGCGAGCACCGATGAGCGACGCCGCGTCGGTTAGGCCGCCGGCTGCGGCCACCACGTCTTTGATGCGGGTAATTCCGGGTTCGATGCGGTAGCGGCCTTGAAACGCGACCTCGCCAGAGACCACGACCGAGTGCGTGGACTGCCACAGCGATCGCGCACGGATGAAGACGGCGTCGTTGGGGCGCAGTTCAATGTGGCGGATGGTCTCAAAATCCAACTCCTCCATGGCCCCGTTATCGCCGCTCAACTCAATGACTTCGGCCTGCTCAGCACCCTCCTGAAAGCGCCAGAGCTCGGCGCTTATTAGCGGTTTAGAGCGATTCAATCCCTTGGCCAATGTCACCAGGTCGCCGAGCGTGTCCCCAGGCCGGAACTCGTATTCGCCTTGTTCGTTGACCGCGCCGAAGATGGACACCGAATGCTGGCGGAACGAGACGTGGACTACGTCGCCCATGCGCACGTAGGGATTGTGCGCGAGGTCGCCGGTGGCGAGGAACATGTCGAGATCCACGCGCTCGCTGGTGCCGTCGCGGTGGATCAATTGGATGGAGCGCCGGGCCGTGTTGCGGCTGGGGGCTCCACCGGCACCTTGGCGCGGCACCGCGATCTGTGGCAAGCGGTCCTCAAAGCCGCCAGCCTGTTTGATTATAGCTAAAACCCGCGTGGTCGGATGGATAGTGAAGCTGCCCTCGTTTATCACTGCGCCGGTGACGTACGCGGTGAAGAAACGCATACTCACGAGGGAGATGCTGATGCCCACTTTAGGATACTTGTTTTGGATTGCGGTTGAAAGGCGCTCTTTGGCTGCGGTTAGCGACAGGCCCGAAATGTGAAACGAGCCGACGGTGGGGATGAGGACATGGCCCTCTGGATCGACCTGCAAGGTGTAGGGCTGGTCAAATTCGCCCCAAATGTAGAGTTGCAATACGTCGTTAGGGCCGACGATGTACGCGTCCGGATCTATATCGCGATCTTGACTAATGCGCGTCTTGTCGGCGCTTAAACCGCTGGGCAGGCGCGCCTTACCAGAGATCAAATCCTGATTTAGGTCCGGTAGATCGGACGCGGAAAGAGCCTGTAATTTGACCTCCTCTTCGCCCAACTTGACCAGACTCTCCAAGCTACCCAAGCCTTGTTGGGCACTTGCTGGCCTTGCCAGCCCGCAAAGGACGAGGGCGCAGGCAAGGGCAAAAATACTCGTTGGCATAGTTCCTCCTATGTACTGATTAACTGACATTACGCAGTCGCTGTTTCACGGCAGCTTGCCCAAATAACGCGCCCAATTGGCCGCGGCCTCCTCTTGGGTGAACCCGATGAGTTCAGCTAGTTTGGCGGCCACGGCGGCCACCCGCGCCGGATGGCCAGCGACCCCGCCAATGGGCACGGGCGCGTCCGTTTCCAACAGCAGCAACGCACGGTCGATTTCTGCGGCCACGGCTTGGGTCTGTGGGTCGCACAGGACGGACGGACCGACCGAGACGTAGATCCGCTCCGCGCGGCAGATTCGCACGAGTTTTTTGGATTGGGTGAACCAGTGTAGCTGGGCATTGAGCTGGGTGCGGCGGCGAAATTCCACGGCCTGCGCCAAGGTTTGCCGCTGGGCGCGGCGCGAGTGCAGGTTGATCGGCTTGCCGCACTGTGCCGCCAGATCGAGTTGCTGCGCGAGGACGTCCTGTTGTTGGGCCTGCTGTTGCGGGTTGGCCGCCCATTTGTAGTCGAGGCCGACCTCGCCGAGGACATCGGCTTCGGGCAGGTGCGCCGCCAGCAAGGCGAGCCCGTCGGCTATTTCTGTGTCAGTAGCTTGGGTCACCCATGCGGGATGCAAGCCCAGCCCGGCCAGCACTTGGTCGGGGTACCGCTGCTTGAGCGCGAGTACCGCACGCATGGAGTTGGTGCTTTCGCTGACGGCTACTATCTGCCCCACTCCGGCTTGGGCGGCGACCGCGAGCACGGCGTCGGCATCGGCGAATTGGTCGAGATGACAGTGGCTATCGACGAGCATCTAGACCAGCCCCGCGGTCTCGTCGCAGCCGAGCATCAAGTTGAGGCACTGCACGGCATTGCCCGACGCGCCTTTGCCGAGATTGTCGAGCCGCCCGACCAACACCAAGCCCTGCTTTGGATCGCCCCAGACCGATAGCTCGACGAAATTGGTATGGCTCAACCCGGTCAGGTCGAGGAACTTGTCGTCGCGCAATACAGCGTCTTGCGGCGCGACCACCTTCACAAAGGGGCAGTCCGCGTAGTACTCGCGCCAGACTGCGTACACGGCGGCGCGATCGACGGGGGGGCGGGCGAAAAATTCCGCCGGCACCGGCGTGCTGACGACCATGCCGCAGAACGAAGGATCGACGGACGGCACAAAGAGCGGCTGCTTTTGGCATCCGCTGAATTTCCACAGCTCGGGCAAGTGCTTGTGTGCGCTGTCGAGGCCGTACAGGCAGAAAGGCTGGTGCTCGCCGGCTCCCTCGTATGCGGCGATCAGCGCCCGCCCGCCGCCGGAATAGCCGGACGCGGCGTTGATGGTCAGCGGCGCGGTAGGCCGGAGCAGCCCCTGCGCGATGAGGGGCCGCACGGCGAGGATGAAACCGACGGGATAACAGCCGCAATTGGCGACTTTTTGGGCGCGGCGAATTTGCTCTTTGTGCGCGGGTGAAATCTCGGGCAGCCCATAGACCCACTCGGCGTGGACCCGGCGCACCGTACTGGTGTCGATGACTTTGGTCTGTGGGTTTTCGAGCACGGCGAGGGCCTCGGCGGCCGCGTCGTCGGGCAGGCAGAGGACGCACAAGTCCGCGCGGTTGAGAAACTCGGCTCGGGCCCGCCGATCGCGGCGCTGCTCCGGTGGAATGAGCAACACTTCCACATCCTCGCGCTCGGCTAGCATCTGGCGAATGCGCAGCCCGGTCGTGCCCTCTTGGCCATCTATGTAAATGGCAGGTTTTTTCATGGAATTATTTTTGCCCGTCGCGCAATTCCAGCTTCTTGACCCGTTGCAACGCATCTTCGAGCAAGTCCCTATTGGTGGCGATCAAATCGGCTATGACGCCGGTGAGAAACATCTGAAACCCGGCCAACAGCAGAATCGCCGCCAAAATCAGCGACTGCACGTGCAGCCCGCCTTCGTCGGTCCAAAAGAAGAAGTAGAGAAAGCGCACGCCGAGACAAAAGCCAGCGACAAAGGTCAAAACGCCGCATAGGGCGAATATCTTGAGCGCGGCGTAGCGCGCATAGGTGCGCAAGCTGATCGCCGCGGATTTGAAGACGAAGGTGCCGATGTTAGAAAAGAGGCGCGACTCGCGCGTCTTGGGGTTGGTGCGCACCGCGACCGAAGTCACGGCCAAATTTTTGTATCCGGCCTCGATCACGTGCTCAGCCGTGTGATCGAAATCAGTAAAGGTCGAAAGCTGGAGGGCGCACTCGCGGCTAAAGGCGCGAAAGCCGCTGGCTACATCTGGCACTTGTGAGCTGGCGAGGCGGCTGATCACCCGACTGCCCAAACCCTGTAAGTAACGCTTGAGGGCGGAGAAGTGGGCAATGGCCTGCGGCTGCCGATCGCCGATGACCATGTCGGCATGGCCACCGAGAATGGGCGCGACCAACTTGTCGATGTCGCCGCCGTAGTACTGGTTGTCGCCATCGGTGTTGACGATGATGTCGGCCCCCAGCCGCAAGCAAGCGTCAAAACCGGCCTTAAAGGCTTGGCCCAGCCCGCGGTTGCGCGGGAAGCGAATTACGTGATCGGCGCCGCACTCGCGCGCCACCTCGCTAGTCAGGTCGCTGGAGCCGTCGTCGATGACCAAAATTTCGACTTGGTCGATGCCGGGCACTTGGCGCGGAATGTCGCGGATTACAGCGGGCAGGGTCTGCTCTTCGTCAAAGCAGGGAATCTGCACGATCAACTTCATTCAGCCCCAGCTCTCCTGCCGGATCTGTTTTTTGTCCAGCCCGTGCTCCTGCAAAAGCGCGACCATGTTTTCGACGAAGCGCGGTTCCGGGACCTCGCCTTTAGCCCTCGCTGCCCGGCGCTCGTAAGGCGTGATGCCCGGACCGCAGCTATAGGCCAGGACGCTGGAAGGATCGGGGGCGATTTCGCGCAAAAGTTCCCCAGAGATGCGCCCTTGGCGGGCGCCGCGAATGCCAGCCGGGTCTTCGCGGGTGATGCAGTGGATCACGTCGAGTTGATCGGGATGCTGCGCCCGCAGCACCTCAAATTCCGCAAAGTAGATGATGTCTTGGCGCGTCTTGTTGCTAAACAGCAGGGTGTGCCGGAGCGGGTCGCGGCGATGCAGACTTTCCTTGATCAGGCTTCGGTTGGGCACGATGCCGCTGCCAGCGCACACGTGGAGAATGTGGTCGGTGCGCTCGCGGACATTGGCGGGAAAGGTGTACGCTCCGGTAAAACCGCTGATGACTAGCCGCCGACCCGCTTGGATGTAGTACGTCAAGAGCGGCGACAAAAGCGGCGGGTACGGCGTCTGGCCGCTCTCGTAGCGCTCCTCCTTGATCGTGATGGCGAGGTGCTCTTCGTGGGGCGCAGAAGCCATGGAATAGGCCCGCGGCTTTTCCCGCTGCCCCTTTTGATCTTCTAAATAGGCGGTGAAGTGCTCTAACTCGCCGAACTGATGGGGATCAATGGTGCAGAAGTGGCCGGCCTCGTATGCGACCGGCTCGTCGCCAGCGGACATAAAGAGCGTGGTGGTGTCCGGGGTGTCGCGGCGCACATCGACGACTTCCACCTCCAACTGCCGAACCCTACGCCTTGGTGTGCGCGTTGTTTGCGCTGAGGTGCTCATACTAGTGCTTTCTAGCCAAGTGCGCTTTCATCTTTTTGATCAGGGCCTCGTCGTCTGCCGACGAGGCCACCATCTCGCCGAATGCTGCGGCTGTTAGCTCCACTTCCTCCAGGAAGTGCTGGTCGGCCGGTCAGGGAAATACGTAGTCGCCGATGCGTTGCTGTTGGTGGGCCCGCGCCTTATCGGCGATCCGCGCCAGCCAAGGAATATCGCCGATGATCATTCCCCGGGCCCGGGGCTTGAAGTCGAGCGTGTTCCATTCGCTCATAAGGTTCCTCCGCGTGGTAATAGACAAAATTGAAACCGGCTCCTGAACTCGGCTGCACTTGGGTCTGTACTCAGGCCCTCGGCCAGCATGGCCGCGCATTGCCTAAGCCGCCTATAGGGCCTTTTCCAGTGTTGGCGCAGAGCCAGTGCCTGTGGCTCGCCGTTGAGGGCTGCACACAACAAAGCGGCACTATTTAAAAGAAAAAAGATGCGGTGGTAATCGAGCGCACGCGCACCGTCGCAGCGGCCGGACGCCTCGGCGTACAAACGCGCTGCGGAGGTGTCCAGCAGCGAGCGCATGCGCCCATCCGGTCGGCCGCTACCCATACTAGTAGTATACTGCGTCAAGCGCCTTTCCGTCCAGTCCCAACCCATTTTGGCAAACTCGAGGAAGTAAACGCGCGTCCCCCCCGGCTCGACGATGGCGTTGCGCGCATTGTAATCTACGCTGCCCAGCGCGGCCGGCCGCGTCGCCAGCCAACCGTGCATGGCATTGAGCAGCGGCTGTACCCCAGCGTCTAAGGGCTGCTGGAGATGGCGGCATAGCTGTTCGATGCCGGCGTGCGCCCGGGCTCCTGCTTGGTCCCAAGCGTCGTCGAGGGCTGCGCGATTGGCACTTGGCACGACCCTCGGCGCTAGTTGGTCGGCGCGTTGGGCGCACGTGCGCTCAATGGCGCACAGCCCTCGTATAGCCTGCATCGTCGGCGCTTGGTCTCCAGCCTGAATTGCATCGTCAAGCGTGCGATCGCCGACCCATTGCAAGAAGATGCAGTGGGCGTCTGGGTCTATGCCGAGGACGGCGGGTACTAGACATCCGGCCGCGCGTAAGAAGCGGAGCACGTCGCGCTCGACCTCCAACAAGTCGTAAGCCGTGCCCTGCGTCAGCCTGCCGAAGCGCTGATGCTTGACCACGACCTTGTGGCCCGCTAGGTCCTCAACGCGCCAGACCCCTGCGGCGAGCGGAGTGATAGCGCGGACCGGCGGATGCCCGGCGCGCACATAAGCTGCGGTCGCCGGGTGGGCGGCGAGGCTCATGGTTGGTCGAAGACGATGATTTGGGCGACGATTTTGCCTGCTTGGTTGTTGAAGTCTGGGTTTTCGTTCATCGCCAAAAAGAGCACCCCGGCGCGGTCGGCGATAAAGTCGTAGCGGCTGCCCACGGCAAAGGTCGGCCCGTCGTCGCCGATGCGGGCGATGAGTGCGCCGACATTGGCCCCGCGCAGGAGATACCCCTCACCAGCCGGCAAGTTGTACAAGCCATCGGCACCGCACCAAGCGATTTGGTTGCGCATGTCCGGCGACCAAGTTTCCTCGGCGTCGATGACGACCCGTTGGCCGCTCGCCAGCCGGATCAAGCTGTCTTGCCATTGCGGACTAGGCCGCACCGTACGCATAATTGTTACAGCCACAGCACCTTCTCGCTAGTTGATTTTAGTAGTTGCGATTTCAATGTCGCTAAAGAAATCCTCCGGCCCCAAACAGTCAAGCGCGGCTCTGCTCCAGCGGCGCATTGCCCTGCTTGGCCTCGGCGTGGAAAACCGCGCATTGGCTCGCTTTCTCCATGCACACCAGATTCCCTTTGCCGTGTGCGACGCCCGCGCCCCGGCCACGCCGGTGGAGGGCGTACAACAGTGGCGCATCGGCGACCGCTATCTCGACGACCTGACCGACTTCGACCTGCTGTTCCGCACCCCGGGCCTGCCGACGCTGGATGCGCGCCTGTGCGCGGCCCGGCGTTGCGGCGTCGAAGTATCGAGCCAGACGCGCCTCTTTTTCCAACTGTGTCCGGCCCCGGTGCTTGGTATTACTGGCACCAAGGGCAAGGGCACCACGACCGCCTTGCTGCACGCCTTGCTGGCAACCGATCGGTCGGCGCGGGTGTTTAGCGGCGGCAACATCGGCCGACCGCCGCTCGAGTTTCTCGACGAGTTGCAGCCTACCGACCGCGTGGTCCTAGAGCTGTCTAGCTTCCAATTGCAGGACCTCGACCAAAGCCCCCATATCGCCGTGGTCCTTTCCGTCGCCGAGGACCACCTCGACTACCACGCCGACCGCGCCGAGTACGTCGCTGCTAAAAGACCCATCTGCCGCTACCAAACCCCTAGCGACATCCTCGTCATCAATCGGGACTGTCCCACAGCGCGGGACTTTGCCGCAGAAAGTCCCGCCGCCCGGTGGGCCTTTAGCACGACCGCCCCGAGTGCGCCGGGCGCGTGGGTCGCCGCCGGCCAGTTGTGGGCTTGCTGCCCCGGAGCACAGCCGACCGCCATTGGCCCGGTCGCCGACATTCCTCTGCGGGGGCAGCACAACTGGAGCAATGTCGCCGCTGCTGTCGCTGGTGCGTTGGCTTTTGGTGCGCCAGCTACTCATTTTGCCGCGGCCATTTACTCCTTTGCCGGCCTGCCCCATCGCCTCGAATGCGTGGCCGAGCGCGCCGGCGTTACTTATTACAACGACTCACTGGCCACGACCGTCGATGCGACCTGTGCTGCCATCCGCGCCTTTGACGCGCCCCTGCTGCTGATTGCCGGCGGTGCTTGCAAAGGGGCCGATTTTAGCGCCTTGGGCCCGGCCATTGCCGCGGCCAAGGTCCGCGCCGTGCTGCTCATCGGCCAAGAGGCCCGGCGCATTGCCGCTGCTATACGGCAAGCGGGCGCGGGCGAGATCGTCCACGACTGCCGCGAGCTGCCCCAAGCCTTGGACACTGCCCGCCACCTAGCGCAAGCGGGCGACGTGGTGCTGCTTTCGCCGGCCTGCGCCAGCTTCGATCAGTTTGCCAATTACGCCGAGCGCGGCGACCTGTTCAAACGGCTGGTCCGCACACCCCGCTTTGTATGAGCCGGTCGGTCTTCTTTACTTTGTCTGAACGCTATCTGCAGCCCACGTACCTAACCCACGAGAAACGAAAATGTCCATAGCAATGACCCGCGAGCAAGAACGCGACTTTGCCGAGCAGGGCTTTATCGTCCTCAAACACTTTCTAACGTCTGCGGAACTGGCCCGGCTCTCGGCGGCCGCCGATGCCGTGGTCGCACGCATTCAAAAGGAACGGGGCTTGGCGGCGGAGACGCATTTCCAAGTGCGCAACGCGCTAGCGCAGCACGACGCCTTTCTCGACTTAGTGGATCATCCGCGCATGCTGCCGCTGGTGGTTGATGCCATCGGCTGGAATATCCAGATCCGCACCACGCATCTCGACTATCGCCCGCCATATCCGCCCCACATGCAGCCCGGGGCTGTGGGCAGCGGCCGAGGAGCCGATCAGGAGGCCGGCTACCGCAATGTCGTGTGGCATCCCGACTTGGCTAGTCCCGAGCTTTTTGCCGGGCCTTCGCTCGATGGGCGCTTGCCCTTTATGGAGATCAAGGTCTTCTACGTCCTATTCGATATGACCGAATCCAATTGCGGCAACCTCTGGCTGGTGCCGGGCAGTTACAAGCGACGCCCCCAGGAGTTGCGCGATATGGAGTACCGGGTGCCGGCGGAACAGACGCTGGAACTGCGGCTGCCAGCCGGCTCAGCCGTGCTGTGGCGCACGGCAACGTGGCATTGCGTTGGCCCCAATCAGTCACAGCGGACGCGCAAGATCATGCACGTGGGCTACCACTACCGCTGGCTGCGCCCCACCGACTACATCGAGCAGGAGCCGGCCTTACTGGCGCGCTGCTCGCCGATTCGCCAGCAGCTTTTGGGGGCCCTGCCCAGCGGCGGCCATTCGCTGGGGCATGATCCAGATGTCGCGCCGTCGTCCCAGTATTGGCTGACCAAGAATGCCAATGACGTGCCGCTACGCGCTTGGGCCCAAGCGCGGGCGAGCGCGAAAACGGCCTAACAAATGGAGTATAATCATGTCCGACCGACCCAATTTGTTGTTCATCATGCCCGACCAGATGCGCCACGACTTTCTCAGTTGTTACGGTGCCCCCCACATTGCCACGCCCAACATCGACCGCATTGCCGCCGAGGGCATCCGCTACGATCGAGCCTATAGCTTGCATCCGGTCTGCGTACCGGCGCGTTGTTCGCTGCTTACCGGCCTCAATGCTTGGCGCACCCACGTACTGACCAACGGCAATTACTTGCGCCCCGACCACGCGGCGTGCGGCATGCGCACGTGGGCGGAGATGTTGACCGACCACGGCTACCTCACTTCGGCCATCGGCAAGATGCACTTCTACCCGTGGGACGCCTCTTTTGGCTTCCAACATCGCATCGCCTGCGAGGACAAGGTGTGGGTCAACATCCAAGACGACTACTGGCACTATTTGCAACAGCGCGGCCACCGCAAATACATGGGCAAGGAGCACGAAGGATACGACGAAAATCGCGGTGCCTGCGTGTCGCTTTTACCTTGGGATTGCTACTGGGATTACTTCGTCGGCGAAGAGGCCGCACGCTTCATCCGCGAGTACGACGACGAGCGGCCCTTTGCCTGCATGGTGGGATTTCCCGGCCCGCACGACCCCTACGACCCCACGCCGGAATTCTTAGAAAAAGTAGATGTCGACAAAATGCCCGCTCCCGCCCCCGGCGACCCGATCCACCGCGATGTCCGCCAGGGTATCCATCCCCGGCCGCGGCCGGGCGTACCGATCTGGACTCCACAGACCGAAGGCCCCTACACCGAGGAGCAGAAGCGCAAGGTGCGCGCCCACTATTCGGCACTCATTTTGCAGATAGACCACGAGGTCGGCCAAATTCTCGCGGCCTTAGAAGAAAGCGGCCGGCTCGACAATACGCTCGTCGTATTTTCCTCAGACCACGGCGATTTAGTCGGGGATCACGGCGTGAACGCCAAGGGCAACTTCTACGAAGGAAGCTGCCACGTGCCCATGCTAGTGCGCCAACCGGGCGGTTCTCGCGGTGCCGTGTGCGACGACTTGGTTTGCCTCACGGACGTCACCGCCACCCTGCTAGCCGCGTCTGGCCATGGCGTACCAGAGTACATGGACGCGAGGCCGCTGCCCGGCTTGGGCTTGGCGGGCACTGCGCCGCGCGACATGCTCGTCGGCGGCTTGCAATCCGGCTGGATGGCCTACGATGGGCGGCACAAGCTCGTCAAATATGGCAACGGCGCAGCCGGCCTGTTCGATTTGCAGGAGGATCCTCAAGAACAGCACAATCTCGCCGAATCCACCGCACACGCGGCTAAATACCGCCACTTGGATGCCGCGCTCTGGCGCGAAATCATGCGCTCGGTGCAGGCCTCACACCGCTACAACGTGGTTTACTCGTCCGAAAGCGTCTCCCTGTGGGCCGACAAGGAGTTTGGCGCGGCGGGATGGGAGCGGGTTTATCCGCACTCCTTGGGTCAGTGAGTCAGTGAGGTGACTGACAGTCGAGAAAGCTAAGTCGCGGTTTTTATTGAAAAAAGAAAGGATATACGTATGAACTTGGATTTGCTACAGAAAGCGGTTGAAGAAATAAAATCTGAGCTTGAGACCGCTATTAGGACGGGTAGTTATAAGAACAAAAACTACGATAATGGCCAGCAGGCAAAACAGGCTCTTATCCGCAGTCAGAATCTCATAATGAAGATTCACGAAGTCGTAAAGGCTAGTTTGGACCAAGAACTTAAAAAATTTACTGAAAGTTATACGATTTATCCACCCTTAGATAAAAGAGGGCCAGAGCTTGTAGTCTCGGGATTAATCAAGTCCAAAAGACAGGATATTGTCGCTCTCGTTGGCAAAGATACAAAAAAGCCAGAAATTATCAGAGAGGGTCCTTTAGCTGGTGCCGTTAACTCTATTGGCAAAAGGCGATCCGAGAATGCTATTGTTATTGGCATTCGTAGCCAACTCAGTAGTGTTGGAAAAAATTTCGATACGCTTATGGAAAGGACATTTGCAGAGACTCTAAATTTACGTCTAAGACTTCCCAAATTGGTGATGGGAGAAGTTTATATACTTCCCGTTATTGAATATGATGATCAAGCGATGAAGCAGAATAGCATAGATTGGAAAAAACGTCCTACACCAATAGAAAAATTTACGGAATAAGTATTACAGGGCTTAATTCCTCCGCCAACTAACCCTACTTTAAGGAGAAATTCACATGTCCAGCGATTATTTTTTACTAAAGATGAAG
>RKRN01000281.1 GCA_007571365.1 Candidatus Latescibacterota bacterium
CGCGACATCCAGTCCCGCGAGCCGACCGGCTATTTGGGCACCAGATGCGGACTTTCCGGCCCGACCGGGACCCCACCCTCGGCCCTTCCCTCTTGGGAAAGAGGCCAAGGGGGAGGGCCTAAACCCCACTGCGTAACGTCAGTTGCCCCACCGCTATTTCATCACTAGATACAGACCAACCGCAAAATGGCACTGTGCGCTTTTGATCTGATACAAATAGATTGTCAATTGCATAAAAATTCTCTATATCCATCCGTGCTAGTCTTTACTCCTATTGCGGACCGGCTCTCGCAGAGAGCTAAATCGAAAGGAGAACGGCGATGCAGCACTCCCTGCGCATCCTAGCCGCTGGCCTTGCTGCGGCCGCGTCGACTCAAGCGGCCGGGCTGACCGCCGTCCGGCTAACCTTGCTCGACGCCGAGGCCACCGGGTATGCCACCTTCCAGTCCCACAACCAGAAGGTGGTCGCCAACGCCCACGGCATCTTCACCACCCACATCCGCTCGCGCAACGAGGCTTTCACGGCCCAGCAGTGGCGTCTGTCCCGCAGCCGCGATGGCGGAGCCACCTTCGAGACCCTGTACGAGTCCGTAGATGCCACCAACGCCCCGGCGATGGAGACCGACGCGGCCGGCAACCTCTACCTAGTGCGCTCTGACTTCAGCGATGGCAGCGCCAGCCTCTACCGCTTCCAAGCCGACGACTACGCGCAACCCACCGTAACCCGCATTCCGGGGGGCAGTGCCGGCAAGTACTGCATGAACCTCGACGAGGCGCACAGCCGACTCTACTACTTCACTTGGGGCCGTTCCCTCTTCGTTCTCGGCCTTGATGGGGCCGTCCGCAAACGCCAAGAGCTGACGGTGGACGGCACCAACGCGGGGCCTCAGTACCCGCTGTCTTTCCTCGACCCTTCCGGTGTGCTGCACTTCGCTTGGACTACGCAAAAGCACGGGGTCTATCTATACTGGGATATCCATTACATGGCTTCCGACGACGGGGCGCAGAGTTGGCGGCGCATGGACGGTACGCCACTGCCGATACCGCAGCCGACCGACGACAGCGGTGCCAGCGACCGCATCACCCTCGACGACGAGTTCGAAGTGCATTCTTGGCTGTCAAACCTACTGGTCAAGGATGGCAAGGCGCACTTTGCTTACGCGGCCCAAGCCACTACCTGGCGGCAGCACTACGTGCGCTACGACCTAGCTACGGCGGCGCGAGACGTGGACTTGAATCCCATCTTTGCCGGAGAGGAGATCCGCCTCGCCAGCCTGGACGGCTTCTTCGCCAGCCTCGCCAGTCTGCCGGAGGCCCCCCTCTATTACGTGTCGAGTGCTGGGGGCCGCCTAGGATGCCTAGCCAGCGACGACAACGGCGAGACTTGGTACGACTACGCCTTGTCTGCGGAGCGCTTCAATCCCTACTCCATCGGCGGGGCCCGCGAGCTGACGGCCGATGGCGCGATCGTCGGCACCTTCACTGACTTCCGGTTGACCGAGGGCCACGACCGTTCTCAAGTCCACTTTTTCCGCATCCAAGCCGGCTTGTCGCGGGCCCGCCTCGAGGTTGAGCAAGGAGCCGACGGCCGCCAGTCCCTACACTTCCACGAGGTGCGGGGGCGGCCGGCCGCGGTGCGCTTTCGCGCCGCCGGCCAGTGGGGGAATTGGCAACCCTTCGCCGAGGTCATGGCGGACCCCAGCGAGTCCCCGACTCATTTCCAACTACGCAGCTACCTTGGAGTCGAGTCGTCGATCTTCGCAGTGGAGACCGCCACCGCTGTGGCAGAGATGGCCGCGACCCCCAAAGAATTCAACCTAGCCCAGAATGCTCCCAACCCCTTCAACGCCCGGACCACCATCGGCTTCAGCCTGCCGAGGGCCGCTGCCTGCCACCTGTCCATCTTCGACTTGCGCGGGCGGCGGGTGCGGGAACTGCTAGCCCAAGCTAGCCTGCCTCCGGGACGGCACCGGGTAGCTTGGGACGGGACGGACGACGCGGGCGGCGAGTTGGCCTCCGGCGTTTACCTCTACCGGCTGCGCGTTGGTCCAGAGAGCCGTACCCGGCGGCTAGTGCTGGCGAAGTAACACCTACACGAACTTCGGGTCGCCGCCGCCATCGTTGACCACGTGGCTGCGCACGGGAATCGCCGCTTGGTCGGGGATGACTAATTCGAGCGGCGAGTCGTTTTCGATGACCGTGCCAGCCCCCACCCGCACCCCGGTCCCCAATTGAATCGCGCCAGGCCGCACAGCCCCGGCTATGATCGTGCCGATAGATACAGACACGCCGATCCGACAATCCGGGCCAATCGCGACGATGCCGTTGATTTCGGTGTTGGCGCCAATCGCCGTGCGGTCCCCCACTAGCACAGGGCCGAAAATGCCGGCGTCCGTACCAATGAACACGTAGTCGCCAATGCTGGGATGGCGCTGCTGCGCCTTGCCGCTAAGGCCGCCCAAAGTACACGGATAAATGTGGCACCCACTGCCGATAATACCCGTCTGCCCGGTGGTGATGCCGCGATGGGGATGGTCGAGAAAGTTGGCATCGCCAATCTGCGTTTCGGGATGGAGATCCGCTTGGTAGTAGCGTCCCCCTAACTCGGCAATGGCCCGGGGCAGCAAGGGCACCGGCCGCCGCGTCAGCCCAGATTCGCCCGCCACCGAGCCGGAGTGCGTCAGAGCATGGGCGATATCGTGGTAGAACAGCACCCGCCACCCCGGATAGGTGCTCATCACGAGTTGCATCTGATAATCGAAAACGAAGTCGCATCCGAGCTGCCTGAGAAAGCGGCGATAGTGGTCAAAGTCGCGGCGGCGAATCGTCTCTTCCAAAGCGCCGCGGAAGTCGGTTTTGATGAGCTGTTCCGGCGTCAGTCCGCAGTTGTCGAGCAAATAGGCGTCCCAAACGGCCGGATCCCTCAGCGAGGCAAAGCGGTTCCAGTGAGCGCGCACCTTGTAGGCGGGCAACTCCCACAGCAAGCAGATGGTGTTCATCAGGGCCTTCTCTTCAGCGCCTTCGCTCTTGCCGACCGCCAAAAGCGACTGGGCGATCATCGCGTAGAGCTGGTCGGCAATCTCGCCGATGGCCTCGTCGAGCGACGGCTTTTGGTGCCCCGGCCCCAAGGCATTGTGCGAACCCGGGGCGACGCATTCGAGCAAGTTGCCCAACACCGTTTCCAATAGATCGCGATTGACAAACCCGCGCCCAGAGCGCTGCGAGAGAATGTCCCGGTCGACCGCGTCAATGCGCAGGGCGGCGACCTCTTCGGCGGTGTAGATTGGCACCAGCCGCTCCAGCAGCCGCTCTAGCAACGCCCACTTGCGGCGTTGATACGAAGTGTCAAAAAGCGTGGAATTGTTCATCGGTTGCTCCCCATTTTGCCTCCGCGTAACTTTTACCGAAACTTACAGAACGCACGCTAGGTTGCAACCTAGCTTTACCCTTGTGGGAGAAACCATGCACCCATTTGAATCGCTGGTAGTACGCGAAGGCGCGGTTGGCATCCACTGGTTTGGCCAGAGCACGTTTGGCCTCAAGGACGCGCCGGGAACCATCGTTCAAGTCGATCCCTACTACCCCCACGACCGGCCCGCCGAGCGCTTCATCCACGCCCGCCCGCCGCTACACGAGGCGGCGCTGCACACGGATTTCGTGCTCCTGACCCACGACCACGGCGACCATACTTGTACAGAGTCCCTTGCGCGCATAGCCGCGGCCTATCCAGCCGTGCAGATCGTCGGCCCAGCCGAGAGCATCCAGCGCGTCCGCAGCGCGGGCATTGCGGCGGCAACAACGACCGTTGCCGCGGGCGACGCAGCCCAATTGGGCACCATGACAGCCCACGCCGTGTACGCCAAGCCCCCAGAGGGCCTGCCCAGCGACGACATCGCGCCGCCCGATGTAACGCACCTCGGCTACGTGGTGGAGGCCAGCGGGGTGCGCGTGTACATCTCGGGCGACCCGGTCAACACGTTTGCCGAACACGAGGCATTACTCGCGCCCATCCGCGGGCTCGCGCCCGACATCGGACTGCTGACCAATCACCCCAGCGAAGGGGAATTTCCCTTCTTTGCCGGCTCGGCCAAGATGGCCGCGGCACTCGGCCTCAAGGCCGCGGTGCCTGCTCATTACGCCTGCTTTGTCGACCGCAACTACGATCCCCAAGAATGGGCGGCTGCGCTCGTGGCAGTCGAGCCGATCATCATCCCGTACAATCAATCCACAGTCTATTTGCCCGGCTAGTGACCTAATAGACGTGTTGATTTTATCATATTTATTTATTTATAATTGAGTATCGCCCAACGCGCCGAGGATTTCTCCCTCGGCGTTCACTTCAAACACAAGGAGTACATATATATGCGGCGATTCACAATCGCAGGCATCTTCAGCCTCGCCCTCGTAGCGGTGGCGAATGCCCAGTTTTTCGATCCGCCCGCTTTAGCGGATCGCAACGGCAGTCAGGGGTTTTGGTTTTACATGCTCGAAGTTCCCGATCCCGGCGCCATCACTATCGACGCCTATGGCGACGACTGGGGTTGGTTCGACCCTGAGTACACCCTGACCATGGACGAGTGGCGCGACGAAGGCGACCGCCCGGCTCCAGACCGCGACGATTTGTTCATTACCACCTTCATGGGCTGGAAAGGCGGCGACGACAACCGTTGGTACTGCTTTTTGGAAGCGGTTGACGATGTGCTGGCACACGCCGGCACGAATGTCGCCCGCTGGGACGGCGACATGCTGCAAGTCGGCCTCGACCCGCAGGATCACGGGCGCGAGCGCAGCCCGGCTTCCGGCTACACCATGGAGTGGCTGATGGCCCCGGGCGACCTAAGCCCGCCGACCAACGTCGCTTTCCGCTACACCGAGCAAGAGGCCTGGGCCGAATACGGCGAATCGCCGTGGATCGAAATGGCCGTGCGCGTCGACCCGCCCGAAGCCTGGGCCGCCGACCTGTGGGCCGAGGGCGGCACCACCTACTACGAGTGGAGCGTCAAAGTCCTCGCCTTCCAAGAGGACGCCGGGCCGTCGGCTAGTGAGGTGTGGCAGCTAGACGATGTGGCTGGCGAAGACGGCGCGGGCCTGCCTTTCGCCATGTGGTACGAAGACGGCGAAGGCCCGGACTCGAGCTTCTCGCCCAATGAAGACGGCACCCCGGGCGGCCGCAACGACTGGACTACCCGCGGCCCCGAAGCCTCCTCGCGGCAGTACTACTCCATTGCCAAGCTGCTGCGCGTCGGCGAGTACGCCAGCCCCACGGCAGTTGAGGCCTCGACTTGGGGCAAGATCAAGAACTCGTTCTAAACAACGAACATCGCAGTACTAACTGACGTTACGCACCGACCTCGAGGTTGATGCGTAACATCAGGTACTAAGCGATCAGTGGCCGGTGGTCAGTGGTGGGGCAGCCTTGTTGCAGAGGCTGACCACTACTGGCCACTATCCTTAAAGGGGATTGCACCTCGACTACGCCGACGCCCCGTAGAGGCGATTGACCTGCGCTTCTCCTGCCAGCGCGACACCCTGACATAACCAAGGAGATGGATCATGCGCATGGCATCCCTTATCGCGGTGCTGATTTGGGCCGCTCCGTCCTAGGGCGGTCGCCCTGCTTTTGGGCTTGCGCCTTTCGATCAGGGCTTCAGCCTATGGTTTGTTGGTGAAAAGACATGGGTGGGCGGGGAACTGGACCGGCTGGAGCTGTCTTGGAGCGAGGAGGTAATTCCTGACCCCTACCGCGAGTATGTCAACCCGGAGCCACCTTGGGATGCCGTCGATCATCGAACCCGGCGCATTCGCTGGTCTGTAACCATTAAGCGGCTTTTGTCCCAAGATGAGGTCGCCCCCTTTGTCTATCTGAGGTTCTATTTGGGGCTCACGCACGCCGAATGGGAAGACTACTACCACGACAATTGGAGTGATGTAGGCCCCGAGTTCGGCGTGGGGGTGCTCTGGCATCCCCTAAAGCGAGTCAGCGT
>RKRN01000315.1 GCA_007571365.1 Candidatus Latescibacterota bacterium
CTGGCGATCGGAACTCATCCAAACCTGGTAGTCATTGGCCAGCACCAGCCGGAACTCTACGGCGACAATCTCCGACTTATCGGCCGCAGCCCGATTGACAAACGACGCACGGTCAAAGTCGTAGAGCAGGCTGACTTGCTCGTCGCCATCCGCGCTGAGAAACCCCCGGCGTTCCAACCCGCCTTCAATCACTGGACCAAAGCGGATGTCTCTGCCATGCTCCACCGTGCCATCGCGATAGGTAATGATCACGTCTGCGGCGTCTGGGAAAAAGGCCGCACCGCCGCGGCCGTCTTCCGGCGAGTCGTCGCGCAAGAGCAGCTCAATCTGCCCAACCGTCTGGTTCTGTTCGTTGGTCAGAGAGCCTTTGTGCAAGGTCTCCACGAGTTGGTCCGCCACACTATTGGTCTGGTGGGCACTGACCGCGTGCAATCCCACTTCGACGAAATCGCCCACTTGCGCCGCAAAACGGCCTCCCACCAAAGACGTGGCGTCCGTAAAGGCCCGCTCCGTCTCCTGAATGGCCCTAGGCCCTGAGATTAGCGAATGGAGGAAGGTCATTTGATACTTGTCCGTGGCCAAGTCCAGTTGGAATCCGTTCAGACGAGGCTTGGCAAAAGAAAGCGGCGTCAGGGTCGTGCGCAGATTGTTGCTCACCGTCAGGGCGTAGTGATACTGGCCCTTCCGGTCCCCGGCAATCACCAATTGATTGAACCACCGGTCGAACACATTCGTCTTGAACAAGGTGCTGCCGGCCTCCTGGGGCCGCGTCTGCGCCGTGTTGAACACCAGCCAGCCCTGAGTCAGGTAATTCCCATACAAGTCGTAGAAGTAGTCCCCTTGCAGATCGACCGCTACGTAGCGCCAGTACGGCAGCCGCGCCCAGTTGGTGTACTGCCACTGCCGCCAGTGATATTCTTCGTATAGTTCCTGCGGCACGTACCAGCGCCGCACCGCCGGGTCCAGCGCGGCTCGATACACCTCCGGACTCAAGGTCATCAGCCGAGCGTCCGCACCCTGCTGCAATCCCAACCGATGGCCGTATTCGGCCTGAGCAGCGCTGTCGCAAAAGACCGCAAGGCCAAGCAATATGGCGAATTTTTGGCGCGTCGAACTGCACATAGGACGCTCAATAGGCCACGGCGATGAGGTGAACTCGCCTCTGTCCGGCAAAGGCCGTAGCGTCCGCGGCCACCGCGATCTGGCACACATACAAACCCGGGGCCACGACCCGCCCATCCTCATCCCGCCCATCCCAAGTAAACCGCTGCTGCCCACCGGTGGCCAACGCCTCTAGCTGCCGCACTGGGTGCCCGGCCAGCGTATAAAACCGCACCACCAACGACCGCTCGGCCTGTACGCGGAACAAGGAAAAGTCGATCTCGGCCACCTCGTTGACCCCATCGCCGTTGGGCGTAAAAGGATTCGGCGCGATCGCCACTTGGGCAATGGCCGCGTCGGCCGCACGCACGCGAATGGCCAAGCTCTTGGCGGGACTCAGCCCAGTTACATCGCCGCCGCCGACCTCCTGCCACGCCGTCGCAGGCTCGCTCTGCCGCACGGCAACGGCTAGGCGCGTCCCTTGCAAATACACGCGTGCGGCCAAGCGCAGCCGCACCAATCGGCCCCGGTTCACCACCCAACCCCGCTGCTCGCCCAATTCGTCGTACCGGCGCTGGTCGAGGCTGTCGCCCACTGCGTCAAAGGGCACCTGATCGCCCAAACCGACGACCTTGCGGAAGTAGCGCACCGGCCCCTGCTCGGCGGCGGCCAGGGCTTCGTAGACCACGGCGTCCTCCTCGACCAGACCGCCGCTTTCCGGCCGCCGAAAATAGCGCACCGCACCCTGTTCGGCCTCGGGCAAGAGACTATACGAGGTAAAGGTCAACAAATTGCGATCCAGTCCGGTGGGCACCTCGTCGCCGGGCCTCACCGCCCGATAGTACACCGGCGCGAGAGTGGCGGCCGACGCGCCCTGTACAGTCTCGGCAAAGCGCAGCCACAGCGAGTCGCCTTCGGCCTGTACGGTCAACTCGGCCCCCTGCGCATCGACTAGCCGCCCGTCGGCGTCTCGCGCAAAGCGCTGGAATGGAGTCCCGGACGCCAACTCCGCTTCGGTGCCCAAGGCCACATCAACCAGCCGCAGGTCCAGCCCCGGTTCGGCGCGCACTCGCACTTGGTCGAAACCCAAGCTGCGCATATTGGCTGGTTGCGCTAAAAAGTCGGGCTGCACAAAAAGGGCAAACGTATCGAGCACGCCTGCCTCCACAACCGTCGGCCACACCTCGGCGCGCAGCCCCTGTACCACCGGCTGCTGTAGCCCCACCGAGAGGCGATGCAACGCTGGCACGTGCGGGCCGCCGTCGCTTTTGAGCCGCACCTGGAGCTGCATAAAGCGCCGCAGACTCGGCGAACTTGCCAACTCCCCTGGTTGCCGGTATTGCGGGCTCCAAGGGCTCCACCCCGGTCCGACGACCACCGTGGTATCCGAAGGCCCTTTGAGAAAGCCGGCCAAGGTTCTGTATTCGTCCGCGGTTTTCTCATTGCCCGTTTTGTCAAAGTAGCGGATTTGCTGCAACAGTTGGTCGCCGCTGCGAGTGCGGATTTCCACGGCCGTGCCCGGCGGCGCGTCGGCGTCCCAATGGACCGCCCCCAAAGCCACCAGCCCCGGCAACTCAATCAAGTCCGATTCCAACACCACCTCGGCGGGCGGACGGCTGGAAAACAGCATGATCTCGCTAATCACCGACCAGAAGGCATTGACCAAAATTCCCTGCCCAGCTCCGCTTTCCGAGCGGCCGCCGACAAAACCGGGCGGAAAGTGGGCAAAGACGCTCAAGTCGAGCAGACGCGCCTTGAGCGGCGGCACTTGCGGATCGACGATCGAACTGAAGCGGCCCGAATCGCCGCACGGCAGGGCCTCGGCCACGCTGTACTCGCGCTCCGGTGGACTAATGCGCTGCCATTTGAGACCGCCGCGGACATCGCGGCCGCCGGCAGAAGCCCGCATGATATAACCGCGCATACCCGACCCGGTCAGCCGCACCTGCTCCAACCACACTGCGCCGCCAATATCGACGGTCAGCACATTGCCGCCGGGGTTGAGTGGATTGCGAGTTTGGTGGACGTAATAAGTGGCGTCGTCCCCGTCGAATGCCGTCAGCGGGTTCTTGCCCGGCGTAGTCAGCGCGAGCGACCCGCCGTTTTTGACCAAGTTGATGCCGATGTTGTCGCCCCAGCCCCAGGCCTCAACCTCGGACAAGCGCGGCAATTCTCGGCGGTAGTAGTCCCGCCGCCCCTGCCGCTGTGCAGCCAGAGCCTGATAGGTCGCCTCGTCCACCGGCTCCTCGCGCCCGGCCACGTCCCGCGCAAAGTAAACCACGTCGCCCCGTTCCCCGGCCGGCAACCCCGCCCACGCCTGTTGGGTAATCTGTTCGGCCCTTCCGCCCCGCGTATCCGTGATCACAATGCGGATGGTCTCAATGCTCTTGCCCGTCCACTCAGGCGAAGGTTTTCTCGCTTCGATCAGCCGCCTATCGCTGACCACGCCGGAAGCTGGAGGCAGTTGGCGGCTGGTGTGTTCGCTTTCAAAAATGTATGTGCGCTGCGTGGTACTGGGCGCGTCCTGCGGAATGAACAGTTGGAAGCCAATGCGGCTATTGGACTCGTGTAACAGCGCGCTCTGCCGACGCGACAACAGCATGATAAACTGCAAAAAGGGATCGCCCAGTTCTCCGCTAACGAACTGGATCTTGAGCCGCTCTATGGGCACGGCCCGCCCCAAATCGACCTCGATCCACCACTGCTCAATGGGGTCGCGCGGGTCTGGTTCCCAGAACGTGGTGGGGTCGCCATCGAGGATGCGGTCCGCCAGTTGCGGATTGGACCCCACCCGGCTAATCCCCGGTCGCACCCAGTAGTCGAAGACCAGTTCGTTGAGCGTATTGCGGATCGGCTCGCCAAACACGTCGAACTGCATCGTGCTGTCGATGGTGCCAATGCGCGGGTCGTCCGTGTTAATGGTTATCGGCCGCCTGAGCGTGCGATCGGCGAGGACATTGTACACCGTCCGCAACTGGCGCGTCCGCACAGATCCGGCCGCGTCGATGTGTGCCAGATGGGCGGGGATTTTCCACTGCCGCCAATGCTGCGCCCGATCAACCACCACCGCGTCGCCGCTTAGCTGGTAGCCCGGCTGGGCGGCAACAGGTGTTAGGCTCAGAGCCAAGCCGACGAAAATTTTTTGCCCGACAGAGCCGGTTTTCATAGCTAGGTGGGTTCTCTCGGCCCAAGTAAAGACCAAATCAGCTATACTATCGGTCGCAACTATATGCCGCTTTCCCGCCAGATGTCAAACCACGCGGAACAAATTTGAACGAGGAAAGGCGACCGGCTGTCGCACTTGGTGGATAATGTGCTCAATTTCGCCCGCATTGAGCGCGGCGAGCAGACCTACCAGCGGCATATAGGAGTTGCCGCCCGGGCCGCACTGGAAACCTTTGGCGGCGTATTGGCCGCCGAGGGCTTTGCGGTGGAGGAAGCTATTACTGCGGAACTGCCCCCAGTGTTGGCCGTCCAAAGAAGCAGTGGAGGGCACGGTGGCCAATATCCTCGGCAACGCAGTCAAGTACTCGTCCGAACATAAGGCCATTCGCCTAGCCGTAGAACAGCGCGGAGCCGAAGTAGTCGTAGAAGTAGCCGACCGGGGCATCGGCCTTTCCGCAGGCGAGGAGTGAACAATTCCGCCGCGGGGCTAACGCGGCCAGCACAGCCGGCACCGGGTTGGGATTGGCACTAGTCAAGAACGTGGTGGAGGCGCATGGCGGCCGGGGGGGCGGCAGCGTGTTCCGTCTGTACTTCCCGGTGCATACCAAGGACAAAGCTCATGCCTAGGATTCTGGTCGTAGAAGACGAAGCGGCCATCGCCCAAGCTTTGGTCGATAATTTGCTCTTTGAAGGTGTAGTGCTGCCCACTGTGGACAGCTACGAAGTGTGCCGTCAGCTGCAGGCGCAGGGCGTGGCTATGCCCATCATCATACTCACCGCACGCGGCGAAGAGGTCGGTAAAGTCCTCGGCTTGGAGTTGGGAGCGGACGACTACGTCACCAAGCCGGTGGGCGTGCGCGAACTCATGGCGCGGATCAAAGCGGTGTTGCGCCGGGGCGCGGCGGCGGCCGCTGGAGGCACCGTGCTGGAATTGGGGCCGGCGCGAATCGACTTCGACCGCTACGAGGCCACAGTAGAAGGCCAAGCCGTGCATCTGTCGCCCAAGGCATTCGGCGTACTGCGCCTCTTGTGGGAGAGCAAGGGGCGCGTTCTGACCCGGGCGCAAATTCTAGAGCAGGTGTGGGGCTACGAAGTGTACCCCACTACGCGCACGGTAGATAACCACATCGCCGAATTGCGCCACCGTTTGGAACCCGACCCGGCGCGGCCGCGCTATATCCTCACGGTCCACAGAGTGGGATACCGCTTGGTGGAATGACACCAAAGTTTATCGACCTTAGACACGACTAGCTTAAGACCATGAAGAAAGCTAAGTGCAACTTCTGCGAAAGCGAACGCTGCGAAGATCGGCGAATCAACTACCTCTATAGTTACCAAGGCCAATATCTGTTGGTGCCCAACACCCCGGTTGAGGTTCGCCTCCACTGTGGCATGGTATATTACAATGTGGCTGTGCTCAAGGAGATCGAACGGTGCTTTTTCGCTATCCAAAACAAAGAGGAAAAACCCGATCAGTATATCGAGATGCCGAGCAAAGCATATATCTGAAATGCCTTATAAAAGTCCGGTCGCCATCGGCGAAAACCTCGCACTTAAAGCACCCAAAAGTACAACCTTTTTGCAAAACCATGACAGAACTATGACAACTCAGACTAGGCCAGTGTTTAGGTTTATAGGTGATAGCACAACCGAGCATTCACTTACCTAAACAGGGCACAAGATCGTTTAGTG
>RKRN01000087.1 GCA_007571365.1 Candidatus Latescibacterota bacterium
GCGTCAGTAAGCCTTCCACATTTTCGATCAAAAATGCCTTCGGTCTAAATATCTTAACGAGAAATATGTAATCGAAGAGGAGATTTCCATAATCTTTGTTATTGAAGCCTGTCCTTTTGAATTTTTTACCACTCTTTGAAAATCTCTGATTAGCAGCGATACTAAAGGGTTGACAAGGAGGACCTCCAACAAAAACACCTGGGAAATTTTCTTTAATACCAATGCTATTTAGTATATCTATAATCGTATCAGTGTCTTCTACATCACCATTATATTCCGGGGGGCCAATGATAGTCGTAGAAAAATTATCACGCAATGTATTGCAGAAAATTTTGCTAATCTCTATCATTGCTACTGTTTTGAATCCAGCGAACTCAAATCCTAAGTCAAGACCTCCGCAGCCAGAAAAAAAACTCACTAGCGGCATGTCTTCTTTACGTTTTTTAAAATCACTAAGTATTTTGTATTCTAAGCTAGATTCAGAAAACAGATTATCTATAATTTTATTGTTTTCATAAACTAGTGAATCATAGCTTAAACCTAGCTTTTTTAACTCTGAAGAAAGCTTCTTAGAGTGAGTCTTACAGTATTCTAATAGGTTGCTCTGCTCATCTATTTTTAGCTTTCTCATATCACAACACCTGACTTTGCTTTATTATATACAAAGGTGGCTGTGTTTTTGTCTGGAAAATCCTCAATAAAATTTTCTTTTAGCCAATTTCTATAATATACATGAACGCTTTTATGACAATTTGGACAAATAGGGACGACATCTTGCAGCGAGGTGCCCTTATTTTCTATATAAAAAGTGGATGAAAGAGGCAAAAGGTGATGTACCTCTAAGATATTATCAACCCAATCGTATTTTAGTTTAGGAATAAGTTCGCACATGTCACAACTATATGGAGATGTTAGGCTAGCAAAAAGAGCTTTTCGTAGAGCAGGACTCCGTTCAGTACGTAAGTGTGTTGTACGCAGTCTTCTCCCTTCAGTAAACTCTACTTCTACCGGTGATTCTCTTTCAGTAATTCTCGGAATTTGTATAATATCCCCATAAATGGAAGACATTTGGAAAAAATCTTCAGTCGGATTGGAGAATTTTGATCTCTTATTTGGTTGTATATATTTTATTAAATCAGAAAGAGCTTCTGAGTCGCTGTTAGAAATATCTAAAATCAGACTGTTATCGAACCACTTCAAGAAGGTTGCTTGAGATGCGAAAATCATCATTTCTCGAAGCTGTCTTTTTTCATCCCTATTACCTTTATAGGAACTTTTATTTAAGTAGTGATAGGAATCTAAATTTTCCGTTCCGGTTACTCGATTACCTATCAAGTAAGAAAAAATATCGTCTATTGTTGCTGGTCGTATAGGAATCCGAGATAAAAGAAATTTTATTATTGCAGAGAACGGATATATAGGATCTGATGCTTCAATGTATCCCCGGAAAGCAGGATGAGGATACGAAAAATTTCTGAAGACCTGAATAAAATAACTATCGGGCTGCTCGATAAAGTCACTGGAATCGACAAAATGCTTGCATATGCTACTTACTACGAGACGGTTTTCTATATTGTAAGCAAGGAGAGAGGATGCGAATACGCGCTTATAGTTCCTCCAGACCTTATAATGACTCGGACTAAATGGTAATCCAGTCGCATCCATCAGGTGATCACGTATTGGATCGTCTCCACTTAGTTCAACTCCATCCAACTTATAGAGAGCATTGGCAATTAGCACAATATTACTAAATCTAAAATACTCAAGCCGTCCCTGGTCCCATTTCCACTGAGTAGCCATGCGAAATCTCTCCAGTTAGGTTTAGTTAAGCAAATTCACCACTGACGCTTGCGTTATAACTACTTAAAAAATGCAACCCCATTGCCGTCCAAGTCGAGAATGGTGAACTCTTTTGGTCAGACAGCTTCTCGCCGGTAGTACTCGGCGAGGACCGCAGCCACTTCCGGCCGCGCAAACTCCGGCGGCAGGGCCTCGCCTGCGGCCAGCTTCTCGCGGACTTGGGTCCCCGACAGAAACAGGTACGCGTCGCCGTCGTGCGGGCAGTCGCGCATCATCACCACCTCGCTGCACTCCTGGCACCACACGGTGTGATCGCCGCGAAAAATTTCGATTTCGAGGGCGTCGCTGATGCCGTCGAAAATGGTCTGCGCGTCAAACGCTCCGTAGTAATCGCCAACGCCCGCGTGGTCGCGGCCCACGATCAGATGCGTGCAGCCGCTGTTTTGGCGAAAGATAGCGTGCAGCACGGCTTCGCGCGGACCGGCGTAGAGCATGTCAAAGCCGTAGCCAGCGATCATCACGGTGTTTTGCGGGAAGTAGCACTCGACCATCTCGCGGATGGAGGCGTCGCGCACGTCGGCTGGGATATCGCCGGCCTTGAGCTTGCCCAGCAGCATGTGGATGAGGATGCCATCGGCCTCGACGGCTTGCTGCGCCATGCGGCACAACTCTTCGTGGGCGCGGTGCATGGGGTTGCGGGTCTGAAAGGCCACCACCCGGTTCCAACCGCGCTCGGCAATCTCGGCGCGCAGTTCAACCGCAGTGCGGAAGGTCTGGGGAAAGTCGCCGGGGAAGTAGGAGAAGTTGAGTACCTCAATTGGCCCGGCGATGCAGGTATCGCCTGCGGCCTTGAACGCAGCGACGCCGGGATGGGCGTCGTCGTCCGTGCCAAAGACTTGGGCGATAATGGCGGCGCACTCCGCGTCCGACAGCGATTCGATGGCGGTAACTTCTTGGATGGCAAGGACCGGGTTGCCATCTACGTTGGGATCTGACAGGGCGATGCGGCTACCGGGCACTACGCCCGCCGGAACCTGATCGCCGGGGACCATGTTGACGACTGGGGTGGGCCACAGCAGGCCGTCGGTCGTGCGCATGTTGGCAGCCACGCTCTTGGCGTTGGCCGCGTCCATAAAGCCTGTAAGGGGGGTAAAGTAGCCCGAGCCGAGCATGACGGCTGAGGATGCCGCCGCCGAAGAGACGACTACAGCGGGTAGGCCAGCGGCTTGTTCTAAAAGCTGGGTACGCACGGCATCGTCCTCGACGTAGAGCGGTTTGAGTTCTTCTGCACCGTGGGGTTTTATCATGGTAGTCTCCTTGTTTGTTGGTGGTTAGCGGCTCGCAATCGGGCCCCTCGTAATTCAATGTACAGGAATGCCGGCGGCGGCGAGGATGCGGTGGACATTGGCGGCAGCTCTGGGGTATTTCTCGTTGGGCAAGTGTTCGAGCAGCATGTAGCCGTCGGGGTGGGCGTCGTGCCACAGCTTGAGCGCGGTGGCCAAATCGAGTTCGCCGTCGCCGGGTATTTCCTCGTCGATGTGGAGCACCAAGCCGGGAGACAGCTTGATGTCCTTACAATGCCCGACGACGGATAGGGGGTTCATAATCTCAAATATGTGTTGCAAGCGCTCGGTGCTGTTGTACACTTGGTCCAAGTTCTGGAAATGGTTGACGTAATCCATGACCACGGTCATGCGCTCAGAGCCGACGGCTTGCAGCACGTCGCGGTTTATTTCCGGCGACCCCATGATGGTGAGCAGATGCGTCTCAATGGCGATGGTGACGGCTGCGGACTCGGCTTTGGCCGCCACGCGCTTGAGGCTTTCGACGAGCAGAGCGCGGGCCTCGGGCGCGAGATTGCGCCGAGACGGCGAGTACGAACCGGCTGGGTTGCGGCTGCCGGTGCGGATGAGGCAGGTGTGGGCAGCCAAGTCGCGGGCGACTTCAATGCCGCGCTCGATCTTGCTTACTACTTGGTCGCGCACCGCGGGATTGGGATCGAACAGGCACTCGGAAAAGCCAATGCCGAATTGGGGCAGCTCCATACCCGCGGTCGCGATGGTATCGCGCACTTTGTGGCACTCGGCAGCCGTGACGGCAGTCAGCTTTTCTCCAGGGGCGTGAAAGGCCGCGCCCGTGAGGTTGAGTGCCTTGATCGCTGCTAGGTGTTGGTCGCTGATTGCGCGAAAGTCCGGGGGCAACATGCCGACGACGCCGATCCGCATGGGAAACGCTCCTTGTTGAAATTGGGCAGTGGACTGTCATTCAAAACTGACTAATGAGAAAAATAACGTCAACACGCGAGTTGTTTGCCGAACCGCGGCGGGAAGCCTACTATTTGATGCTTTGGCCACTCCAACAAAATCCCAACAAATTCCCAACAAACCATGACCTTTGCCCTTTCGTTTATCACCGCCCTCGTCTCCGGCCTCTACACCTGTTTATGGGGCGCGTTCAAAGACGCGCCTTATGAGGGCTTCAAACCCAAGACCTTTCCGCGCAGCATATACTTCCACGTCGCAATTTTTCTGCCGCTGTACTTCATCCCGTATTTCAGCGCACCATTCCAGCAGCTCGGCCTCGTGCAACTATTCTTTTTAATTATGGGGCTAGAGCGCTTTCTCGCCGAAATCTACAAGGGCTTTTTCCGCACCGAAGACCAGCAAAAGTACTTCGTGCCCTCGCGCATTACCTTCTTTGGCCGCCCGGTCACCAGCGACCTGCTCCGCTATAGCGCGGGGGGCCTAATTGTCGCCATTGTCTTCGCCTTCCTGCTCGTGGCTGCGCCGGTCAAGAGCTTCTGGGGCTATCTGGTAACCGGGTATTGCACTGGGCTGCTCGTGGCCTTGGGAGGCGCGTATAAGGACGCGCCTTTCGAGGGGTTCAAGTGGCTCAAGTTCCAGCGCTCTGGGGTCGTCTTGGCCGCCTTGAGTCCGCTCTTTTACTTCCTCGGCAATCCCGAGCACCCAGTCGGGTTGGGTTTTCTCATCTACATGAACGGCGGGCTTGAGCGCTCCGTCGTCGAGTACTACAAGACCTACATCCAGCGCAATATGTCCGGCAAGTTCCAACCCAACCTGCCCCGCATCCAGCGCGAGTTGGACACCCGCGAGAAGTTCCACTACGCGGCCTTGGCGGTTATCGCCGGGCTGGCCGTGCTCTACGCCCATGAATGCGGCGCACTATGACGCCGTAGTCATCGGCTCCGGGTTCGGCGGCTCGTTGGTCGCCCACGTCCTGGTGCAAGCCGGGCTGAAGACCGCGCTGCTGGAGCGGGGCCAATGGGCCAAGCGCGACGACGCGGACTGGGACCAGCGCACCATTCTCCTGCAAAAGCGCTACCGCACGGCCTCGCCCCTGTTGGTCAAGCAATACGGACGCCGCACCTTCCAGCCCATCTATCCCAACGAGGTCGTCGGCGGTAATTCGGTCTTTTACGGCGGGGCGTCGCTGCGGCTGCGGCCGGCAGACTTTGCCCGCTGGCCCTTATCCTATGCCGATCTAGCCCCGTACTACGCCCGCGCCGAGCAGCTTTTAGGAGTCCACGGCCAAGCAGGCACCGATCCGCACGAACCGCCGGGACTAACCGCGTACCCGCATGCCACTGTTGCGCTGAGCGCACCGGCCCAGCGCATGTACCAAGCGGGGACGGCCCTCGGGTTGCGGCCGTTTAAGATTCCGCTGGCACTCAACTTTTCCGACCGCACCCGGCCCCTCTGCCTGCGCTGCATCACCTGCGACGGGTTTCCCTGCAAGATAGAGGCCAAAAACGACATGGCTTCCACCGTGCTAGCCGCGGCCGCGGCGGCCGGGCTGGAGATCGTCGTCGGCGCCGTGGCAAAGCGGCTGGTGCAGCGGGGCGGGCGCGTAGAACAGGTCGAATACGTAGATAGCACCTCCCGGCAAGCCCATGCGCTCTCAGCCGACTTAGTGGTCTTGGCCGCAGGGGCACTCAACAGCCCAGCCTTGATGCTCCGTTCCGGGTTCGACCACCCCCTGATTGGGTGCTTTCTCATGCGTCATTGCAACGGGATAGCCAATGGCATCTTTCCCTTTCGCACCAATCCGCAACAGGTATTCCACAAACAGCTCTGCTTTTCCGATTTCTACGAAGACCTGCGTCCAGAATTGGGCACGGCCGTGGGCGTCATCCAAGACATCTACACCCCGGCTCCCCCCATCATCCGGCACCACTCGCCTTGGGGCTTCAAGACTCTCGTCGGGCTGCTGACTGGCTATATGCAGAACTTGCTCTGCATTGCCGAGGACGATCCGCGCCGCGAAAACCGCGTATCACTGTCCAGCGAGCAAGACGTATTCGGCATGGAACTGGTGCAGGTAGAGCACGCCTATAGTGCCGCTGACTGTCGGCGCCGCGACTACCTGCTGGCCAAAGCAGGAGCCGTATTGCGCCAAGCAGGGGGTCTGCTGCGCTACCGCTACTTGATCGATTCCTTCTCCCATGCTGTGGGGACCCTGCGCTGCGCCACCGCACCCGAAGAAGGCGTCCTCGACGTGGATTGCCGCTATTGGGGCAGCGATAATCTCTACGTGTCCGACGGTAGCTTCATGCCGTCTTCGGGCGGGGTAAATCCGAGTTTGACCATTGCGGCCAATGCCCTGCGGGTCGCCGAGCGGATACTGGAGAGGCGATGAAAAAGGTTTGCTTGGTAGGTTGCGGCACCATGGGTCGCCGGCACGCGAAAAACCTCGTCGGCAAGGTCGAGTTATCCTTTCACAGCCGCACACCGGCCAGCGCAGAAACGCTCAGCCGCCAATGCGGTGGCGGGCAGGTCTTCGCGTCGTACGACGCCGTGCTCGACAGCGCAGTAGATGCGGTGCTGATCAGCGCGCCGCCAGATGCCCATCGGCCGCAGGTCGTCGCCGCACTAGCCGCCGGCAAGGGGGTGCTGGTGGAAAAGCCGTTGTGCGCCACAGAAGACGATTTGGCGGCCATTGGCGCGGCCGCAACCGCCCAGCCAGACGCGCTGCTGATGATTGCGGAAAACTACTACTACAAGCCCTCGCTCAAGCTGCTCAAGCGGATCATCCGGCAGGGTTTTATCGGCCAAGTGCAACAGGCGATTATTGGCAAGTGCTTTACGCAGCAGGCCACGGGCTGGAAAAGCGACTATGGCGCACTGCTGGAAGGCGGGATTCATTTCGTGGCCTTCGGAGCAGACCTTTTCGCCGCTGCGCCCCAGCGGGTGACCGCCGAGTTTCCCGGGCACCAAGCGGGCGAGCCGGAGCGCAATTCGATCGTCCGAGTCGAATATCCCGCGGGGGCCGCGCTCGTGCTGCGCTATGCTTGGAACGCCTTCAGCTTGACCAAGGGCACCTTGCAGCACGCGCGGATTTTGGGGACCGAAGGGCGGATCGTCTTTGAGTGCAATGGGCTATACGTGCGTTTGCGCGGGCGGCGGCAGCGGCTCTACTTTCCGGGCGTGGGGGACTTGATGGGCTACAAGGGCATGATGCGCGACTTCTTGCAGTGCCTACAGGAGCCGGGCCGGCCGCCGTATTCGGACTTGGCGCGGGCGGAACGGGATTTGGGCATTGTATTTACAGCGTACAAAGGACTGAGCTAATCATGAGCGACGCGGAAAAAATCATCTATTCGATGTACAAGGTGAGCAAGCACTACAACCGGCAGGTAATTCTCGCAGACATTTCACTGTCGTATTTCTACGGAGCCAAAATTGGGGTGTTGGGCTTGAATGGGTCGGGAAAGAGCACCTTGTTGCGGATTATGGCGGGCATCGACGGCGAGCACGAAGGGACCATTAGCGTCCAGCCGGGGTTTACCGTGGGCTATCTCGAACAGGAACCTGAATTGGAGAAGGGCAAGACGGTCAAGCAAATAGTTGAGGAGGGCGTACAGGAGACGGTGGATTTGCTGCGCGAGTACGAGGCCATCAACGCCCAGTTCGCCGAGCCTATGGACGACGACGCCATGAACGCCCTGATCGAGCGGCAGTCCGCCGTGGCCGAACAGCTCGACGCGGCCGGGGCTTGGGATCTGGACAGTCGGCTGGCTATGGCCATGGACGCCCTGCGTTGTCCGCCTGAAGATCAAGAGGTCTCTACGCTTTCGGGCGGCGAGCGGCGGCGGGTGGCCCTGTGCCGGTTGTTGCTCCGCCAGCCGGATATTCTGCTCCTCGACGAGCCGACCAACCACCTCGACGCCGAGACCGTGGCGTGGCTGGAGGGGCATTTGCACCAGTATCCGGGGACCGTGATCGCCGTTACCCACGACCGGTACTTTCTCGACAAGGTGGCAGGCTGGATTTTGGAACTAGACCAAGGGCGCGGTGTGCCGTGGAAGGGGAATTACTCGTCGTGGCTAGCGCAGAAGAAGGAGCGGCTGCGGCTAGAAGAAAAGGGCGAAAGCCAGAGGCAGCGGACGCTAGCGCGCGAGCTAGAGTGGATTCGCATGACGCCGCGGGCCAAGCAGCAAAAGAACAAGGCCAGAATCCGGGCCTACGAGGAATTGCTAAACCAAGATCGAGTGCAGCGAAACGAGTCGGTGCAGCTCTACATTCCGCCCGGACCGCGGCTCGGCGACATCGCCATCGAGGCCAAAGGCGTGAGCAAACGCTACGGCGATCGCATTATCTTCGAGAACATGGATTTCGCGCTGCCCTCGGGCGGGATCGTCGGAGTTATCGGGCCGAATGGCGCCGGCAAGACGACCCTGTTCCGGCTGATTACCGGCCAAGAAAGCACCGACAGCGGCCAGCTCCACATCGGCGACACCGTGCGGCTGGGGTATGTCGATCAGAGCCGAGAGACCTTAGTGGGGGAAAATACTGTCTGGCAGGAGGTTTCCGACGGCGAGGAAGAACTTGAGCTAGGCGAGCGCAAGGTCAATTCGCGGGCGTACCTTGCCCGCTTCAATTTCCTCGGTGCCGACCAGCAGCAAAAAGTGGGTACGCTGTCGGGCGGGCAGCGCAATCGGGTGCATCTGGCCAAGGTGCTCAAGGAGCAGGCCAATGTATTCCTGCTCGACGAGCCGACCAACGACCTAGACGTGCATACGTTGCGTGCGCTGGAGGAGGGGTTGGAAAACTTCGCCGGCTGCGCGGTGGTCATCAGCCACGACCGCTGGTTTTTGGACCGCATTGCCACGCACATTCTGGCGTTTGAGGGCGACAGCCAAGTCTATTGGTTCGAGGGCAACTTTTCGGAATACGAGAAAAACAAAAAGACGCGGCTAGGCGAGGATTCGGTCGTGCCGCGGCGGGTGCGCTACCGCCAACTGACGCGGGACTAGCCTTGCCCCTATTATAAAAAACCATGCATCCAGAACGCGAAAATACCCTGAACGAAATCGAGCGGCTACAACTCGCTCGCCAAGCCTTCGCCGAGTACTACGCCCAGTGCTTTTGGTATTTGCGCCGAGATTTGGAAATAGGCGTCGGAGATATACCCGAGATTGCCCGCGGCTTGCGCCTGCACGGAGGCCGCCAGGGATTCATCTTGGCCGCCCGCTTATGCCCCTAAGCGCGTTTCAGCAATCCATCCTGCGCTTGTTAGCGCAAAACCGCAGCCCGGAAAGCTATGTAGCTGGTGCTACGGTCTTGCACCAACTTCCCAACAGTCCGCGTTTTTCCGATGACCTAGATATGTTTCACGATGTGGAAGACAGCGTCGCCCGCAGTGCCGAGTTCGACGCTGCCGTACTGGATGCGCATGGTTTTGCCATCGAATGGATTTTGCGGCAGCCGACTTACCTCAGGGCCATCGCGGCGCAGGGCAGCCAATCTCTCCGCTTGGAGTGGGCGCACGATTCCGCCTTCCGCTTCTTTCCCGTTGAACGAGACGAACTATGCGGTTATCGCCTGCATAGAGCCGACGCAGCCACCAACAAGGTGTTGGCTTTGGCCGGACGCCGAGAGGCGCGCGATTTCATCGACGTTCTGCACTTGGATAGTAGCTATCTCTCGTTAGGGGCGTTGTGTTGGGCGGCTTGCGGGAAAGATCAGGGATATACGCCAGATTTCTTGCTCAACCAGTTGAATCGCAACACAGCTTTTACCCAAGCGGATATCCAGCGGCTAGACTTGGCAGTCCCGCAGACGCTGTCGGATCTGAAGCGGCAGTGGTACGCGGCAATGGAGCGAGCCGGTAGATTGCTAAGCGCACTACCGGCGGGCGAAGTGGGTTGCCTCTATCTCGACAGCCTACAGTCCGCTCCCGTGCAACCCGACCCGACAAGCGCGGCCTTTGCCTCGTTGCAACGGCACTTTGGGTCTGTGCGCGGAGCTTGGCCTAAAATTTGTTGAGAAGTTGCTCAACATAAATAGCCCCCGACGCTCAACCAGCATCGGGGGCTTTCTCGGTTCTTAGGCGATGGCCGCAAGGGCCTTGCGGGCGAAGACCTTGGCCAAGTGGCGGCGGTACTCTTCGCCGGCAAAGTGGTCGGCGAGCACTTCCTGTCCGTCGGCCGCCAGCGCAGCGGCAGCAGCGATAGACTCCTCGCTCAAGCCGCCGCTGAGGGCCGCTTCAACCCCACTATCGCGGAAGGCCGCATTAGCCACGCCGGTAAAAGCCACTTTGACCGCGTCGTCGGCCGCGGCAGCAGCGCAGCCGACGACGGCAAAGCGCGAGGCCGGATGCGGAAACTTGACATAGGCCGACTTTTCCGCGGCCGGGACCCGCACTTCGGTGATGATCTCATCCGGCGCGAGCGCGGTCAAAAACAGATCGACGAAAAACTCGTCAGCCGGAATCGAACGCGCACCATCGGGGCCTCTGACGACGATCTCGGCACCCAGCGCCAAAATCGCGGCTGGGTAGTCAGCGGCCGGATCCGCGTGGGCCAGCGAGCCGCCAATGGTGCCCTTGTTGCGCACTTGCGGATCGCCGATGACCGCGGCGGCTTGGGCCAGCGCGGCGACGCGGGCGTTGGTCAGGGGCGAGGTTGCAATCTGATGGTGAGTGGTGGTCGCTCCAACAGCAATGGCACCGCCATCCTCTCTGATGTAGCTGAGCTCGGCGATCCGGCCAATGTCGATCAGCGCGCCCGGCGCCGACAGGCGCAGCTTCATGGCCGGCAACAGGCTGTGACCGCCCGCTAAGAGCTTGGCGTCGTCCGCGAGGCACTCAATCGCCTCCTCTACTGAAGAGGGACGATGATAGTCAAACGCAACAGGTATCATGGTCGTCTTCTCCTTAGCTGGCTTGCTGGATGGCCTGCCACACCTTCTGCGGCGTCAGCGGCATCGTCAGATCGCGCACGCCCAACGGCCACAGGGCGTCGAGCACGGCGTTGACAATGGCCGGCGGCGAGCCAATCGTGCCGGTCTCGCCAGCACCTTTGACGCCGAGGGGGTTGTGCGGGCAGGGCGTGACAGTGTGGTCGGTTTCAAAGGAAGGCAGATCGTCGGCGCGCGGCAGGACGTAGTCCATGTACGAGCCAGAAATGAGCTGGCCGCTGTCGTCGTACACCGCCTCCTCAAACAGGGCTTGGCCAATGCCGTGGGTAATGCCGCCGTGGACTTGGCCTTCGACGATCATGGGATTGACGATATTGCCCACATCGTCGACGGCCACGTAGCGCCGCACCGCAACCACGCCAGTCTCGGCATTCACTTCCACGACTGCTATGTGGGCCCCAAAGGGAAAGGTAAAATTGGCCGGGTCGTAGAAGCTGGTAAACTCCAGCCCCGGCTCTAACCCCTCGGGAAAGTTGTGCGGCACATACGCGGCCAGCGCCACCTCGCCAAAGGAGATCGACTGATCGGTGCCCTTGACCGCCCAACGGCCCTCGGCGAATTCGAGGTCCTCCTCGGCGGCTTCGAGCAAGTGAGCCGCGATCTTGGCCCCCTTCTCCTTGATCTTATCCATGCTCTTGACGATGGCTGTGCCGCCGACGGCCAGCGAGCGCGAGCCATAGGTGCCCATGCCAAAGGGCACGGACTCGGTGTCGCCGTGGATGATGTCCACGTCTTCGATCCCCACGCCCAACCCGTCGGCCACCACTTGGGCGAAGGTCGTTTCGTGGCCCTGCCCGTGCGAGTGACTGCCGGTGAAAACGGTGACTTTGCCGGTGGGCTGGACGCGGACGCCCGCACTCTCAAACAGACCAGCGCGCGCACCCAAGGCACCGACCACGGCCGAAGGCGCAATGCCGCAGGCTTCGATATAGGTCGAAAAGCCAATGCCAATATGGCGTCCGTTCCCAGCGGCGCGGGCCTGTGCCTGCTCTTGGCGCAGTTCGTCGTAGCCAACAGCCGCGAGGGCCTTTTCGAGCACGGCTTCGTAGTTGCCGCTGTCGTATTGCAGGGCTACTTGGGTCTGATAGCCTTCCTGCTCAACGCCGTCAAAGGGAGGGATGAAGTTTTTGCGCCGCAGTTCGGCGGGGTCGCGGCCGGTCTCCAAGGCGGCCTGCTCGACCGTGCGCTCGAGCACATACGTGGCCTCCGGGCGGCCCGCGCCGCGCAGGGCGTCCACCGGCGTGGTGTTGGTGAAGACGCCGGTGACATCGACGTGGACCGCCGGGGTCGTGTACAAACCCTGTAAAAGCGTGCCGTAGAGATACGTGGGCACACAGGGCGCAAAGGTCGATAGGTACGCACCTAAGTTGGCCACGGTTTGGACCCGCAGGCCGACGAAATGCCCGGCCGCGTCGAGGCCGAGTGCTACCTCGGTGTGGTGATCGCGGCCGTGGGCGTCGGTGAGGAAAGCCTCGCTGCGGCTGGCGGTCCACTTGACCGGACGGCCAATCTGGCGGGAGCACCACGTGACGAGGACTTCTTCGGCATAGTGAAAAATTTTGGAGCCAAAGCCACCGCCCACATCCGGCGATACCACGCGCACCTTGTGCTCGGGCAGCCCTAGGACAAACGCCGTCAGCAGCAGGCGAATGACGTGGGGGTTCTGCGACGAGGTGTAGAGGGTGTAGTGATCGCGTGCGCCGTCGTAATCGCCAATGGCGCAGCGCGGCTCAATCGCGTTGGGGATGAGCCGTTGGTTGTCGAACTCCAAGGAGGTGACGTGCGCGGCACTGGCCAAGGCCGCGTCCGTCGCTGCTTGGTCGCCCAGCGCCCAGTCGAAGGCCGCGTTGTTGGGCACGTCGTCGAACAACTGCGGGGCGCCGTCGGCCAGTGCTTGGGTTGCCGAGACGACCGCGGCCAAAACTTCGTATTCCACGGCCACCAACTCGGCGGCGTCGGCCGCTTGCTCGCGGCTCTCGGCCAAGACGATGGCAACCGGATCGCCGACGTGGCGCACCTTAGCTGCGGCCAGCACCGGATGGGCCGGCTCCTTCATGGTGTCGCCGTTTTTGAAATCCACCTGCCAGCCGCAGGGCAGGCCGCCGACGCCAGCGGCTTCGAGGTCGGCCCCGGTGAAGACGGCAACCACCCCAGCGGCCGCGGCCGCGGCCGTCGCGTCGACGCTTTTGATGGCGGCGTGGGCATGGGGGCTGCGCACGATTGCCGCAAAGGTCGAATTGGGCAGGGAAATGTCGTCGGTGTAGCGGCCCTTGCCGGTGATAAAGCGCTGATCTTCGACGCGCTTGATGGATTGTCCTATCACTGCCATAGCGGCCTCCTAAGTGCTTTCGGCGGCGCACTGGACCGCCTTGATGATGTTGTCGTAGCCCGTGCAGCGGCAAAAGTTGCCTTCGAGCGCGTGGCGCACCTCGGCGTCGCTGGGCGTTGCGTTGCGCTCTAGCAACTGCCAAGCGGCCATAATCATGCCGGGCGTACAAAAGCCGCACTGCAAGCCGTGGGCCTCGCGGAAGGCTTCTTGCAACGGATGCAACGTGCCGTTGGTTGCAAGCCCTTCGATCGTCGTTATTTCCGCGCCGTCGGCTTGGGCCGCGAGCATGGTGCAGACCTTGACGGCTTGGCCATCGACGATAGCGGTACAGGCCCCGCAGTTACTGGTGTCACAGCCGACGTGAGTGCCCGTCAGGCCCAACTCCTCGCGCAAATAGCTGACGAGCATCTGGCGCGGCTCCACCTCGTGCTCGTGGGTCTGGCCGTTGACAGTGACCTTGATTGCTACTGTCATAGTCGCCTCCTTGTTGAATCGAATTAAGGTAATTCGCGCTCCAGCGCCTTAAAGAACTGGTTGGTAAACATCCGCGCCACGCCCGACAGCAGGCGTTGGCCCATGCTCGCCAACCGGCCTGTCAACCGGGAGCCGCCCTCAATGGCCACTGTGGTCGTCGCGCCGCTTTGCTCGGCGAGCCGGACGTGGCCCTCGGCCGCGATCTGGCCGATCTTGCCATCGACGTTGATGAGCAGGCGATAGCTTTCCGGCTCCTTGCTATCTACTACTTGCAGTGCGCCGTTGAAGGTGGTGTTGATCGGCCCCATTTTGATGTGCAGCGCGGCTCGGTACTGGCCGGGACCGGTTTGCTCCAAGGTCTCGACGCCTGGCGTGATGCGCGCCAACACCTCGGGGTCGTTGAGCAAGTTCCACATTACTTGCCGCGGGGCACTAAAAGTATGAGAGCCTGTAAGCTGCATAGGGCGATGCTGTATTGAGGGCCAAAAGCGGATGACGCGAGGGATATTAAAAAACTTTGCCTATTCTTGTCAATTAAACAGCCAACGCGGCAGAGCAACAGCTTGAGATGACCAAATTCGCAGACCTCAGCGGGATCGTCCTAGCGGCCGGGCGTTCTTCTAGGATGGAGGGTGCCAACAAGTTGCTGCTGCCTTGGCAGGGGCGCGGCGTCCTCCAAGTGGTGGTGGAGCGGGTCTGCGCGGTGGGTTTGGGGGAGGTGGTCGTGGTGACCGGGCATCAGCGGGCAGAAGTAGAGGAAGCGTTGAGCCGCTATCCGGTGCGGCTGGTCCACAATCCGCATTTTGCCGACGGCATGGCCGGCTCTATCCGAGTGGGCGTGGCAGCAGCAGTCGGCGAGCAAGGATATCTCTTTGCGCTGGGGGATATGCCACAGATCGCTGGTGAGACCCTGCTAAAAGTCGCCGAGGCGTTAAAAAGTTGCGAGACCCTTGCCGTGCCGGTGTGCGACGGGCGGCGCGGCCATCCGGTAGCCATCGGCAGCGCCCATCGAGATGCCTTGCTCGCGTTGACGGGCGACCGGGGGGCGCGGCCCATTTTGGCCAAAAACGCCGCCCATATCGTGGAAGTACCCGTGGCGGACGCAGGCATCTTCGTGGATGTGGATACGCGGGCAAGCTATCGAGCGGCGCGGGCGGCCGGGCAGGAGTTGGCGAGGCGAGAAGATTCAGTATAATTTTGAGCCGGCCAGTGGCTTAAAGTAAGACGCTCTATCTAAGGAGTACCCATGTTCAATCCCAAGCTCAAAAAGCGGAGAGACCCGGCTTTCTATCGCGGCCTGTTTGAAGCGTCGCCCGAGGCCCTCTTCGCCGCCGAACAGGACGGAACTATTATTGAGGCTAACCATGCCGCCAGTATGCTATTTGCCTGTGAACGCACTTGTTTGCTCGACGCCAACATCCGCGACTTCTACACAAGCCTAAACGACTACAAGCGATTTCGGGAAGCGATTGAGCGGGAAGAATGTGTACATGACTTTGCCACGGCGTTTAGAACCCACACCGGCCACCGATTCGAGGGACTCATAACAGCCTCGGTTCGGCAAGCCACGGACAGCACTTGCATAGGCTATCAAGGCGTTATCCGCAAAATCAGTACGCGCCATCACCTGGAAAGACACGTCCAGAAGCTGCGAACGCTGGCGGCCAAGCTCTTAATTGACATAGAGCAAGAACGGGTGAGCCTTGGAGCCGATCTCCACGATTCCATCGGCCAGATACTGGTGCTGTCGAAGGTCAAGGTTGATTTATTGCGTCATGCCGACATCGCTAAACGCAAAGCCGTGCTCAACATATTAGAGCGGAATCTTGACGAGATGGATCATCTTATCCGCTCCCTGACGTTCGACACTAGTTCGCCCGTGCTCTACAGCATGGGGTTCGTACCAGGCCTACAAGCACTCAGCGACTATCTCCATGCCCAACACAGGTTGACCGTACGCGTGGAAGCCGAGGATACGTGGGATATACACAACCACGACATCCGCGGCTTAGTGTACCGGTCTGTCCGCGAGTTGCTGATGAATGTCGTCCGTCATGCCGACACAGACCAAGCGACCGTCTCTTTGCGTCGAGATACAGCCCAGTTGCAAGTGGTCGTAGAAGACGCCGGCACCGGCTTTGATGTTGAGCCTCTGAATCGCATGGACCCCACTAGGCACTTCGGTCTGTTCAGTATTCGAGAGCGCCTGCTCCATATCGGCGGTTATTTGACGATTGAGTCGGCTCCCGGTACAGGGACCCACTGCCTAATAACGCTTCCGAGTTCTTTAGCTGAAGCGGAGGAATCATGAAGATTTTTCTAGTGGAAGATCAAGCTATGATGCGCGAAATGCTGTACGAGCGGCTTGCACAGGAAAACGAGATTGAAGTCGTCGGTGAGGCTTCCGATGGTCGCACGGCCATCGACCTAATCCCCGCCTATCAACCCGACATTGTGGTCGTGGATATAGGGCTACCCGACCTGAGCGGCATTGAGGTGATGCGCCAAATACATGCCACGCATCCGCAGATAAAGTTCGTCGCGCTATCGCAGCACTCGGACAAGCGTTTCGTGGAGGGGCTGTTCGAGGCGGGCGGCTCGGCGTATGTGTTGAAAATGAATTTCGTCCACGAGTTAGTGGAAGCACTCTGGGAGGTTCAAGCCGGCCGCGAGTATGTCAGCACCCACCTGAACAATCCCATTATCATCCATCACGTGCATGATTCGGCTGCCCCCAGCAAGCCTTCTCCCCTGACGGCGCGTGAGCGCGAGGTGCTGCGGCACGTCGCCGAAGGAAAAACAACGGCGCAAATAGCCGAAGCACTTCATCTGGCCCAAAGTACCATCGGCACCCATCGCCAGCATATAATGGATAAGCTCGACCTACACAGCGTGGCCGCATTGACAACGTATGCGATAAGAGAGGGATTAATGGATGGAGCGGACGAGCCGTCCTAAAATACTAACCGTATGAATTAACATGCTTGTCCTCCCACCTTTGGGTGCGCGGGCGGCTCGCCCGCATGGTCGTACAGAAGTCCCACTACACCCGCCAGGCAAGTCCCACCTTTTTATTGAGAATTGGTATTAGGACTTTCTTCACGAGAAACAAGAAAATCACCGCTGTAGAGAACGGCCAAGTGTATCATCCTTCCTCTTTCTTCGCGCTCTGCACCTTTCCCATGCCATGATTTAGCCGGTTGGCCTGTGCCAAGATAGCCTAGGCCTACGCTCCAGCCGAACGGTTCTTGATGGGCGGGGGCATCCAGACACTCCCGCGAAACTTAGGGCACAAGCCAATATCCAGGCGTTTTCTCGAAAAAATCAGGTGTTTACCCGATAGGAATTAGCAAAAATCAGGTGTTTACCCGATACAAAAACGCCGAGGCGATTGCTATTTTACTACCGACGATGAACACCACCGCTTATTACGTCCGAACACGCTTCACCGCCGTCATCATCCATTAAGGAGCTATCGCATGAAAAAATTCAGCAAAAAGAGCCTAGCGCGGCTCCTCACGAAGGCCGGTTTCCTCTTATGGCTAGGCGCATTGGCCGGTGGCGCGTACACTCTAGAGGCCTGCTCCGAGCAGCACTCGTCAGAAGTTATCACAAGCCGCATTGACCTCACCGAAGCCAAACGAGAGCTCGACCGAGGCGGCACCCTCTTTGTGGATATACGCTCGGCATCCGCGTACGAAGCGGGGCACATCCCCGGTGCTTTGCATGTGCCTTACGATGCTTCTGTTGAGCGCCTACGCCAAGTCTTGGCGTTTGATGGTCGCATCATCGCCTATTGTGAGCGAGCCACTTGCAAGACTAGCGGCCTAACCATTCGCCTGTCCAGAGCAGCAACCGATGAATTCAAGCTTACAATCTATATTCTGAAAGGCGGTTGGCCGGCTTGGAAGAAGTCCGGGTATCCCACAGCAACCGGCGCAGAGGCAGGATCTTGAAGGCACCGGTACTGCGCGACTAAAAAATCAGGTGATCACACGATTGAAAAACGTCGAACTCGGCGACATCTTTATAACAACAGAGAGACTGACTTATGCAGGCCACAGACGCTATACGCAAGATACGGCTCAATAGCCGTGTACTACTCCTCGTTGGCATGTTTGCCCTAAGTCAGGGCGAGCGTGCCAATGCCGGGCTATGGAGCGACATTCGCGATAGCGCCAAAGCGTGGTACACCGCTTACCAACTCGGCGACGTCGATGAGAGCAATATCCCTCAAATGCCCGTCGAGTATGTTGGCAAGGTCAACCTAAGGTTGCAGGATCAGATCGAACTCGCCTTTGACGAAAATTCTCCGGGTATCGGCCATCTAGGCTGGCTGGGCTTCTCGCCGGAGGGCACCCTGCTGATTACGGATCACATCGGTAATCAAGCTCTTGAATTCAGCCGCACGGACGGGCACTACATCCGTTCTTTTGGCCAGCAAGGACGCGGCCCCGGCGAATATGGCTCTCCTCAAAATATGGCCATAGACCCCCGCAGGCGGCTTTATATTCTTGATAAAGTTTTCGGCCAGATCATTCGCTATGATCGGCAGGGACAGTACATAGACGGGACGCGCTCGTTCAAGGGATCTCGGCTTTTGACCGGACGGGCGGGCGAAGTGTTCGTGCTGAAGACAAACCCGATGAAGATCATAGAGATACAGCGGTTGGATCCCACGACTTGGGAGCCCCTCTATCGAACACCCCTGTCCACTGACAAACAGCGGTTTATCTCCTTTCGTATGTCTGCCTATGCCCATCTGTGCTATAGTCCAGTGCGGCATCGGCTGTACTACTTGGGGCCCAACGACTACTTAGTTAAGGAAGTCGATGCAGACACTGGTCAGATCACCCGGCGATTTGGTCAGCGTCCAGAGGGTTTCATCCCCTTGCCTGAACGCTATCAAGGAATCGTACGAGGTTCCTTGGCGGATATGGAGGAATTGGAGATGACCTCTCCAAAAAGCATGACTCTGATTAACGATCGGTACCTATTCGTCTCTCACCGGCACCAAACCTTTGAAGTGGAGAGAGCGAGCTCACAACTACGGTGGGTACTCTATGATCTCAATTCTACAGCCAACATGGAGGCGTATGCGTTCAGCAGAGCGGCAGTAGAGGCTCTTGAATCGTTTACGAACATTATCCCTTGGAACAGTATCGCCACTTGGCAGGGGCACCTGTATATGTGGAGAGAACCGTCTGATGAAAGGGCGAATACGTCTAATGGTACGATCGAGACCTATGCTTTGTCCTTTGAGACCAACTAACTAAGAGTATTTTGTCATGAATCATAAATCAGGTGATCACATGATAAGAATCAGTAAAAAATCAGGTGATTACCCGATACAAAAGCAGCGCGGCGATTGCTATTTTATTGATAATGAAAAGGTTAACGTCTCTATCACAGTATATAAGGAGACCACCTATGTCATATAGTGATTTTACTTTGTCGAGTTTTCAACCGCACGATGCTGAAGAAGTCTCAACGTTTCTCGACGCACTACGCCAACAGCACTGATCCCTATCATCATCGGCCTACCAGCGCAAGCCCGAACATATACCCTTCCTGACGACTGAAGCATTACTTGAGGAGCAGCGTGATAATCCTCATCGCGTAGGTTACTATATACTAAGGTATAAGGGCAGGATCATCTCTTCACTGAAAATCGACGATAAATTCGGCGACAGACAGATAGCTGTCTGTAAGGATTTAGAGACTCATCCGGCTTTTCAACGACGCGGTATTCCTTGGTTCCGTCTGCTTCCATGTGTGCGCGAAGTGATAGAGATGGATTTCCAACGGATCGAGTTAGTGACTTGGGTCTTCAATCGCAAGGGGATTCCTTTATATAAACGATGCGGCTTTCGCGCCGTGCCGGGGACTTCCCTGTTGATGGAGAACTACCTTCCCATTCTTATTCGGCATCCGGCATTGCTACCTTATTTTCAGCAACACGATTATATCAAAACATTAAAAAATAAACGCAGTTATAGCTATGACCATCTTAAATACCATGATCTGTATGTATTCCAGTATCAGTGGCAGGCAGGCGACGAGGTGTGGGAGGTACTTGTTGATTTTCAACATCGACAGATCGCATCGATAGGGTGTCGAGAGTGGTCATTTAGTGCTTGGGTGGTGAATGATAATCCGCTGCAGATGCAGGTACGAATAGAAAATCGGATGGCACCAAAAGTCAGTTGCTATCGGTCGGATGACTTGAGTGATGTGATGCAAGCATTGCGTGGTCAAGAGCGACAGATAGAGTGGGATACGTGGGCGAAAGGGGACACGGATTTGCTAGTGCAGATTGGCGGCGTACTTCAGTTTCCATTTGCAGTGCGGCAGTGTTCAACAGAAAATATGGAGGACCGCCATGAGTAATAGATTAGTTCTTATCAGTATCCTGATCGTTGCGTGGACGATAACAGGCTGTGATGACGTCAAATCAATCGCGTCCTATCTACAGAGTCAGATCAGTGAGTACTACCATATTGCGCGATTAGATGAATGGGACGAAAAGAGCATTGCTCAAACACCCGTCGAATACGCTGGCGAGATTGGTTTGGAACTCAAGCGGACTGTCGAATTGCTCTTCGACGAGGCGACCCCGGGCATTGGCAAGATAGAATGGATGGGAATTACTCCCGATAGTTCCTTGCTCCTTACAGATCGAATCTCTCGTGAGGCACACGAGTTCAGCCTGAACAGTGGCCGTTACATCCGTTCCTTTGGACGTCAAGGAAAGGGGCCTGGGGAGTATGGAAACGCCGATCATCTGGCCTTCGACTCCAAAGGATCTATTTATAT
>RKRN01000122.1 GCA_007571365.1 Candidatus Latescibacterota bacterium
GGTTGGCTGGGAGCACTGCGGAGGCTCGCCGGGCGTTAGTAGCGCTAGCCGAGACCTTGGATTTGAACCTGTTCGCCGGCCTCGGCGGGCAGCGCTTGCTCGTCAATTCGGTTGGGGTGGCGTCGGTGTCGGGGTGGGGGTCGCTGCTTGTGCCGCTGCTGATCGCCGGGTTGATCGTGTTCAATACCATGCTCGGGGCGGTGTACGAACGAACGCAAGAAATCGGGACCTTTAACGCGGTCGGCTTAGCCCCCGGGCACGTCAGCGGGCTGTTCATGGCGGAAGCGGTGGCGTTGGGGGTGGTCGGCACGGTCTCGGGCTATTTGCTGGGGCAAGGCGCGGCCCAGCTTTTGGCCCAAGGGGGGTTTTTACCCGGCTTGGAGCTGAATTACTCGTCGCTAGGGGCCGTGCTCACTGTTGGCGCGATCGCGCTCTTGGTGGTGGCGTCGGCGTTCTATCCGGCGCGCATGGCCGGGCGGATATGCACACCGGGGATTGAACGGCGCTGGAAGCTGCCGGTCGTCGAGGGCGAGCATTTGCACGTGCAGTTGCCGTTCTCGCTGGCGCGGCGCGAGGCTCTTGGCATGGCGGCGTTCCAAGCCGAAGCGTGGGCGGCCAATCAGGAGCAATCGATTGGAGCGGGATTTTACGTCGAAGCTTTGCAGGTGGAGCAGGTGGGGGAGCAGGTGCGGGTGGCCGCGCGGGTGTGGTTGGCACCGTTTGACCAAGGCGTGGTGCAACAGACCGCACTGGCGATAGAGCCGGGGCCGGACCCGAACTATTGCGACATTCGCGTCGACTTGGCATTGGCGGCTGGCGACCTGGCGACGTGGCAGCGGGTGGTGCGCACCTTTTTGGACGACGTGCGCAAGCAGTTTTTGATCTGGCGCACCTTGGACGCCGACAGCCGCCGCTACTACGCCGAGCAGTTGCCGCAGTGGCAGCGGGGCTGAACGTTACGCGGGAACTGGAAAATCGGGCTTGCCATAAACTAGATGGTGAAACACCTGCCAGAAGGAGTCGCCTTGGCAGCGAATCGTAACGTCATCTACGCGCTCAACCCCTTCGCGTGCGGAAAGACGCTTAGAGTCGGGGTGCGTCACCTCCGCCACCACCGGACGTTTTGCAACGAGTGGTTCGATGTTTTTGGCGACTGCAATGGCTTCTTGTACGCGCGTCTTAATCAAGGCGCGAGCGTCTGTTGGTGCCAGATGCAGGGCACACAATTCTCCCAGCCCTTCTTTTACTGGTGCTGTGACCATGCCACTGACCCAGTGCTCGGATTCGGTGCAGGCGTGTAGATCGCCTGAGGTAAAGACCCAGGGAATGCCCAGATGGCCGCACAAATACGCCGCCATTTCCATTTCGCCGACTTCGACACCATTGACGCGATAGACCATATTGTGACTCATCGAATGGGCGAGGCATCCGTTGGGTGTGCCAGTCATGGCGTGCATGCCCACTTGGATTAATGCGTCAAATTTAGGCGATAAGCCCGGCAACCAGCCCGGCCGCTTGACCCCTTGGACCAGTTTTACGCCTGAGATCAATTCTTCGGACAAAATCGTGCGCCCCGCCCCATGTGCGTCATTGATGATGACTTCTTCGACACCGGCTGCAAATAAGCCCTCGGCCGCGGCGTTGACTTCGCCAGTCAACAAGCGTTGCATTTCGGCGCGGTCGTACACACCTTTTGCCGTTGTCGCGTCGTCCCGGTGTCGCGGGTCCCAATCATCGACGCCGGCCACGCCTTCCAAATCGGTCATCATATAAACGGATTTCACACTCATGGGATGCCCTCCAATGTTTTTTATTAGCCGCTCTCTAGCTTCTTCATGTCGTTCACTCAACTCGGCGGCAGCTCTTATTGCTTCCCGCAAAAAGTTAGTATCTGACGTTACGCAGTAGCTGGTTATCGTCGGCCCCTTGCTGGCCCCTGGCGTCCTTCCCGCACCGGCTGCACACCGGCGGCTCTAGACAAATGCGGCGGAACGTCAGTTATGATAGAATACCAAGCCCCTAAGTCAATATGAGATGGCCTAAAACCTCATAGGAACAAATACAAGGAATGGTCGAAAGGTTTACGAGATGGCCGCGCTGCGCTTAGCCGCACTCATCATCGGCATAACAGTTGCCAGCGGGTGGTTGCTCCAGCGCGTCGAATTGCTGTACAACGGCCCGTATTTGGCCGGGGAAGGGAGCGTACCCGGGGCGCAGGTCTTTTTCGCCGTGCCCATAGGGGCTTTGGTAGCCGTTACTTTAATGCGTCGCTTGCTCGGCCCGGGGGATCGCGCGGTGCTTTACGCTGCGCTGGTCATCGGGGTGTCAGCGACCGCTTCCGGCCTGATGCACCGCTTTCTGCCGGGTTTGGTGACGGGTTTCTACGGGGGCTTTGCCCAAGCGACCGGCCCCTATTACCGCTTTTTGCAAGTCGTCCCGGACTGGTTGGTGCCGGGCGGGCCAAATGAAGCACCGGCCATCGGGGCCTTTGAAGGCGGCACGGCCGTGCCCTGGGGCGCGTGGCTGTGGCCGTTGGCGATGTGGAGCGCGTTTTTCGGCGCGTTCTTTCTGACCTGTTTCTGCTTGGTGTGGCTGTTGCGGCAACGCTGGCTGGAGACCGAGCGGCTGGGATTTCCGCTGCTGGAAGTGCCCCGCGCCCTCATTGCCGGAGACCTGTTTGGCCAGCGGCTGTTTTGGTGGGGTGCGTTGGTGCCGGGCGTGCTGTTGGGGATCAATGGCTGGCACCACTACATGCCGCGCATGCCCGATATCCCCACGAGTTTGGACATGGCTCATTTCCTGCTCGACGATCCGTGGAAAGCCATGGCCCCTTTTGAGTCGCCGTTCCACTTTGAGTTTGTTCCCCTGTTGGTCGGCGCGGCGTTTCTCGCCCCGGTGGAGGTGTCGTTCAGCACGTGGTTTTTTTATTTGCTCACCCGCGGGCAATTGCTAGTGGCCCATTTCCTCGGGCGGCTTGAGTATCGCGGCGACTTCATCCCCGGGCACGGATCGCCGTGGCTAGATTGGCCGAGTCACTTTCCCTTTTTTATGACCCAGGCGCGCGGCGGCTTGCTGTTTTTGGGGTTGTTCAGTTTGTGGTCGGCGCGGCGGGCCTTGGCCGCGGCCGTCTCTTGGCGCAGTCCGGCGACGTGGGGGCTGGTGATTGGAGTGCTGGTGCTGTGGGCGTGGACTGCGGCGTTGGGCGTACCGCCGCTGATGGGCCTTGCGGCGTTGCTACTGGTGTTGCTGCTGGCGTTGACGTTTGCGCGGCTGCGGATCGACGGGGGCCTACCCATTGTGGGGATGCCGCAGATTGTCGGCTACCTGTTCTTCGTGGTCTTGGGGACCGGCACTGGGCATTTTGCCGATGAGACCTACATGGGATTTGGCTTCTTGGCCGTGTTTGGCTTTACGATGATTGGGATCTGGCCCGCCCTGCAATTTGAGGGGCTGAAGTTGGCCGAGCTCCACGGCGTGTCGCCACGCCGCTTGATTTGGGGGATGGCCTTGGGGTTGGCCGTTGGCTTGGGGGCCGGCTATGTGTTTTCGCTGGAAGCGATCTACGAGCACGGGTTGTTCGCTTTGCAGGAACAGGGCGGGGCGCGGTCCGAAGCGCGCATTGGCCGCTACTACAACTACTTGTTCAAAGACGCCGGCACGGTGGATGGGGGCACGGACTGGGTGCGCTTGGGATTTCACGCGGCTGGGGCGGGCTTCACCTACTTCTTGGCGTTGATGCGCCAGCACTTTCTCCGCTGGCCCTTGCATCCGCTGGGCTTTGTGTTTGGCACGGGTTTTGGCTGGCTGGTGTGGGGGTCGGTGCTGTGCGGTTGGCTGTGTAAGTGGCTGGCGGTGCGCTACGGCGGGGCCCAAACCTACCGGCGGGTCATGCCGTTTTTCTTGGGGATGATTTGCGGTGAGATCGCCATGCGGTTGGTGTGGGCTGCCGTAGCGCTGTGGCAAGGCGAAATGGGAGGCGGATACCGGCCGTGACAGCTAACGAACTGACTAGTTACCGCGACCTGATGCAGCCCCCGACGCGCTTTCGCGAGGGCTTTACCATGCGCACGGTGGCCGGGGCGTTCTTCGTCGGCTTTATCATGATGCCCGGGGCCATTTACATGGGCCTGATTGCCGGCGCATCGCTCGGCGCGGCTGCTGAGTGGGTGACTATCATCCTGTTTTCCGAGCTGGCGCGGCGTTCCTTTTCCGCGCTGACGCGCCAAGAGATTTACCTGATCTACTACATTGCCGGCGGTTTGGCCGGCGTCATCGGCGGCACCATGCTGGCCGGGGGGCCGTTTGGGCAACTGGTGTGGAACCAGTACCTCGTGCAGTCGCCGGCCGCGGCTGGTTTTGGCATTGCCGAGCACATCCCGACTTGGGTCGCGCCGCCGATTGATTCCGATGCGCTGATGGGGCGCAGCTTTTTGCACCGGGCGTGGATCCCGCCCATGGTCGTGCTGGTCGCCGCGCAGTTTTTGTCGCGGGTCGAGTGGTTCACGCTCGGCTACATCCTCTTTCGCGTCGCGTCCGATGTGGAGCGCTTGCCCTTCCCGTTGGCACCGGTCGCGGCGCAGGGAGCGACGGCACTGGCCGAGAGCGACGAGAGGCGCGATAGCTGGCGCTGGCGGGTTTTCTCGGTGGGCATGGGGATTGGGTTGTTGTTCGGCGCGGTGTACGTGGGTTTGCCCGCGCTGACCGGGCTGATCGCCAGCGATCCCATCGTCCTGTTGCCCATCCCTTGGATCGACCTGACGCGCACGACCGAGACCATTCTGCCGGCCGCGCCCTTGGGCATTGGCACGGACTTGGGCTTGGTGTTGCTGGGGATGGTGCTGCCGTTTTGGATCGTCGTCGGCACGTTTGCCGCGGCCATGGTCCATGCCTTGGGCAGCCCGGTTCTCTATCACGCTGGTATGCTGACGCACTGGCGGCCGGGCATGGACGCGATTTTGACGAATTTTGCCAACGACATTGACGTGTGGATGAGCGTGTACATTGGCGCGGGTGCGGCGGTGGGGGCGATTGGCTTGGTGCAGGCCGTGCTGTCGGTGCGGGCCGCGCGCCGTCAGGGCGGGTACCGCCCGTGGCGCGATACGCCGACCGGCCGGGGCGACTTCCCGTTGTGGCTAGCGATTGGCGGATACGTCCTATCGACGTTGGCCATGATCTGGCTCTGCGTGTTGCTGCTAAAAGACGACGAGTTTCCGCTGATCTTTTTGCTGCTTTTTGGCTTCGTGGTGACGCCGGTGATTTCGTATGTCAATGCACGCATGGCCGGGTTGACGGGTCAGTTGGTCAGCTTTCCGCTTTTGCGCGAAGGGGCTTTCATTTTGAGCGGCTACAAAGGTATTGATATATGGTTCGCGCCCATTCCATACTCCGATCACGGCCGGCGCGCCCAACTTTTCCGCGAGGTGGAGCTGACCGGGACGCGCTTGTCGTCGATTCTCAAGGCCGAGCTGTTGCTGTTGCCGCTGAGCTTGGTCTGCGGTTTTGTATTCTGGTCGCTGGTCTGGCAGATGGAGCCTATCCCCTCGCCGACCTTCCAATACGCGCAGACCTATTGGCACCTGATCGCGCTGCGCCAGTGCTTGTGGTACTCGGCGACGTTGGGTGGGGAAACGCTGTTTGATCAGGCGATTAAGGGGTGGTGGATCGCCGGGAGTTTTGTGCTGGCCGGGGGGCTGTTTGGGGTTATGTCGTGGTTGGGGTGGCCGATTTCGCTGGTGTACGGGTTTGTGCGCGGCCTTGGCGGGTTGCCGCATCTGCTGATCCCGGAGATGGCCGGTGCCCTACTGGCTCGCTATTGGCTGGAGCCGCGCTTTGGGGCGCAGCAGTGGCGGCAGGTCGGTGACGGTGCGGTCGCAAAGGGCCGCGCCTACTTCGAGAAGCTTCGCCCGTTCGCGCGGTTCGACAGGCCGGTCGGCAATGGCGCCTGCCGGCAGGTCGAA
>RKRN01000062.1 GCA_007571365.1 Candidatus Latescibacterota bacterium
TCCTGAGAAGCGTTCTCAACCTTCCGCTCGGCGTTGCCCCATGGCAGCTCAGCCACTACGCAATGGGGCCCATTGAGGAGTTTAAGAACGTTTCTGAGCACTGCGGTTGTTCAATACACCTGTCGGCCGGCGCAAGAAGCCGCTCCAGTTTCTCGAACAAATCGCCGAAGATCGCATCGCGCCGCACCGTCCGCGCCACCCGCATAAAGTGCCGCGACGAGTCGTGGCCCCAAGTTTTCTGATCGGTCAGTATCGGGCTATGCACCACGTCGGTCGGCACCCACGACGCGTCGAGCAGCCAAGCGACCGCTGACAGGTCCCAAATCACCTTGGAAGAGGCGAAGTGATTTTGGGCATAGGCGGCGAAGATATCGACCAGATAGTCGCCAATCGCCCCCCGCCCCTTGACGAAGTGCTCCAGCTCCGCCAGCGTCGTCTGCAAGTGCGAGGCCACCGGGTGGCATGGGATTTGTACAAAGGGTACGCCGCTGTCGAAGACGATCTGCGCTGCCAACAGATCGCCTTGGAGGTTGAATTCGTCAGCGGTCGGCCAGTAGTGCGCGTGGCCGCCGAGCCAGACCACGACGATTCGCTTGATGATGGAGGGATCTTTTAGGATAGCTGAAGCTATGTTGGTGAGTGCGCCGATGGCCACCACATAGAGCGGGTCGGCGGTTTTGGCCTTGGCAATTAGGTCATCGACCGCCGCGCTTTCCTGCGGCGCAGTGTCCCGCAGTGTATCCGTCGCTCCCCGGAACACCAAGCCCTCCGGCGCAATATCCAACCGCTCCAATAGCCGCAGGATTTCCGCGTAGCTTTTCTCCATTCCGTCGCCCGGCCCGGATGAACGAGTGTTGTAGAAAGGGGCCGCGTATATCGCCTCGACCGCGAGTTGGTCGGGCGACAGCAGTGCCTGGACCACTGCGAACTGGTCGTCGATCTCGTTGTACGTATCGGTGTCGAGTACCATCCGCACCTTGCCGGTCGGCGGCAGGCGCAGGGCTTCGTCTAGTTGCGAAAAATCCATTGATTACCGCTCCTTCTTTCAGCTATTCGCAAACGGACCATATCGCACTATATTCAAGCGCAGATTGGATTCTCCAACCCACGGAGGAAAGCATATGCCATGTTTGGCGGAGGAACAACTCGCACACTTTGACCAAGAAGGCTATCTGCTATTGAGGGGGATGCTCGACGTGGCCGAGGTCATCCAGCCCATTATCGACGAATACCACGGCGTCCTCGACAAGCTCGCCCGCGAGCTCTACCAAGCCGGCCAGCTTGCATCCACGTACGACGACCTGCCCTTTGGCAAGCGCCTGACGCAAATCGTCGTCGCTAGCGGCCAGATCCACGCTCAGTACTTCGACTTCTCTCTGCCGCAAACAGGCATTGATGCCGATACTCCCTTCTGGGCCGGGCCAGCCGTCTTTCGCTGCATTACCAACCCCGACCTCCTCGACGCGGTCGAGTCCATCGTCGGCCCCGAGATCTGGTCCAACCCCGTCCAGCACGTGCGCCTTAAGCCGCCGGAGCGACTCGTGCCCAAAAACCACAACGGCCAAGCCCTAGTCAGTGCCACCAACTGGCACCAAGACAATGGCGTGGTCTTACCTGAAGCCGACGACTCAGAGGTCTTGACGGTGTGGTTTCCGCTCAATGAGGCGACGCTCGAAAACGGCTGTTTGCAGATTATGCCCCGCAGCCATCGCCAAGGGTTGCACACGCATTGTCCGGGAGGACCGGGGGGATTGTGGATCCCCGAGCTGTTTATGGATATGGACGCAGCGCTGCCAGTGCCCATGCAGCCCGGCGATGTACTTTTCCTGACTCAACACACCATTCACGGTTCGCTGGCCAACAACAGCGACGACGTGCGTTGGAGCTTTGACTTGCGCTACAATCCAATCGGCCAGCCCACGGGCCGAGATCGCTTTCCCGGCTTTGTCGCCCGCAGTAGAGCCAATCCCGCAAGCGCCTTGCGCGATCCCGTGGCGTGGGAAAAGCGCTGGCGCGACACCCGCGACCGACTGGCCCAAGAGGCGCACACCCCCTTCAACCGCTGGAGTGCCGACGCGGCCGTCTGTGCTTAGATGGAACGAAGAAGATTCCCTCAGAGGCGGTCTGAAAGCCCTTGTCGGGCTGCTTTGCGAGGCGGTTAAGCGACTGGGGCGTCCGGCGTTTTTCGAGGCTTCGACCTGAGCCCAGCCGAAGGACGAGACGCCCTCGATCCAGCAATTTGAAGTCAAGGTAGCAATCGAAACCCTAGTTTTGAGACCGCTTCTAAACGGCGTTAAGAGACCAACGCTTACCCATGCGCTCAAGTTCAGGAAGATGCTCGGGCCAATCGTGCAAAGTGGCTGGATCAAAATCAGCCCCATTCGGCCATACTAGAGTATGGACCTCATTATCAATCCCAACCTGATTGAATAAGGATACATCGCGAAGTGGCCCGAACAATTCACCTTCCAATATGGCTTGGAAGTCGATAGTTTGTTCCGTATCATCGTCAAAACAAACTCGAAGTATATAGGGTGCTTGTATTTCAAAGAATATCACGCGGTATATGGGATGACGCATGTCGCTCTCCTTTACTGAAGAGGATCAATTTTGAAAGGTGCTCGACCTGATTGTAACCGTTCCCAATCTGCCAGTAATTCTTCATGGTGTAACTCCATCCAAGCCTCAACTAGACGCTGCTGTCGCCGGGGAAGTTGTCCCGCAATTAGTTCAATGGTATCAATGGTATATACACCAACGTCCTCTTGGTAATAAGCGTGGAGGTGAGGTCGGTGATGAGGTACATGAGGCTCAGCATACATGCGTATTATAATGCCGAAAAATCGGGAAATTTCAGGCATTCCAATCCTTTTTAAATTCGGACCAGACTCTCTCAAATGCCCATCGCCCATCGCCGGCTTCTTTAAGGGCGAATACGTCTGGATTTGCTAGCGATTCCCATCCAGCGTAGCCGAAATTAGGGTCCAGTGAGTTCAAGACCAGACTCAAGAGGTTGCCATGGGTTACCGCAATTGGGAATCGGTGCCCACCGTTGAGCAGTTCGGTTATGGCGGCCCAGCCGCGGGCTAACACTTCGCGTGCCGACTCGCCGCCCGGTGCCCGCAACTCCAAGTCTTCAAATGAATCGCGGACCACCTCGCGCCAGTTGTCAATCGGACTCCCCGCAAGCGTCCGTTCGGTTAGGCGGCGATCCAAGTGAACGGGCAATCCCACGTTAGTAGCGAACGGTTCAATGCTTTGCCGTGCCCGCGTGTAGGAGCTAGAGACGATCTGGTCGATCGGGTAGTTAGACAAGAATCTAGCGAGTGCTGTCGTCTGCTTTTGCCCAATCTCTGTCAGCACCGCGTCCGGGTCTTGTCCCGATGCCTGGCAATGTCTAATCAGCAACAACTTCGTTCAGCTTGCCGGTGGCGCAGTCATAGACGAATCCCCGCACGTCGTCCTTGTGCGGGATAAACGGGCTGGCCTGAATGCGGGCGATCGACTGCCGGACGTCCTCTTCGAGATCGCCGAAGGCCTCTAGGGCGAAGGCCGGGCGGATGCCGGTATCGGCCACTATCGCGTCCTTCACATCGTCGTCGCGGAACGTCAGCATGCCGCAGTCCGTGTGGTGGATGAGCAAGATCGAAGTCGTGCCCAGCAGCCGCTGCGAAATAGTCAGCGAACGAATCGCGTCGTCGGTTATCACGCCGCCCGCGTTCCGAATCACGTGCGCATCCCCTTCGGCGATCCCCAGCAGGCTGTGCGTGTCGATGCGTGCGTCCATGCAGGCCACCACCGCCAAGTGCAGCCTTGGAGGCAGGGGAAGGTCGCCCTTGTCGAAGTTGTCGGCATAGCGGGCGTTGTTTGCGAGAAGTTTATCGATAACGGCCATGAGAAGTCTCCTTTCGCCGTTGGTTGCGTCTGCGTCAGCCCGTGTCCAAGCGGGATGACGCAGGCCGTGATGATATTTGTACCGTCTGCTGGCGCGTCGCAAACAGCACCAGCGTGGAGTGCAACTAAATTAGGATGCCTTTTGGGACCGGACTACAGGAGTGAATCAAAAAAATAAAAGTCTCCTTTTGGCCCCCGATCACGACCACCTAGATTTCAGATCCGCCTCGATTTCCCGCCAAGGAACGTGCAGTTTTGCGGTTGCGGCCATCAACGCATATACGACACCGTTAAATTCTTCTGGAATCCCCGTTTCTTGCGTAAACGCTCTCACAAACTCAGCCGACTCCTCGCCGACCTTCTTGCAAATCTCATTGTTGTCCGCAAGGAGCTTTGATGTGCTGGAACCAGTGGGCTTTTGCGCGACCGCGGATATTCTCCGGTACTTTCAGTATCGCCGGCATAAGCAACGATACTGAGTTGCAATTTGCTGGCTTGGAAGCGCTGCGACACATACTGGCGAGAGGAGAGTTCGTATTTCTTGTTCACGGCAATGGACACCACCGCGGACGAATTGGGAATCCGCCCGGCGCGATTTAACAGACAAAGGGCCGGCCGATAAAACTGAGCACTGGGATCAAACCAATCGTAGGTGTTGAGGACCCCAAGTGGAGAGTCCCCAGTGCCCAACATGTACTCGTCGAATAGATCGTCTCCGGTGAGGCCATAGGCGACTTCTCCACGCAGAATGCAATCGTCAACCCGTTGGGGCACATCCTCTCCCCGCGCCGAAATTATTTCGAGCGTTCCCACGCTCTCGTCTGCTCGGGTGAACGCCCCTCCGTCGCTAACGCCGATTTCACTCAGGAGATTGTTCACGTATTCATGCAGACCGCTGTTCTTGGGGATGTAGAGTTTGGCCTTGGGTTCAGGGACGAATAAACCGATTGCTTCGCGAAACATCTGTTACTCCCTTGTTTACCCCACGGCGACGCGCCCGGTCCGCCACGGTGGCTGGTAGATGGCCTCTTTCTCTGGCGTCGGGTCGGCGATCGGGCAGCTTGGGTGGGGGCTTCCCCACGAAAACAATTCTCTCTCGGTCATTGGGAAGGGTCGAGTTCCAACACCGCGGCCAAACTGTCGCCTCGATGGACGCGATTGAAGACCCGCAGACACAAGATCAAACCCGCTTGGGTCGAAACCACTTCCTCGCGCCGCTGCCCCAGATGATCGACCATCGTGCCGATTACATCGCCCGGTTGTACGGGTGCTTTCAATGGTACTTGGGGTTCAAAGTAGCCGGCAAAAGGTGCTGGGTAATTGAGCTGTACGTGCCCGGAGTGGTCGCGGTTGTCCTCCACGGTGTACTCGGGGTGCAGGGGCGGCAGGGGGCGGTCGATCATGTCCAGTTCGGCCAAGACGTTCAAGCAGCCCTCGAAATAAGCATTCACACCTCGGGGATCGCACGTGCCACCCCCCATCCACTCGGCATAGATGGCTGGCACATTGGCGTCGCGGGCCACCGAGAGCGTACGTCCGTTGAGCCGGGCCGAAGTGCCCCAGACAATGGGCATATTCAATGCGCGGGCCATGCGCCGTTGCACGTCGAGGATGGCTTTATCGGGATGCAGGGTGTACCCCGCGGTAGGATAGAATTCCATGACCAGTCCGCCGCTGTGCAAGTCAATGAGGTAGTCGGCCCGGCGGATTTCCCGGCTGACGGCGTGTGCTGTGCGCTCGGTGATCGAGCCATCGGCCCGGCCCGGGCAGGTGCGGGCCAAGTCCAGCTCGTCCTCGGCCGTGCGCTGGCCGCGCCAATAGGCAGCCTCGTTGACGACGGGGATGGCCGTGAGGCGACCGCGCAAAGCCGCTGGATCGAGGTGATGCAGCAGGCGGCGAATGGCCGCCATAGACTCGAACTCGTCGCCGTGGACGCCGCCCAAAATCAGCAGATTGGGACCTTCTTGGGTTCCTTCTATTACTTGCTGTCGCAGGGTGATTGTCGGCGTCATAGGTGGGAGATGGCCTTGCGGGCCGCCATGGGCCGTCTTTTAACTTTCAGCGCGATAGGGGCCGGTATCCATGCCGGGTAGGGTATGCTCTAAAAGCGCTAGGGTTTGGCTGGTGAAGTACGGGTGACCGGGTTCGGGCCAGCCAAATAGGCTGCGCACCCGGGGCGTGGTGGCGGTAAAGAAAGGCAGCATGTGCTCGCGTTCGCCGTACATGAAGGGATTGGCGAACCGGGTCCAGCGATCGTTGTCGCGGCGGCACATAGACAAAGTCCAAAAGGTGCGCTGCTTGCGCTTGTTGGCAAAAGGTTGGGCCGCGTGTACTAGATACGACGAGTAGAATGCAGCCGACCCCCGTTGGCCAGTGGTGGGAACTGGAGCGGCTAGTTCGGTGACTTGGCGCAGGTCTTTGAAGGACCCACCTGCGGCGTTGCCGTGGGCAAGTGCTCGCACAAAGGCGGCACCAGCTACTTTGTGCGAGCCGGGAATGACCAGCATGGGGGCACCGTCGGCCTCGACATCGTGCAGGTACACCCCCGAATTGACGTAGTCGAAACGGCCTGTTTGGTCGTGGGGCGGCAGCAGGCAATTGGTGTAGTGGTCAATGTGATAGCCCTCCCAAGGGTTGTCGGCATGGCGCTTGTCGGTAGGCCCCGAGCGCATGAAGAGGTGGGCATTGCAGTAGCTCGCTTTTGCGCCCAAGCATTGCTCAAAAATGTCGAGGTAGGTCTCGTTTTCGATCAGCCGATCCAGAGCCGGTGCGCCCACGGGAAATTGCGAGCGCCCCTCGGAGTGGTCGTGCGTGGTGGTGAAGCCGTCCGAGACCCCGGAGGCCTTGCCGCGGTCGCAAGCGTCCAGCCATTGCTGAAAAGATTGGCCGTAGAAAATCTGTTCCATCGCCGCGAGGGCGGCGTCCATCTCGTCGGCAGAAAACAGATCGGGGACGATGATGTAGCCGTCGCGGTGGAACTGGTCGAGTTGGGCTGGCGTTAGGCTCATAAGGTCCGGCGCAAGAGTGCTTGTATGAGTTGAGGGGGCTTCAGGCGGTAAGATACCGACATTGACTAGTGAGTCAACTCAAGAAGGAAGCCAGCCTCCCAACTTTTTCCCTTCGTCCTTGAACCTGTGCTTTCCGGGCGGCGTCTTATCTGCGGAGGGCCTTGATGCAGATACCGGATTCACAACTCATAGCGCAAATAAAAAAACGCGACGCCTGTGCGTTTCAGCAGTTCTTTGAGCGCTATCGGGAGCCGGTCCACCATCACGTGCGCTGCATCGTCCGCGACGATGCGAGTGCTAACGATGTAGTGCAGGAGGTTTTCTTGCGAGTGTGGAACCGGGCTGGCCAATGGAGCGGTCGCGGCTCTGCGGCTAGCTGGCTGTTCCGCATTGCCACTCATCTTTCCCTGACGCACCTGCGCACCGTGCGCAGGCGGCGGGAACAACGGCTGGAAGTACTATCCGAAACCGTAGAGCAGGAGACGCACCAAGTACCCGAATGGATGATTGAGGCCGCGTCCGAGCGCCCCGATGCCCAAGTGGAACGGGCCGATCAGCAGTGCTGGCTCCGGCGACAGGTACAAGAGCTGTCCGAGGACAAGCGCGAAGTTTTCCACCTGATCTACGACGCCCAAGTCGAAGTGCGGGACGCCGCCGAACGCTTGGGCATTCCCGAAGGCACCGTAAAGTCGCGGCTGCACCACGGTCGCCGTCAGCTCTCACAGGCTTGGCAGGCTGTCCATAACCCGGAGGAACGCGAATGACATTGAATCTCGACGTACCTTGGCATAGGGAGTCCTTTGACCTTTTCGTCCAGCAGCGACTGCCCCGGCTCTTGGGCAAGCGCTTGCCGCTGGCTGACTATCAAGTCGAACAACAGGACTCTTATACTTTTTCCATCAAACTGAGCTTGGGACTCGGCGATGCCTCAATTGAGGTTGAGTACCGAGATTTGCCTCGGCCCGACCGCGATGGCCTTTTCCACATTGAAGGCAACTACCGGGTCGTGGTCCCCTATCCCGACCGGCGCGAACTCGCTCAGGCGCGAATTCTCTGTGTGGGCGAGCAGCTCTACGACTTTATTAACCAAAAATTGAAGGCGGCCCCCGAGCAGCTGGCTTGGGACGGCGACTTGGTGCGCAACTGGTTGCCGCTGGACGCTTGGCTGCGCGACTTCCACTTAGAGGAAACTTCGCAGTATCTACAGGCGACCAACTGGCTCGACCGCTATACCCATTTGCGGCGGCTGACTTTGATCCCCGTCGTCGAGCCTTTTGACGACCAAGATGTTTTCCCCGACAGCCAATACGGCCTAGTGTGCCCCTACTGCACCCCTGAGGGCCCCAATATCGGTCGAGTGCTGGAAGTGGCTCGCGGTGCCCGCATCCGCGACGGCAAGCTCAAACGAATCGCCGGCTCGGCTGAGCCCGCCGAAGTTAAAGCCCCCGACAGCATCTTGGGTTTTTCGGCCTCCATGGTGCCCTTCTTAGAACACGACGATACCAATCGCGCTCTGATGGGGATCAATATGATGCGCCAGTGGACGAGCGCCGCCGATACAACGGCACCGGTCCACTCTACAGGTTGGTTCGGCCAGCAGCACGACCAGCGCTTGGCCTCCAAAGGCCACAAACCCGAGCCGGCGTTAGTGCAGACGGGATACGAGCCCGAGGCCGCTGATTTTTGGGGTGGCTACAATCTGTTGACCGCCTTCATCATGTGGGACGGGGACACATTTGAGGATGGTTTAGTCATTAGCGAGTCGGCGGCGGCGCGGATGGATTTTCCCACTGCCGTGGGGGTGGGCGACCGCATAAGCAACCGGCACGGTGCCAAAGGGGTGGTGACGCGCATCCTGCCCGACGCCGACATGCCGCAGTTGCCCGATGGTGCGCCGGTAGAACTGATCTTCAGCCCCACCAGTATGGTCTCGCGGCTCAATTTTGGCCAGCAGCGCGAAGCAGTCATGGGTCGTCTTGCGCAAGCCGCCGGATGCCCAGCGGTGGTGCCGCCGTTCCAAGCACCCAGCGAAGAGACGTTAAAAGCGCGTCTGGCGGCGGCGGGATTGCCCGAAGACGGCATGGAGCAACTGACCCTCCAAGGTACAAAGTTGCCCTATCGCAGTACCGTGGGTTGGGTGTACTGGGGTCGGACCCACATCGCGGCCGAACGCTTGGAAACTGCGGTGGCAGGCGTCGGCGGACCAGCGCTCGACATGATGGCCTACGGTGCTTTGTGCGAGGCCGGGGCCGTAGCCAACATCCACGCTTTATTCAACACGGCCGCGGCTGAGCGGCCCGACGCCAATACGCTAGGCCAGCACCTAACCACTGGCCCGGTGTCCCCGGCCCCGCCTCCGGCTCCGCGCTTTGCCTTGTTGCAGCAGTTGTTAGGTATGGCCGGGATACGGGCCGAGTTAGCGGGCGAGGAGCTGCGCTTTTCCTTTGCCGAGCCCGAGGGGCTGATCTTGGCTCGCCCCGTGCCGCACCCGTGGGCTCCAGGACGCCAAGTGAGGACGGTGGGAACTCCCGGCGCTTTGCCCACAGGGACCGAATTCGAGCCGATCCGGGGGTGCTACGAGGGTTTGGTCGCAGCTAATACGCGTTTGCAGCGCATCGTCGATAGCGAGGCACCCGAGGCTCTGACCGGGCCAGCAGCGGCGCAGGTGATCCAACGGGTGAAGGATTTTTTTGCCGCGTTATTGCGCCCGGAGCACCTTCACTTCCGGGCTAGACCGCTGTTTAGCGGTCGGGCCGCGCTCGCCTCGGAGTCTGAGTTGAATCTCGACCAAGTGGGCCTGCCAGAGGAAATGGCTTGGGATTTGTTCGGGCCTCAGGTAGAGCGGGAGATAGGTCGCGCCGAGGCCGTGGCACAGCGTTCGACCCAAGCGACTGAGGTGCTGGACGCGATCATGGAGCGCTCGTGGGTGCTGCTGTACAGCGCTCAGCGGGTGCTGGTTGACGATGGCCCGGCGTCCACCGCGGTGGTGGCCTTTCGTCCGCAGCGTTTGGCCGGGGCCGCCGTGTGCGTCCATCCGCGCGTTTGCCGACTGATGGAGCTAGATTTCGACGGCGATCAGATCGAGGTGTTTTTGCCCCTCACGGAGGAGGCCCAGGCCGAAGCCGAGACCGCGCTGTCGGTGGCCGGACACATACAGCGCGATGCGGATATATGGCGCTACGTGGCCGACAACTACCACGGCGTGATATGGGGCTTGGCGCAACTATGCCGCACCGAGGAAGGCCGCGCCGAAGTGGAGCGGCTGACCAAGGGGGCCGTGGATGGCAGTCGGCTATTTGCTAAGCACGACCTCAACCGCTTGCTAGCTCAGGTGCTGCAGCGCGAGGGTTTACAGCGAGTGCTGGAGGTACTCGACCAGTTGACGCGGCGCGGCTTTGCGGTCTGCAAACAGTCGGGAGCCTCCTTCAACCCCTTTTTGGGTTCGAGCAAGGAGTGGCCTGAGCAACCCAAAGAGGTCGATAGGGACGAGTGGCAACTGTACAGCGACGAGCTAGTAGCGGCTTTCTACCAGCAGGCTGAATTCGACGATAACGACTTGGGGCCTTTGGCCCTGTTGTCGCTGTCGGGGGCGCGGGGCAATCAACAACAGTTGATCCAGTACGTGGGCGGCGGGTTAATCTATCGGGAAGATGGCGGCCTATTCGCCCAGCGCGGTTGTTGGCGCGACGGCCTATCCGCGGAGGAGACCAAGGTGCGGGCCCCGCGTGCCTTATGGGGTTTGGCCGCTACCAACCAGGGCTGGACCGAGGCGCGGGAAGCGGCCCAACAGCCCCGCCGTGCCGATTACCACGTTTTGGGCCGGGCCGCCAGGGCCGCGCAGCCGGGCGTAGTCTTTGCTAGGGCGGCCGAGCGCGGCGAGGTCGAGCCGCTGACCAGCCTGTCTAGCCGGCTCTTTGCGGGCCTGACGGCGGACTGAGTTTTACTGCACCACCGCTTCGTCGCCCAGATGCTCGCGGATCCACGCTTTCAGCGGCACATCTTCTTCTTTCGGCGAGGTGTAGCCATGCCCGCCGCTCGGACCGGCTCCTAATAGCTGCTGCCGGATCGGATCGCAGCACTCCAGCAGGTGGTCCACCGTCATGTCGTCGCGTGGCCGCAACCAGCGGTAGCTATAGCCGTAGAACAGCGCCTTGCGCGCATCGGGCGAGAAGTTGTGCCCAGCCGCGTGCCAGATGCGCCGGTCGAAAAATACCGCGTCCCCAGCCGCCACTCGAATCGGCACTGCGCCCGCTGGGTCTAAGTCCTCGCCCGCGGGCATTTCCAGCTTGTTTTTTAGGTGCGAGCCGGGTACGGCGTGGAAGTTGCCGCGGTGGGTCTCGGTGCAGTCCGTGAGAAAATACGCCACTTTGAGCGAGACCCGCGGCCGGGGCTCCGTCTCCATGTCGATGTTGAGCCGCCCGCTGTCTTGGTGCCAGCCCAGCCGCCGGCGCTTGGGCACGACGCCGTCTAGAGGCGGAGTAACGATCAAGTGCGTGTGGTAAAGCTGGATGTGCCAGCCCAAAATCCCAAATACCTTGGCGAATGTCTTTGGCCAGTCGAGCAACTCCAGAAAGAGCCTGTCTTTGCCGATAAAGTCGAACAAGTTGTGCATCTGGTGCTTTTCCAGCCCTTTTTGTCGCCGGTGTTCGGCATCGAGGCGATCGACGATGGGGATGAGTTGGGCGACCAGATTTGGCGGCAGCACGTCGCGGACGATGAAGAAGCCATCCTCCTCAAATTGGCGGTGCTCCGCCTCGGTCAACATATATTGCAGGCAGGTTGCATCCATGGGGAACCTCCAAGCGGATTGCCGTCCAGCGGCAAAGTGGGTTATAGGCGGCTCAATGGCCGGGCAATCGCCGCATCGTTCCCGGCACCACGGGCTCGCCGCAGCGGGTGCTGGCCACGGCCGCAAAGCACAGTGCCAAACTCGCGAGGTTCGCACGGGCACTGTTGCTCGGCTCGCGGCCCTCTGCGACCGCGCAGAGCAGCTCGGCCATAGTCCCGTGAAACCCCTGCTCAAACCACGTCCCCACAAGCCGCGCCCGCGCCATGCCGGCTGCGGTGTACAAGACGACTTCCTGCGCCGTCAGATCCACGCCGCTGGCCCCTATAGTACCGGCCGTGCCGACGAGATAGGTGCGGTCTTGCTGTCCTTGGCGCGTGTTGCCGTTAAAGAAAATCGTCGCTTGGGCGTCCGCGCACTCAATCGCCGCCTGCGCCAAAAGCGGCGGTTTAGCCTCTTGGCCGGCTGTGTGCCGGGCGGAGGCGTGGACCCGTTGCGGGGTTTCGCGGCCTAAGAGCACCGTCGCCATATCGAACCAGTGCATCCCAAAGTCGTAGAGCACTAGGTCGTTCACCGCATCAAAAGCAGAGCCAGCGATCCAGTTGTGATCCCAATGCACGGCGAACTCGACGCTCTGTACTTGGCCGACCAAGCCAGCGGCCACCGCGTGGCGCATGTAGCTAAAATGCGGTGCCCAGCGGCCATTCTGGTTGACGGCCAGTTGCACGCCGCGTCGCTCGGCCCGCGCAATGAGTGCTTCGCCCACATCCAAGTCGAGCACAAAAGGCTTCTGGCTGAGGACGTGCTTACCAGCGTCAATGGCCGCTTCGAGAATCGGCAGCCGCTCCTTGGGGTGGGGCGTGATGTCCACCACCTCAATGTCATCGCGGGCGAGCAGGTCCCGATAGTCGAGGTAGGTGTCGGCCTCTGGGTAGAACTGCCGCTGCCGCTGCTCGACGCGCCCCGGATCGCGGCTGCACAGGGCCGCGACCTCGTAGCCGGCGTTTTTATAAGCCCGCAAGTGCATCTCGGAGATGCCGCCGCAACCGATCAGACCGATCGGCGGACGATAGGTCGCTGGATCGCGCGGCTGGTAGGGCAAGTCCGGGGCTGCCACTTCGGCTGCTGATCCGGTTTTGCCGCGGCCGTAGCCGCTGTCTTGGCTAGCCGCCATGAGCTATTGAACTAGCGGTAAGGTGCGCTTCTGTGCGGCGCTCTGCGCGGCCGTATCGACGATTTGTTGGCCAATGCGGCACAGGGCTGGCGAGAGCGGCCCGGCGATGGGTTGGTCCGCTTCGATGCAGTGAATCACGTACTGGACGGGATTCTGAAACGGCGGTTCGAGCACGTCTACTGGCCGTTCGGTGGTTGCTGGCTGCGCCCGCGTCTGTACGCGGATTACGTCTTCGTAGTCGTAGGAACTGATCGTGCCCTCGCTGCCGACGATGACGAAGCCGCACTTAGGCTGGGGTTGCAAGGTCCAAGGATCCGTAAAGGTGCCCCAGCGCGTCTCGAATTTCGATAGGCCCCGCTCGTAGCGCGCCACCGCAATGCAGTGTTCATCCACTTCGAGTCCTTGGGGCTGATCTACGGTGGCCGTCACTTCAAGCGGTGCCCGGCCGCCCCTGTACCAAGTGCCCAAGGTGGTGCCGTAGCCTAGGTAGTCTAGCAGGGAGCCGCCGCCAGCGGCCTTTTTATAAAACCAACTCGTGGGCTTTTCGCGCTCGACGGCGGCGGCGGTGCGCTCCACTTTGTCGGCGAGGTGCCACAGCGGCCCTCGGTTGCCGTCGTAGTAGTGGACCTCAATCACCTCGCCTATTTCGCCGGCGGCAATGAGCCGGTGCGCCGTCCGGTGCGGCGGATACCAAGCCAGCGGCCAGTTGATCGCCAACAATTTGCCCGTTTCCGCCATGGCTCGCTGCATCCGGTCCGCCTCGGCGAGGGTGGCGGCAAAGGGTTTTTCCATGATGATATGTACGCCAAAAGGCGCGACCTTTTCGGTCCACTCCCCGTGTTCGGCCGTGGCCGGGCACAACAGGACGATATCGGGCTGGGTCTTTGCCAAGCACGCCTGGTAGTCGCTGAAAACCCGGTCGGCCGGAATGGCAAAATCCTCGCATGCCTGCCTGGTGCGCTCGGGCTGCTCGTCGCAGAGGCCGACGATTTCGACATCTGGGTGCTCAAAGGCCATGCGCAAATTGTCGCCCATGTGCAGATGGTCGAAGTTGATCCCGGCGATTTTCCACTTGCTCATGGTTTTAGCACGCAAGCGATCCGGCACCGCTGCCAATGTCGAGCACCTTCATCCCGCTGCTGATACCCGCTGCTGATAAGCGCCGCGTCACGGCGTCGTAGAGCTGCGACTGCTGAATCAGACGCTCCTCTTCCCCTTGGGTGCGTCCCATCGTATATGTGGCATCGCCTTTTGACGCGCTCATGGTGCTCAATCCTCCTTTTAATTGGTTTTTTGTTTAGACAGGCTCTGAATCCATCTCAGAACCGCTGAGAGCAGTTTGGTATTCAAGATATTTTCGTACGGGAAGTCAACGCCACGAGCCCCTAGGCGCAGTCGCACCGGAAGCGAGTTCGGCTCGTCCCCGCCGGTCAGTCGCCCAGTATTAGGCGGGGCATACTATGCGCTTGGGCGTGGGATTCTGGAGCGGCGTCAACCCCGACAACATCGCCAGTACTTTGCAGCGTCTTCAACGGCCGGAACTTCCACCGCGCCTATGTCGATCCCGACTTAGGGCCCTCTGAGCGCAAGGGGTACTGAGTGGTAATACCGTTTTGCTAGGTCCCCTTAGTAAACGACACGTACTCTGCGTAGGCGTTTTCTACTAGGGCCCTAGGAGTGCGGGCCTCTGGCCCACAATGCGGGCGGGACGCCCGCACGCCCGGGTGCATGTCCTAGGGCGGGGAGGGAAATCCTTGCCTCTGATTGGTATAAGTAGTCAGTCCGCCCGTTATGCGGAACATGGGGCTTCCAGTACCGTCCCCTCCGCCACCAGTCGCGCCATCATCTGGGCAAATTCGGGCGTACCGTCGTCATCCCAGTACTCGGTCTCAATGGGCGCGGCGTAGCTGTGGGGCATCCCGCCCCGGGTCCAGTCGGGCCGGATCAGGAAATGGCGCGTCGTCCGGGGATCGTATCTATGGTACATGCGCGTCCCATTGGCGAATTGCGATTTGACGATCCACGGCTTGATGGGCGGCAATTCCCGGCTCGCTAGCCGTTCCAATTCGTCGCGATCTAAGGTCAAACCCAAGCCCGGCTTTTCCGGCACTCGAATGAGACCATGGATCGGCTCTAGCCGCTCGCGTACCACTTCGTCTTTGAGGATTTCGCTGCTGTCGATAAAGTGAAAGGTGGCCGAGGGAAAAGCCGCCATCATATGGCAAACCATGGCCCGCGTAATGGTGCCGCCCACGTTTTGCAGCATGAATGGTATATTGCCGGCGGCGAACAGACCGGCCGCGCGAATTGCCGCACCAATTTTCTGATGGCCGCGCATATACACGTCGCCCGCCCCCATCAGCACCTCGTATGTGGCATCCAGCGGTGCTTGATGGCGCACGATGGGCAGGGGAATGCGCCGGCGCAAGTCAATTGACGCCAAGGTGTCGCCGGCATGAAGCGAGTCTTCAAAGCAGCCGGCAATGGGATATTGGGCCAACCTAGCTAGCAGGTCTGGCATGTAGTCATCGGTGCCGCCACCGGTGAAATCGTAGTGGATCTTGAAGCCCGGTGGGGCCACGGCCTGCATGGCCTCGGTCTGGTCGAAGACATTCTCAAAAGGCGACAAGTGGAATTTGAGCCAAGTGTAGCCTTGGGCGGCGTAGCACTTGACGGCCTCGGCCATGTGGCTGGGCGCGCTCGACACGGTCCAACTGCCCACCGGTACCCACGAGCGGTACTTCGGGCCGAAGAGTTTGTACACCGGTACGCCCGCGGCTTGACCCATCAAATCGTACATGGCCGTGCCCAGCCCGAGGGAGACTTCGTCGCCCATCCACTCAAAGGGGTTGCTGCCCAAGTATTGGTCGATTACTTCCTGCGGCTCGGTGCGACCGCTCTCGCCGAGGCCGATTAGGCCGGTATCGGTGTGCGCTACGTACACCGTGCGCCGGGTCACGCCTTGGTAGTGGCTGACCGGATAGGCGATCCAGTCTTGGTACTCTAGGCTGATTTCGCGTACTTCTATCTCGGTGACTCTCACGGTGCCTCCTAATCGGTCTGGTCGTCTGCGGCCTTCTCAGTCAGCTTTCGCCGCAAAGAGAATTTTGTAGAGCACGGGCACCAAGAACAAGGTGATCACCGTGGCGAAAAGCAAGCCCGCCATGATCGCCACCGCCATCAGCTCCCACCTCTAGCACTTTGTGGATTTCCTCTTGGAGGAAGCCTAGTCCGGTTGCCCCCGTGCGAAAATCGAGCAATAGACCAATGTAGAGGTCGTTTTTGGCAATCTAGGCTTGCGTCGGCAACGCCAACAAGGCCAAACACATACCTAAGAGGCAGTCTGAAAACGCTGAGTGTCGGCCCTCGCCCCCTCCCCTAGTGGATTCCCGTGTGCGCGGGAATGACCTCTACTGCCGGGGCCGTTACAAGGTGCGGATTATCCTAGACACGCGACACAACATAGCAAAACAGTCTCAAAACTAGAAATCCGTCTTTGAAAATTTCGCTGCGATCAACGAAAAATAGCAGGGGCCAAAAGATTGCAGCCCATGCGCCTGTGTTAGCAAAAGCCTTGCATGTACAGCAGCAGAACTATCGGCGGTACTGCAAATAGATTTCCACCTGTTCAACCCGTAAGGGCACCCGTAGCCGCTCGTCGCGCTCTAATACCCGCAGCCGGACTTGGTGAACGCCGTGCTTCACTTGGGCTGCGCTCAAGCGCCAGCAAAGCCAAGCGTTCTCCGATACATCGCTCGGGTCGCTCGCATCTTCGGCTGCGGCATCGCGCACCACCGGTGCTGTCAAGGCGACTCCGTCCAACACCACCTCTAGCCGGTCGGCGGGCGACCAGTGGGCCATTTCGATCTGCAACTCGGCGGCCAACAGGTCGTCCACCTCGTCGGCGACGCGGACGTGAAAGACCGGCCCACGGTCCGTTAGGGTGGGATACAGGGCCACCGGCACTTCGCCGTACAGGCGGTCGTCGCGCTCGGCATCGGCCCGGTTGCCGGTCTTGGGGCCAATGCTGCGGTGCAGGGCGGTGTACACTTTGTCCAAGCCAGCCAGCGTTTCTGCCGATCCCATGGTCGTGAGCAACGGTCGATGCGTCTGGGCATGGCCGTGCCAGTTGAAGACATACACGCCGTCCGCCCCGCGCCCTAGCTGGTCTTGGGCCAAGCCGCGGAACCAATCTACCCGCCACGCCCGGTGGGGCCGCAGGCGCCGCGCTTGCTGCCGCCCATCCGAGTCCAAGCCAGCGTAGAAGCGCACGCCGTGAGGCTGGCACAGCGCGACGAACCGCTCGACTTCGGTCCCTGGATCGGTCCCTGAATTGCCGCCGCTGATAACCACATCGCACAAGCCATCCCGCACCCAAGTTTCCACATCGTAGCCAATGCGGCGACAGGCTTCAAAGGTCGTGGCCACGCGCACGGCCACGCGAAAGGGCCGCCCCCGCTGCTCGGCGATCTGCTCGGTCTGCGCTCGCACGGCCCGCATGAGATCGGTCAAAACGTAGCTCAAGCGGTACGCATCGTCGGCTGGCAGGTGGAAAGCGTGCCGCTGCCAATCCAACTCGACGCCGTCCCAATCGGCCAAGCGACAGGCTTCGGCGACGCGCTGCAAGATGTAAGTCCGCACTTGGGGGATGGCCATGTTCCACGAAGTCGAGGCCCAACCCGGTGCTTGCTCTTCGCCCAAAAGCCACTCCGGGTGCTGTTGTCGCAGCGGGGTCAACTCGGCCCGCTGTAAGCGGCCCAGGTCGCCCGGGCGCAAATCCCAGAAGTGGTTGTCGTTCATGCGCAGCGACGGCAGCACCGCCATGCCCAGCTCGCGCCCGCGCTGCACTAGTGCTCCATACAGGTCGTCGCCCCGCTCGAAAAAGGCGCGAATGTTTTCAGTATGGCGCATAGTCTGCACGGAATCGTAGTGCCGGTCGGTCGATGCGCCGACCATATCCAATTGTTGCGACGGCCAAGGCACTTCGTGGACGCCCACGCACCAGCACAAGGCCCCCACCTGAGTATCGGCTAAGGGTGCGTACACCTTGTCGAGGAACTGCGCTAGCGATTGGGGGTACTCGCTGTAGCCGTGCGGTGCCCCGTCCCAGTTGTACATGATGCCGTAGTTCGGCGCGACTATTCGCTCGGCCATGGTTTCCTCCAGCGCGTTAAGTTGGTCCGGCAGACTGCGCTGCATAGTTTATCAGATTGCTTGCTTGGGAACCTAACGAAGCGAGGACTATCACACCATGAATCCGTTGCGAGTGGATTAAAGTTGGATTTCTGCAACCGAGTGTGAACCGCGTTTGATTGCAGCGTTGGATTGGGGTATCTTGAGCACCGATTGGTAGGCTGATCTCCTCAACCTCCATTCAGGAGGGCGCGATGAGTTCTTCCCGTTTTGCTTCCCCGGCTTCCGGTTTTGACCCCGCCGAACTGGTCGGTCGCCTGCGCCGCGGTTTGCTTCTATCTTTGGTGCTGGCGGTCGGTCTCACGTTGGCTTTTGTCGCCCTCAATCCCTTCCAACAAGTCGAGGTCAAAGCCCCTCGGCCGCTCACCACCAAATTCATCAAGCGCGAGCCTCGTCTGACCAAGCCCTTGGAACTGCGCAAAATTCCCAAGCCCAAGCACCAGCTAGCCCGCCGCCAAGTTCACTTGGCGGCCGCCCGTCTAGATCAAGTGCAGGCCACAACCCAATTCAATGTCCGCTCGTTGATTTCCAGTCACGTTGGCAACTCGGGCATTAGCTTGTTCAAGCCGATTGCCGCTCGCACCACCAACAGCCTTGTCCTCGAGCCTAAGCTCGTCTCCACCTCGGTGACCAGTACGCGGATGCCGGAGCACAAAATCGACATGGCCTTGGAAATGCTCGATGTCAACAGTATGGACACCGGCCGCTACCGGGCCATGGTCGTCCAGAACCCCGGCGATCCCCAAGCGGTCAAAGGTTTCCTCAAAATAGCCCATGTAATTTCGGCCCGCGCCATTACCGATCAATTACAGGGTTACAGCAATTTGAATCTGCGCTCGACTGATGCCTTGTGCGACGCTATCAATGAGTACACCGGGCTCGAAGCCGAGTTTGTTGGCACGATTTCCTACGACGACAGGCGCCTACTCGAACTGCCCATTCTCATTCCCCAAGGCTCCCTCAACGAGAGCGAAATGGAAAACTATGCCCGCTATATGCTGTCTGGCGGCTTCGTGCTGGGAGGCTACCATCGCGAAGCCCTGATAAAGTACGGCGGCTTAGTGGAAGGGTATGATTTTTGGAAAGAACGCCTGCCCTTGACCCATCCCATTTTCAATGCCTTTTTCGCGCTGAAAGGCGGTACTGGAGGCCAAGTTGACTGGCGGGATATCGTCAACGGGTACTTCATCCGCGGCCGGATGGTCGGCATCGACAACGTTGGCTGGGGCAGCAATCCGCGCTACAATCAGATGGCGGTCAACGTGATCGTCTATGCCCTGACCCAAGAAGGCTCCATTACCCAACGCCTCATGCAGAGGGTCAACTGAGGCTAGCGATTCGCCAAAAGAAGAACCGGGCCGCTTCTTAATGTGGGCTAGAAAAACGTTCCCTGTAGGAGATATTTTATGGCCATGACCGAAGAAGAACGCTTTCGCTTTGACCTCACCGGCTTTTTGGTGCGCCCCGCCATCTTGACGCCCGCCGAAATCGCCGCCATCGTCGATCAGATCGACCGCATCAAGCACGATCCCCAATCGCTGCCGCCCGAACACCGCGATGTGCCCGGCGGCCCGGCCAGTGTGTTAGTTGACCACCCCCAAGTGGTTGATGTGATTCGGGAGGTAATCGGCCCTGATATCCGGCTGGAAGGCTGTAGCTGCGTCTGGCGCAAAAAGGGTGAGGAGCACGGTCCGCTGCACGGGGGCGGCCCCAGCCAAGCCGACCCCATTTTTGGGTACCGCGTGAAAAACGGGCGCATTCACGCCGGTATGGTGCGGGTTATTTTTGAATTGACCGACATTGCCCTAGAAGACCAGAGCACCCATTTCTTAATCGGCAGTCACAAGTCGGAGTTCCCCATCCACGAAGGCCACCTGTCGCTGGCAGAGGGCAAGCGCAGCCCCTTCCTCACCACGTATGCCTGCCCGGCCGGTAGCGCGGTTTTTTTTACGGAAAACTTGTGCCACGCCGGGCCGGTATGGCGGCGCGATACCCCGCGCGTCACCGTATTAAACGCCTATTCGCACTTGGCTACCCACTGGCACCGCTTGAAAATTCCCCCGGTGGTGTTGCACAGCCTGCCGCGCGAAAAGCAGGCTTACTTTCGCCAGCCGTGGATCGCCGATTTTCGCACCAGCCCGGCGACCCACAACACCACCGAGCGCTTCCTAGACAAAGACGAAGCACCCATCGACACGGATCATAGGCCCTAGCGTTGCTGAGCTCACCCCAGTTGTCGTGCGACGTACGCAGCCCGCTCTTCGAGTAGCATTAGCTGTTCTGGCTTGGGCTCCAAGCCGTGATTGTGCTGTTTGATGTGGGCTGAGAAGTTGAAAACCAATGCTTCGACAACCGAACGCCTGTTCTCGATTTTACCGCCGGAGTGGTAAAAGTGATCGCGGGTTATGACGTTGAATCGGTTCCAATGGCACTCTAGCATTTTGTTCTCTCGATAGTCGTTGTGATGCCATGTAGAGAGAATGAATCGCGCCGGAGTCGCCGCAAGCAGTTGATAAAGACGCGCTTCGTCGGCTTCTGTCCAGCCATTGTAGTAATCGACATGCCGCCCAGTGTAGGGAGGATCGCAGTAGATGAGGTCATCGCTGGTCGCCTGTGTGATTACGGCCTCGAATGGGGCGACTTCAAACGTCCATCCCCGTTGAATTAGGCAGGCTACATCGCGGACTTGGTTCACTATTTTGGTGATGTAGGAACGGCTGAAGCGCTCCGGCTTTTTGCAGAAGGGAATGTTCCATTCGCCTTTCTTGTTGAATCGCATCATCCCATTGAACCCAGCTCTGGAGAGAAACAAGAAGTCAAGTGGATCGTGGGACCGATTGAAGCGATCTCTTATATAGGTGAAATGGTCGTATCCATTGCGACCGGCTTGTCGCAGGTGTAACCCTTCTTTTTCGAGATAGGCGCGAACTCGCAAGGGGTGGATGACACCCTGTTGAATCTGCTGGTAGAAGCGGATAATGTGAGGATTAGTATCACCAAGCAGGGCCTCCTTGAATCCCGCATTAAAGGCGACGACGCCAGTACCCAAAAATGGCTCTATCCATCGTCCCTTAACGTTGGGCACGAGGGCTTGTATCCACGGCACCAGTTTGGTCTTGATTCCCTGGCTTTTAAGCGGCGGAGTGACGACGTGTCTCATGTCTCATAGCTTCGCCCGCACGGCTCGTACCCCAGCTACCATGTTCGCCAGCTTCTGCTTCGCCGCCCAGCGCGCCGTTTGGCTCAGCCCGCAATCGGGCGCAAAAGAGAGCTTGTCAGCCGGCGCATATTCCAAGCAGGCCTCCACCCGCGCCGCGATGTCCTCTACGGTTTCAATGTAGTAGCTCTTCACATCGACGATCCCCACCGCCACGTCCATCTTTGCGGCGATCGGGCCGATGATCGCCAACTCGGCGAACTCGCGGCTGGCCATTTCGACGTGCATCTCATCGACCTGCATGGCCAAGAAGGCTGGGAACATGGGCGCGTAGCGGCGCAGCCCCACGGCGCGGCCCTTGTAATTGCCGAAGCACAGGTGGGTCGAGAGCCGGCACTTGCCCGCGACAGATTCGACCGTGCGGTTGAAGATATCGACGAAGCGCACAGGATCCTCGCGGTGGGCATAGCAACTCATCGACGGCTCATCAACGGTCAACTCCGTGCAACCCGCCGCACAAAGTGCCTCCAACTCATGCCGCACAATCGGCAGCAGTGCCTCGGTCACAGCCCAGCGGTCTGGGTACTGATCGTTGGGCGCGAGCCGTCCGCTCAACGTATAAGGCCCCGGCACACTGGCTTTGAGCGTTGGCCCGGCGGGTGCCAACCGCTTGAGCCGCGCAAACTCCTCCACCGCGCCTAGGCCGTGCGGGGCTTGCAGCACACCAGTGATTGCGTGGCGACCGCGCTGGTCGTGGGCGGGGGGGCCGAAGCGTCTGGGCGATGCGGACTCTAGGTCGATGCCTTCGAGATAGCCATAAAAGGAAAGATTAAAATCAAAGCGGGTCTGCTCGCCGTCGGTAACGACGTCCAAACCGGCGCGCACTTGGTCGCCAAGCACGGCAACGACCGCGTCGTCCTGCATCTCGGCGATGTCGTCTGTCCCGAAGGCGTCGAGATGTGCAGCCGCGTGTTCGAGCCAGCTCGGGAAGGGGTAGGAGCCGATGACGGTGGTGCGCAAGGGGTGTTCTTTCACCGTTGGCCTCCAGCGACTTTTTCCCAAGCTAGGGCTGCGGTCCCCAAAACGCCGGCGTGGTCGCGCAGCTTGGACAGCACGATGGGTACGCCGGCACCCGCTGGGTAGCGAAATAAATGTTCGTTCACTTGCGTTTGCAGCGGCTCGAGAAAGTGCTCGGCCGCATTGGTTGCCCCGCCGCTGAGGATGATCCGCTGGGGAGCGTACACGTGTACCGCGCTCACCAGCAGCCAGCCCAAGTTGCGGGTCCAGTGTTCCAGTTCGTCAACGCAGATTCGGTCTTGGTGCTTTACGCCGCGGATTATGGCCTTGAAATCGATGGCGTTGGGGTCTTTGAAGTACAGGTCGCTCAAGACCGAGGGAATGCCGCGCGCCAATCCGTCCCGCACCTGCTGGGTTAGGGCCGTGGCCGAGCACATCATCTCGGCCGTGCCCCGGGCGTTGGTCAGGCACAGCCGCCCGCCGAGGGCCTGCATGACGATGTGGCTCATTTGCGTCCCGAATTGCAGGTGCGGGTCGCGCAGAATTTTGCCGTCGAGCAAGACCCCGGAGCCGACGCCGGTGCCGATGGTGATGGTCACCGCCCATTCGACATCCCGCGCTAGGCCGTAGTGGCGCTCGGCGTAGATGGAGATGCGGCCGTCGTTGTCGGCGATGACCGGCAGTTCCGTAGCCTTGGCCAGCCGCTCGACAATCGGATACCCTTCAAGCCCCTTGATTTTGCCCGGCATGTACACCACGCCGACTGTCGGCTCCACCGCGCCGGGAAAGCCCAAGCCAATGGCCTGCGGCTGGCCGCCCAACTGCTTGGCAATCCGCCCAACCTCATCGTTGAGCGTCTTGAGCAAAGTGCCCATGCCCAGCGCAAACCCCGACGGATTGATGCCCGGGGCCAGCATCCGCCCCCGCCGCGTCACCGCGCCGCTTTTGACCCGGGTGCCACCCACGTCAAAGCCTATGACGTACTCTTTCATGCGTCCTCCTCGCGTTAGCTCACGCACCAACCGGCATCTACGGTTGCCACCGTGCCGGTAATCGCCCGTGCTCGTTCCCCGAGCAAGAAGACCGCCATCCCCGCCACATCCGCCGCGCCCATCATCGCCCCCAGCGGCTGCTTGTCGCGCATAAACGCCATGATCTCCGCGCTTTCTCCGGCTCGCTTGCTCATGGGCGTCTCCACTAGCGCCGGCGCAATGGCATTGACCCGAATCCCGTGCGGCGCGTAGTAACTGGCCATGGCCTTACTCAGCGCCACAATGGCTCCCTTGCTGGCCGCATAGGCGTGCGAGGCAAAAAACTTGCGCTCCGGCGCAAAGGCCAACACACTCGCCATGTTGAGAATGGCCCCTCGTGCGCCGTCTGTGCGCGGTTTCTGGGTCAACATCTGTTGCAGCACGGCGCGGCAGACCAAAAACACGCTCTTGGCGTTGGCGTTTAGTGTCGCGTCCCACCCCTCCTCGGTACACTCGTGCAACGGCCCATCGCCCAAGCGTCGCCCGCTGATCCCGGCCACATTGAACAGCCCGTCGACCCGCCCCCATTTTTCGACGCAGGCTCGCACGGTTTCGGCGACCTGTTCCCGCCGCGTCAAATCGGCTGCCCGGTACGCCCCCTGCTCGCCCAGCTTTTCGGCTAAGGCCCGACAGTTAGCTTCCGTCCGCGACGTGACGAAGACCTTGGCTCCCTCCTCTGCCGCGTACAAAGCCGTGGCCTCGGCAATGCCGGTCGAGCCGGTAATCAGACAAATTTTGTTGTCGAGTGTGTCCACGGGTTCGTAGAAGGGAGTTTGTAAATGAGGTGTTTGAACGGAAGTCGCCTGCTACTCGTACAGATGCTTGAGGCTCTTGCGGTAGCCCTCGTAAAACCGCGCTAGCTGCTCTTCCGCGCTTACATTGCCCACAAACTGATGGCTCGGCAACAGCTCCGGCTTGATCCCCCGTGCCAACAGCCGCTCGGCCACCGCGCAGCGCAGCATATTCATCAGCATCGCGCCGGTCACCGTCGATACCGGCCCCGTCCGCCACTCCAATCCGGCTAGTTCGAGCACGCAGTCCCCCGGTGGACATTGGTTGTCGAGGACGACATCGGCCAGATCCATCAGCTTCTGGCCCGACGAGTGCGCTGGCGGCGACTGATCGCCGTGCGGCTTCGACAGCATGGCGATCACCGGCAAGCCCCGCGCCTTAGCACCCATGGCCATCTCGACGATCAGGGGCCGAATGCCGCTAGTCGAGATTAGGATAAAGGCGTCGTGCGGCCCGAACTTGAACCCTTGGAGAATCTCCTCGGCGTAGCCTTCGTACTGCTCCAAAAAGAGCGGCCCGCGCAATCCGTTGGTGCCGACGATCGACGCATGGGTCGATACCGCGAGCTCGACCAAGGCAAAAAAGCCCACGAAACATCCTTGGCGCGGCGTCATTTCCTCGCACATCATGCGCGAGTGCCCAGCGCCAAAGAGAAAGACCAACCCGCTGTTGGCAATGCTCGCGGTGCAAATTTCGGCGGCTTGGTCTATAGCGTCCATTTGCGTAGTGCGCAGACGTTGCAACAGCTCCATCGTCTGCGCGTAGTACTCTTCAGCAGCGCTCATGCGCGTAGTTTCTCCTGTTCAAAGTGCGGCAGCCCTGAATGCGGCGATGGTTTCGTCGGCTACGGTGGCCATGGCGGCCGCGACGTTCCGCTCTAGCTGCTCGACGTTCAGCGAGCCTATTGGGTTGCCGTGAATCCGTTCCTCGCGCAAGCAAAACTGCAACGTCAACTCCAACATGTCGATGCCCTGCTCGCTACACCACAAGCGCATGGCCGCGGCCCGGTACTGGTCTTGGCCCCACCTATCGCGGGGTATAAAGCGCTCCACGGGCACGCCGGTCAGCCAGCCGCGCATGATCGACCAGCCGTTGAGTACTCCGAGGTCGGCGGCGGCCGCCGCTGGCAGGACCGCATTGGTTGCGCTCTGCCGGAGCAAATTGTAGTCGCTGAAGCACAGCATCGCGTCGGTGCGGCCCGATGCAATGTGCGCGAGGTGAAAGTCGTGGGGCCTCATGCCGTAGCCAATGAAGTCAACGGCACCCTGCTGGCGCACCCGTTCCAACCCTTCAAGTGCGCCGCCCGCCTCAAGGGTCGGTTCCATCTCGGGCGGGTCGTGCAGGAAGAGCACATCGAATTTCTCGATCCCCAAAATGTCGAGTTGATCTTCGGCATCGGCCAAGGCTCTTTCCGCCGAGTAGTCGGGCCTCCCTTCGCCATAGCCACCCCACGCCGCCGCGCTGTGGCAGCAGACGCGGCCGCTGATGATGATCTCGCGACGGGCGATGACCTCTTCCTTGATCGCGCGGCCCAACTTGCGCAGGGAGTCGCCGTAGCAGCGGGCGCAGTCGAAGTGATTGACGCCCAAATCGACAGCCCGGCGCATCAGGGCCATGGCCTGTTCGTCGTCAACCGGCCCGAAGTGACCGCCAAAGCCTTGCGTCCCGAATGGAATTACGGGTATGGACAACTCGGTCTTGCCCCAGCGGCGGCGGGGACAGCCGTTTTTTCCCAAGCCCATGACGCCTCCTTTACCGGGCGTTTATTGGTGCTGTGATAGAGGGTAAAAGTACTACGCGCCAAATTCCGCCAAGCAGGCGGCCCCATCCCGAGTCAGCAAGGTACGCGACCGACCACGAGACGGCTAGGTGTTGGCTTGTTATTTGGGGTGTCGGAGAAGACAGGCCCACAAAGAGCGGCGATTCAGGCCTCGTCTGCGTCCGCCCCTTCTTCCGGCGCGAGGACGATGCGCCCTTCGGCGAAGTCCAGCATGGCACTAGCCGACGAATTGGGAAATTCTTCCTCGGAAATTTCGGCTTCTCTCAGCTTGCGCTCTATGTTAATGTCTCGTGCGCGCTGCGACAGGCTGCGGCAGGCTTGGAAAGCGTTGATTTCGCCTTCCAGCTTGATGGCGACTTCCCGAGAAAACATCGACTTGGCCATTGTAGCTCCCTAAAAACCAAAGGTGGATGACAGACGGATTAGAGACATGGCAAGATATGAACTTTGGCTGTATTCGGCAAACGAGTGGGCACCAGGTCGGGGCAAGGTCTAAATTCGCTGCAAGTGTTCTGCGCCGCTGTCGGGCGAGGCGATTTTCACGGCGTACTTCCTCGTGTTCGCTGCACGGTTAGTTTCACTTTCTCTGGTTTAATGCTTTTGACACTCAATCCGGTTACATGGCGCACGGCTTGGGTGGATACCTCAAAGGTCCTGCGCCCCAGCCGGACGAGATCGGCGTCAATGACGACTTGGAAATCCGCATTGCTCGCCAACAACATGGCCCGCCGCGGACCGGCTACCTCTATCTCTACCTCTCGGGGGCTGACGTTGGTTAGCGCATATCCTGCGGGCACGTTCTCCGCGTCTACGCGCACTTGGAGGACTGCCTTGTCGACCGGCACGAAGACCAGCCACGCACCCAAGGCCAAGGCCAGGGCCGAGAGACCTTCCACCGAGTGCCGCCCCAACCGACGCCACTTGACCCGGCGCGCCTTCACCGCGGTCCCCGTATGCGCTAAGTGGTCTTGGATCTTGTGCCTCAAATCGCCCGGTTTGATCGAGCCGACCGGATTGCCCAGAATCTCGAGTTGTCCCCGCGCTGCAATCCCGATAGTGCCGCGCTCCTCCGAGACTACCAGACACAGGGCGTCGCTGCGTTCGGCCAGGCCCAGCGCGGCCGCGTGTCGCGTACCGCCGCCCTTCAGTTCATCCCTATTTTCGGAAAGCGGCAAATGCACTCCAAACTCCTCGATCCTATTATTTTGCATTACCAGTGCGCCGTCGTGCCCAGCCGAACCGGGATCAAAAAGGCTGTCGAGAAGTTCCTCGCTGATCTCTGCATCCAAAGGGATTCCATGCTGCAAAAGATGCCGCTCTATCGGTTCGCGCCCCGGCAGGACCACTAAGGCCCCGCGTCTTTTCGCGGCCAACTGACACAACCCCCTAGTCAGCGTTGCCAAGCTGGAGGAATCTGGGCGCGGAGCCTTGCGGCGCAAACTGAAGGTGGCGATCTGCTCAAAGAGCCGGCGCAAATCGTCTTGGAAAACCACCACTATCACCACCACTAGCGCCGCGAAAAAGCCTTGGAAAATCCAAGTTGTTAGCTGCAACTTGAATTGCTGCGCTATCAGGTGGTAGAAGACGCCCAAAAAAGCCAAACCGAGCAGGGCCATTCGCGCTCGGCGGGTCCACACCACTAGCCCCCAAAGCAGCAAACCAACGACTGCAATGTCCATCAGATCAGTAGGCGCGATGTCCAACAGGGGTGTGTACAAAGTATCTGCTCGCCTGTCAAGCCCCGGGGAACGCCGCCAAATACACCTTGGTGCGCTCGTTCAAAACGCCGTAAAAAGCCCGTGTCTCCGCATCTGCACTATCCCGCCAAAACGCCGCCGGAATACTTGAATCGTTGGCCAGCGGTGCCCGGTTGCGATGCCCGTAGTAAATCTGCACGGTCCGCCGCTCGGCCGGCGTGGGCCGCGTCGTCGCCGTGTGCAGCACCGCCACGTTAAACAGCGCACATGTTCCCGCTGGCCCATGTAAGTGGTACTCGCCACCCCGCTTGAGTTGTGCTTCTTTGTCTTCGAGCACCGGCTGGTTTACCGACTCCGGGGACAGCGAAAAACAATGCGTTCCCTCATTGACAGCGGACAGATAGACCATGAGTTGGATGTAGTCCATGCGGAACGGATGCTCGTCCCAATGCGGCCTGTCGCGGTGCCAACCCTGATGCAAGAGGCCGTCGTAGGCCCGCATCAGCCGCAGCCCAACCTCGCCAAAGCAGAGCGGCCCGCCCATCAGTGCCTCGATCGTCGGGTATATCTTGGGGTGGCGGATGAGTTCGTCGAACTGCGGCGAGGTGATCAATGCCTCGTAGTTGGCGTGCTGGTGGTGGCCGTAGCGGTGCCAGAAATAGGGATACTTTTCCATATCCCCATCGAACATGGCGCGGAAGTATGGCACCTCGTGGTTGTCGAGTACCTGCCCTAGGTTGAGATAGCCGTTGGCGGCAAAAAATTCGCGGTCGGCTTGGTCCATTGTCTAGTCTCCTAATTTTGTTAGCGATATGGGATATGCCCGCCGTGCCAAGGCAGGCGAAAGCTGGGCTGCTGGCAGTAACGCCGCATGGCGAGCGACAATTCGATTTGGCTGGCCGGTGCCAGTGCAACTTGGAAATAAGTGCTATCCACGTCGAGGGCCTCATCGCCAGTTCGCACTTGGCCAAAGCAGTGCTCGCCAAAGCTGCCGGCGCCGACGATTACCTGCCGGGTGCAGCTCGCGCTTAAGTTGACCAACGTCAGTTCCGCACTCGCGCTGCTGAGGCCGGTCACTAAGGCAGCAACGTCCGGGGGCAGCCCCGGCCGCTGCTGTTCGCCGTCGAAATAGCGCACCCGCCCTTGCGCCAATCCACCCCAGTAGATGGTCTGTGGTGCGCCGGTCGTTAGCTGCACTAAGGCTTCGGTGACCACCGGATTGACCTGCTGCCACCAGTGTACGTCGAGTTGGGTCAGGTCCTGTTCGTCGTCTATGACCTTGGCGATGCGGTCGCAGACCTCGCGGTAATTGGCCTGCAAGATGCGCTCGGGGTAATCCGGGGACTCGCCAGCGAGAAAGCGAGTCCAAGCGCGGTCGTCGAGCGAGCGCGGTCCGCGCGGCCCCACCTGCCTCCACTCGCCTTCGGCTCCCCGGCGCAAGGTCTCCAGCCGCTGCCAGTCGCGCTCCTCCATGGACGCGGCCCACAAGTGGATCGGCGCATTGGGATTGATGGGGTTGAAGTCGGTCCAACCCGCGGCCGTGTGCTTGTAGGGCACGAGCCGCCGCCCCCCTTCCTCGCGGCCGTGCGCGACTAGCGCATCCAGGTGCATGCGGAGCAAATCCAAGTAGCGGGTCTCGCCCGAAACCAACAGCGCGGCTTCCACCGCTGCCGTGATCGCGTGGGCCATCATGTTGTGTCCATAGCGCCCGGTCCAGCCGTACAGCCCGCCCCACCACTGCCCTTGGCGCATCTCGCCGACAATGCCGTTGGGGCCGATGTTGTCCGGGACGATGCCGCCGTTGGCCTCGGTGCGTGCTATCCAGGCCCCCACGTATTCCTCGATCCACGCCCGATACCGCGCCTCACCAGTGTGGAGAAAGGCCGTTGCCACTAGTGCCACGACGCCCAAGTTGACGGTCACATCGCCCTGCATGACCACTTGGTCAAATCGCTCTTCAACGCGGCGTTTGGTCTCGGGGTCCTCCCACCAGTTAGCGGGCAGAGCAAAGCCCGGCCCCAGCGTGGCGTGATCGTGGGTGAGGTCGTAGTGGATTTCGCCGCGTCGCATTTGGAAGAGCGGCCCCTTGCTGCCGCTACAGGGCGAGCGCACGATGCGATGCTCGGGGTCGTAGTTGGGCACGGCCGGGTCGTCGTTTAAGTACAATCCGGCAAAGCGCTGCGCCCGGCGGCGCGTTTCGGCGTTGGTCGGGTCGGCCATGCCCAAGTGATAGAAGTAGATGTAGTTTTCGGCGTTGTGGAACCAGTCGTCGTCGTTGATAAACTCTCGGGTAACGCGGCCGTAGTCGTGTTCTAGCTGCCGAGTAATGGCGTTCCACTCCTCTAGGGCTTTGACGCCTGTGTACTCGCTGCCGCCTAGGGCATAGTAGTGCGGCCAGTTGAAGAACGCCTCGTACAGGTCGTCGGCCCAGACCCCGTCGCCGGGGTATTCTTCCTTCCAAATCAGGCTGCCGCCGGGGCGGGTGTATTTCTCGAGAAAGATCGGGGCCGCCTCGTCAATCGCGTCGATCAGGCGCCGCTCTAAGACCGCCCATAGCGGCGGCGCAGTGCGCGTTTGGCCTTTTAGCGTTTTCATAGTCTCGTCTTATCGCAAAGGGTTCCCATACATAGATACACACTTAGCCGCGCTGCGGGCAAGTTTGACAATATGGGCGCAGTTTGTCGTATTTTATTAAGACAGATGTCGCCATCCAAAGAAAGCGAGCCATACCATGACCTCTGCCGCGACGGCCCCCTTAGGGGAAATGGCGCAGATTCTCGGGGTGCGCCATAGGCTGCTCAATGGCTTCGACCTAATTGAAATGAGCAATCGAGGCATTGCGCGGTCGGAGTTGATAAAACTAGCCGAATACCTCGATATCTCGCCGGGACAGCTCGTTCGCTTACTGCCCATTAGCGAACGTACGGTGCAGCGACACGGCGACGCCAAACCATTCGGTCGGGCTGTCTCCGAGCAGGTTATCCAGATCGCCAGCGTCGCTGCCAGAGGGGTAGCTGTCTTTGAGCATCGCGACCATTTCTTGTATTGGCTCAAACAACCCTGCGTGGCACTGGGCAACAAAGTGCCGCTCGAGTTGCTCAACTCGCGTTTCGGCGCAGCTATCGTTTTGGATGAGCTGGGTCGGATGGAGCACGGGGTATTCGCCTGATGCGGCTTTTCCGCATCGCCAAGACCCGCTACATAAGTGATCTGTCGGGAGCCGGTGCCCGCGCCAACGGTGGTCGGTGGAATCGCGTCGGGGTGAGCTTGCTTTATACCTCGCCTAGTCGGGCATTGGCCACGGTGGAATACTTAGTGCATGTGCCGTTGGCGTGGGTGCCGAAAAATCTGAGCATTGCGACCATTGCGGTGCCTGAGGATGCGCCAGCAGAGACTATTACCGAGGAGATGTTGCCAAACGACTGGCGGCGACATCCGGCTCCTGTCGAGCTAGCGGAGATCGGCTCTTGTTGGACGGAGGAAAGGCGGTCTTTGTTGCTACGCGTACCCCCAGCAGTAGTCAAAGGCGACTACAATGTGCTGATCAACCCAGCGCATTCAGACATGAAACAGGTGGAAATCACGGCCGTTGAACTGTACCTGCTTGACGAGCGGCTAGTGCGATAGCTGCGAAATCTAACCGGAGTTAGTCAGCGTGCGACTTGAGGCGAAAGAAAAGGTACGCGGTCGGCACTGCAACCAGCAGAACGAGTCCTAGGCGACAGAAGAGGTAAAAGGGAATTGCAATCAGCAGAACGAGTAGCGAGACGAGGTCGAGGAGGCGTCTTATCTCCGGAGATGGCACGGCGGTTTATCTCCTTTCGGGGCTTGGGACGTGCGAAAGATGGGGAGAAAGTTAGTTGGGCTTTCGACTAAGAAAAAAAAGAAAAGGAAGGCAAGATTGCGCGGCCTACTTAGGAGTGCAAAAGGAACTGATGCAGGCTAGCGATGCGAGCGGCTTCGCTAGCCTGCAATGGTCAAAAAAATGGTGCCGGAGGTGGGACTCGAACCCACACACCCTTGCGGATACAGGATTTTGAATCCAGCGCGTCTACCAATTCCGCCACTCCGGCTATGCCATGTACCACTCCTCTCGTTCGCTTTTTGGCTTGCCGAGGATTTCCATATAGACGATCGCGTCGCGCGCTGTCTGAGGGTTGAGAAACCAACGGTTCTGGGGGCGACGCAGCTGCCTCTCCTCACGTGAATTTTGGAGCTTCGGTTGAGTCGTCTCTGTCAGCCGCTCCATAGCCAGCTTCTCAGCCGCCACGGTGCGTCGCTCGGCTTCTAGGGCCTCCCGCTCGGCTTCTAGGACCTCCCGCTCGGCCGCGACCGGATCGACTTCGGTAGGCACCGGTTCCTCAAAGGGATCGCCGTCAAAAGGCCAGCCAAAAGTCGACTCTTCTTCCTTCTTTTCTTCCGCCATAACGGGTGTAGCTGGACTGACCTCGGTGTGCTGCTCGATCTCGGTGTGCTGCTGTTGGGCCTCTTCGAGCCGTTTGCGTCGCTTGCGTCGCTCCATCAGCGCCGAAAACACGCTGAACAGGATGGCGAGAAGAAAGAGTAGAAGTTCCACGACTTAGTTGTTCTCGCGATTCTCGCCGCCTTCGGAAATAGAATCGCGCATGTCCGTGTCGGCTTGGATATTGCGCATGCGGTAGTAGTCCATAATGCCCAAGTTGCCCTCGCGGAAGGCCTCGGCCATGGCGCGCGGCACCTCGGCTTCGGCTTCTTTGACGCGCGACTCCATCTCCACGACTTGGGCCGTCATCTCCTGCTCGCGCGCTTGGGCCATGGCTCGGCGTTCCTCGGCCTTGGCTTGGGCGATTTTGAGATCGGCATCCGCCTGATCGGTCTGTAACTTGGCGCCGATGTTTTCGCCTACATCGACGTCGGCAATATCGATGGAGAGAATTTCAAAGGCGGTCTCCGAGTCAAGGCCCTTTTCCAGTACGCGCCGGGAGATCAGATCGGGATTTTCGAGTACCTCTTTGTGCGTCGTAGCCGAACCGATGGTGGTGACGATCCCCTCGCCGACGCGGGCGATGATCGTCTCTTCGCCGGCACCGCCGACCAAGCGGTCGATATTAGCGCGCACGGTCACTCGGCAGGTCGCTTTGACTTGAATGCCGTCTTTGGCAATAGCCGCAATTAGAGGCGTGTTGATCACCTTGGGATTGACGCTGACTTTGACCGCGTCGAGCACGTCGCGGCCGGCCAAGTCGATGCTGGCGGCCCGCTCAAAGCTCAGGTCGATATTGGCCTTGTCGGCCGAGATCAGGGCTAAAATCACAGCATTGACGTTGCCGCCGGCCAAGTAGTGGGCTTCCATGCTCTCCAAGCCGACGTCCAGCCCCGCCTTGGTGGCACTGATCTTGGGGCCGACGATTTGGCGCGGAGGGACTTTGCGCAGGCGCATGCCTACCAAGTCCTTGAAGATCCCCACCCGGACTCCGGCGAAATAGGCCGAAATCCACAGCCCCACCGGAATAAAATAGGTGAAGAGCGACAAAAAGATGATGATGCCAAAAAGCGCCAAGACCAAAAACAGGACTTCCATTTATAAGCTCCTTGAAGGGAATGAACTAAGGTTCGGACTGGACTGACTGGACCACAACTCTGTTGCCAGCCACTTTCAATACCTCAACCTGCTCGCCGCGTTCAATATAGCCACCCTCGCTGACTACGTCGACTACCCGTTCGCCAAATTGCGCCCGCCCCGCTGGCCGCAGCGTCGTAACCGCCTCGCCCGTCTGCCCGAGCAACGCCTCGCGGCCCGGCTTAACCGAATCGTAGCCGGCCTTGCGCGTCATGCCATCATTGAGCACCAAGCGGTTCCAAGCGCGGACCTTGAGCATCAGCCGCACCAAGATAGCGGTGCCCGCAAGCCCCAAGCCCGCTACGACGCCAGCCGCCAAGATGCCCATGTTCATATAGGCATAGGCAATACCGGCGACCGCGGTCAGAAAACCAACGATGCCGAAGATGTTTATCCCTGGGATGACGAAAATTTCCAAAAGCACCAGCACAAAGCCGAGCACGAGCAAGGCCAGCGAATAAACCCATTGCAACACCTCTCCCCCCAGAAAGCTCATAGTGCCTTCACCACCACTCGACTGCCACGGGCTTCGACGACTTTAATGGGCCGCTGCGCCTCGATGAATTCGCCCTCGGCGATCACTGTGAGCCGCTTGCCCTCAAACAGGGCTATACCCGAGGGCCGCAGGTAGCTGATCGTGACCCCCTCTTTACCCAACAGTTCCTCGTCGGTCTGGCGCGAGGAAGAAGTGTACCCATCGGTGGCCTTGATTTCGTTGTGGAGTACTAGGCGATTGAAGGCGGCGAACTTGGGCAGAGAGCGCAACGCGATGAGCGAAAGTATAAACGCGCCGATCATTGAGCCTGCCAGACGCCCGATCACCGAGACGATCTCGTCGAAGCTCCACAATTGAAAATCGCCTAATTGGGTGATCACCACGCTGGCAATCATCGCCCCAATACCCAACACGCCCACAATGCCAAAGCCCGGTATGGCCACCAACTCGACGACCAGAAGCGTCGCGCCCACTGCGAAGAGTGCCAACTCCTGCCACTCGGCTAGATGCACGATCAGGTGACTGCCGAAGAAAAGCCCTAGTGCCACTAGTGCGAGTGTGCCGCCCAAGCCCCAACCGGGTGTGCGCACCTCGGCGATCAAGCCGAACATGGCCACCGCCAGCAAAATCGACGTGACGACCGGGTGGGTCAACATGCGCAAGACATGCTCGGTCCAGTTGAGTTCAACCTCGACGATCTCGGCCTCGCTTAAATCGTAGATGTGCAACAGCTCGATTAGCGTCTCGGCCGTCTCGTCGGCCATCTGGTAGTTGAGTGCCTGCTCGGTAGTAAGGGTGGCTGGCCGGCCCGCCTCGGCACTCAGGCCCGGCACCTCGACGCGCTCGTCCACCATGGCCTCGGCGATCTTGACGTCGCGGCCGGTGCGCTCGGCCGTGGCGCGCATTTCGGCGCGCATATAGGAAGTTATTTTATCGCTAGCTTTGGTGCCCGTGGCATCGACCGGAGTGGTCGCGCCCATAGTTGAGGCTTGCGTCATGACGATCTTATCGCAGGCCAGCGAGATGAGTGCCCCAGCCGAAATCGCCCGCTTATTGATAAAGGCGATGGTCAGAGTTTCAGCGTCGAGAATGGCGTCGCGGATCACCGTGGCTGCATCGACGCGCCCGCCAAAGGTGTCGATCTCAAAGACGATCGCGTCGGCTGCGGCTTCGTCGGCCTCGGCGATCACGCGCTCGGTAAAGGCCGCCACGCCCGGGTCAATCATGCCCTCTAGCTTGAGGTGGACGCGATAGACGGTTTGAGCGTGGGCACTGCTGGCCGACAAAAGTAAGAGTATGTAGATAAAGCTTCGCATTTACTATTGAATATACGATATAACTTCGATAATTGTACTCCAAGCATCTGACCATTGTCAACAACCTCATTTGACCCTCCTTTTGCTCCAGCCTACTTTCTGACTTTTACGCCAATATCCGAAACGAAAAAACCATGCCCCGCAAGCTCGAAATGCTGCTCAAAGGCGGCCACGTAATTGACCCGGCTAACGGTATTGATGGCGTCGCTGATGTCGGCGTTCTCGATGGCCGCATCGCCCGCGTCGAAGCGGACATTCCCCCGGCAGATGCCCATCGCGTCATCGACGTAGGCAACCTCGTCGTCGTGCCGGGCCTACTCGACATCCACGCTCATACGTACCATACCCGCGCCCGCCAATCGGGTGGGTTGGTGGGCAGTCTCCACGCTGATGCCCACTTCCTCAAAGAGGGTGTAACCACCTGCGTCGATACGGGCACCGCGGGGGCCGAGGAGTTTGAACACTTCCGCACAACAGTGATCGACCACGCCAAGATCCGCATGTTCGCCTACGTCAACATCGCCGCCCCAGGTATGGGCCCGCCCGAACAAGTCGTCGCCAATCTCGATCCTCAGCGGGCGGCCGAAATGGCTGCGGCCCACGACGAGGTGTGCGTCGGCATCAAGACTGCCCACTATTGGACCACCAAGCCCTTTGACGACGAGCATCCGCCTTGGGCCTCGGTCGACGCGGCCGTCGCGGCCGGCGAGCGCTGTAAGATGCCGGTGATGGTCGACTTTTGGCCGCGCCCGCCCGAGCGCTCCTACCCCGACCTCCTCCTCAAGCACCTGCGCCCAGGCGACATCCACACCCACGTCTTTGCCCGCCAGTTTCCGGTCGTCGATGACAACGGCGTCGTGTACGACTACATGCACGAGGCGCGCGACAGAGGTATTCACTTCGACCTTGGCCACGGAGCCGCTAGCTTCTGGTATCGCGCCGCCATGCCAGCCATTGCCGATGGCTTCCCGCCCGATTCCATTAGCACCGACCTGCACATGGGCAATATCAACGGCCACGTCCACTCCATGCTCGACACGATGTCCAAGTGCTTGGCCATGGATATGTCCTTACAGGAAGTAATTTACCGCTCTACCTTCACCCCGGCCCGCGCCATTCGCCGGCCCGAGTTGGGAACCTTGACGCCCGGCTCTGAGGCCGATGTCGCCGTGCTGGGCGTCCTCGAAGGTAACTTCTACTTTCGCGACTGTGGCTGGGCCTGCATTGAAGCCCGGCACCGCCTCGAATGCGCCCTGACTTTGCGCGCTGGCAAGGTGGTGTGGGACCGCCACGGCATGACCTGCCCGCACTTGCAGGAAATCCCGCTCGAAGAACCGTACTGGCACCTACCTGACCGCCAAGCCACCAGCCCTGTACCGCGTCTCTGGCGCACAGAAGCCTGAGTAGGCCGCTCTGCTTAGACCATCAGCGTCAGTTTCCCAAAGTAGGTCGCGTAAAACCCACGATCTCGACTTAACAGCCGGTCGGCTTGGTGCAGGGCGTGGGCACCGATGAGAAAGTCGCTAACGATGTGCTGCCGACCGCGCAACCGCGCACCACACTGGTCGCATTGCACTTCGCGCTGTACGCGACTACACGCTGCACAGTGCCATCTGTCTACTCTCCGCTTGCGATAGGTTTTCCAAGCTCGCCCGGCGGCAAATAAGGCGTCCTCGGTCGCTGGTACGCGCCGAATCCCGGTATCGCACAAAAAAGTCTCTATTGCAGTCTGTTCCGCAAACTGCGAGGCCAACTCTGCCCAGACGACCTCGCATATAATCAATCCCCCCTCATCGTGGGCCTTTTCCAGCTTGGCCTTAGACTCATCGACAAAACGCGCATTGGGAATCAACAAATCCAAAAAGATATTAGTATCAACGGCGGTGATCATTCGTCGTCCCTGAGTTGGGCGACGATGTGGTCTGGATCCTCGCCTGCTCTGTCCGCTAGATAGCCGATGTAGCGTTCAAATACGGCGGTAGCTAACACCGGCTTCACCAGCACCCGCTGGTCGGGCAGCAGTTCAAACTCCACGTGGTCGCCCGGTTTGACTCCCAATACTTGGCGGATGTTTTTGGGAATGGTCACCTGTCCTTTGCTCGTTATTCGGGACATCCCTTCACTCCTGTTGTGAAATGAGATCGGGGTATTACTTTTTCAACAAAGTAATACCCCACTTTTGCGTTTGCCATCACGCGGCCGCTACCGTACATTTTGTGCGCCGCTACAAATGCCGTAACCTCTTGTAAATTTTGAACCAATCGCCGACCAAACCCCACCCCATCACTGCGCTTAAAACCCTCCTGCCTCAGTGTATGCTCGAGGATCGGGTGCGCATTGAAGGCCGGCTGAATCGCCGCCGCCTCAGCCCGGCAGAAGTCGAGTGCCTCTTAGGCCAAGCACGCAGTTCGTTTCGTCTGCGCAAACGGCGGCGCGCAAACCGCCCGATCCCCACCTACCCAGTCGCCTTGCCCATCAGCGAGCGCAAGGACGAAATTTTCGCGGCGATCAAGGCGCATCCCGTGGTCGTGGTCGCTGGCGAGACCGGATCGGGCAAGAGTACGCAATTGCCCAAAATTTGCCTAGAGGCTGGCCGGGGCGAAGCCGCCCGCATTGCCGTCACGCAGCCGCGCCGCGTCGCCGCGCTTTCCATCGCCCAGCGCGTGGCCGAAGAGCTCAAGGTGACCTACGGCCGCGATGTCGGCTGCAAAATCCGCTTCCGCGACCAGACCGCGCCTGAGACCTGCATCAAGGTAATGACCGACGGCATGTTGCTGGCCGAAACCCAAACCGACCCCAATCTACTCGAATACGACACCATTATCGTGGATGAGGCTCACGAACGCAGCCTCAACATCGACTTTTTGCTCGGCTACTTGCGGCTTCTGCGTCGCAAGCGGCCCGACCTCAAGATCGTCATCACCTCGGCTACTATCGACACCGAAACCTTCTCTCAGGCTTTCGACGAGGCCCCGGTCATTGAGGTTTCTGGCCGGATGTTCCCGGTTGAGGTGCGCTATAGGCCGCTCGACGAGCTCCTGCAAGATCGCGGCGACTACACGTATTTGGATGCGGCCGCCAATGCGGTGGACGAAATTTTGCGGACATCGCGGCAGGGCGACCTCTTGGTCTTTCTGCCGTCCGAGCGCGATATCCGCGAGGCCCGCGAGCGGCTTGAAGGGCGCAGGTTGCGCGGCGTCGAAATCCTGCCGCTGTTTGGTCGGCTGACCGCCGGAGAGCAGCAGCGCGTATTTGCTCCGGCGGACCGCCGCCGCGTAGTGTTGGCCACCAATATCGCCGAGACTTCGCTGACTATTCCCCGCATTCGCTACGTCGTAGATACGGGCTTGGCGCGCCTGTCGCGCTACAACCCCCGCACACACACCCAGCACCTGCCCATCGAACCGATCTCGCAGAGCAGTGCCCGCCAGCGGGAGGGGCGCTGTGGGCGGGTTGCGGACGGGGTGTGCATTCGCCTCTACTCAGAGCAGGACTTTCTCTCACGGCCCGAATACACCCAGCCCGAGATCCAGCGCACCAATCTCGCCGAAGTCATCCTGCGGATGATCAACCTCAAGCTAGGGGATATTGAGGCATTTCCCTTTATCGATCCACCGGCAAAAGCCGCCATCGCCGGTGGTTTCCAACTCCTGCGCCAGCTCAACGCTCTCGACGAAAACCGCGCCCTCACGCCCATTGGCCGCGCCATGGCGCGCCTGCCCATTGACCCCACGGTCTCGCGGATGCTGCTGCAAGCCCGCGAGGAGCAAGCCCTTTCCGAAGTGCTCGTCATCGCCGCGGCCGTTAGCATTCAAGATCCGCGCGAGCGGCCCATGGAAGAGCAGGATGCGGCCGACCAAATGCACCGCCAGTTCCACGACAAAAATTCCGATTTTCTCGCCTATCTCAACATCTGGAACGCCTACCACGACAAAGTGGAAAGCACCTCGCAGAACCAGCTCCGCAAATTCTGCCGGGCGCACTACCTCTCTTATATGCGGATGCGCGAGTGGCGCGATATCCACGCGCAGATCCGCGAGGCGCTAGGCGAAATAAAAGGCTTCCGCTTCAACCGAAAACCTGCCGGGTACGACGCGGTTCACCGCGCCGTGCTCACCGGCCTGCTTGCGAATGCGGCGCACCAAGAGGAGGGCAATATCTATCGGGCGGCGCGCAACCGCGAGGTGATGGTTTTTCCCGGTTCGGGACTGTTCCGTTCCAACAAGCGCAAAAAACCGGGCGAGGGCGGGCCACCCGACTGGCTGGTCGCGGCCGAGATCGTCGAGACCTCGCGCCTGTTCGCCCGCACCGTCGCCCTCATCCAGCCCGAGTGGCTCGCGGAACTAGGTAGCCACTTGTGCCGCACTTCGTACGACCAGCCCTACTTCAACGTGCGTTCGGGGCGAGTGCTAGTGCGGGAAAAGCAGACCCTCTACGGCCTCGAGGTACTTAGCCGTCGCATCCCGTATAGCCGCATCAACGCCCGCGAGGCCACCGAGATATTCATTCGCGAGGCGTTGGTGCCCGGGACGGTGCATACTCCGCATAAGTTTCTGGCGCACAACATTCGCCTGTGTCAGAAGATCGAAACTTGGCAGACCCGCGCCCGCGGCTGGGCCGATGTCCACGTTGAAGAGGCGGCCGCTCGTTTTTATTCTCAGTACCTCGACGATGTTTCCTCTCTGCCCGACCTCAACCGGTTCCTCAAAGACAAGGCCGACGACTTCCTGATGATGAGAGAGGAAGACTTGCTCGGCACCACCCGCGGCGAATTTGACCAGCAGGCCTTTCCAGACGCGCTTGACCTCGACGGCAAAAAACTGGCCCTCAGCTACGCCTATCGCCCGGGGCAAGACGAGGACGGCATTACCGTCAAACTGCCCTACAAACTGGCTCACGCTGTCGACCCAGAAATACTCGAATGGCTGGTGCCGGGCCTGCTCGAAGAGAAAATTACCGCCCTGCTGCGCTCGTTGCCCAAGGCCATCCGCAAGCAACTAGTGCCGATTCCGGCAAAGGCCCAGCGCATGGCAGCTGCGCTGAAGCCGACGCATCCCACCTTTTTGCAGTCGCTGCAAGAACACATCCGCCGACACTACCACATCCAAATCCAAGCGTCGGACTGGAACGCCGCCGACCTGCCCGACCACCTCAAAATGCGCGTCGATATCCAAGGTACCGACGAGCAGTCCGTCGCGGCTGGTCGCAATTTACAGCAACTGACCCAACGCCTCGAACAGCACGACACCTCAGTCGAACTCGACGCGTGGAAAAAGGCGGCCCAACAGTGGGAACGAGCCGGGATCACTACGTGGGATTTCGGCGATTTGCCCGAGCGAATAGAGGTAGCTCAAGCGGGCGGGGTGCCGCTCTATGGCTGGCCGGGCCTCTACCGGGACAAAGGCGGCGTGTCACTGCGGCTCTACAAACGTCGCGCCGAAGCCGAAGCCCGCTCGCACGAGGGTTTCTTGGGCCTCTGCGCTTTGGCATTGCGCGACGAGCTAGCGTGGCTCCGGCGCGAACTCCAAGAGTTGGCGCAGTTCAAGACGCGCTACCAAGGCAGTTCCCTTGAACTACGCACCCAAGCATTTGAACATCTCGAGTGCTATCTTTTTCATCGCGAGCAAATCATACCCCTGCGCCAGGAGGATTTCGCCGCCGTGTTGGTGCAGGCCAAGCAGCGGCTGCGCGGCTTGGCCCCGCGCTTCATCTCTTTGGTCGATAGCTTGCTCGAAGTCCGCCGCGAAATTCTCCTCTCAGGCCGATCCTATCGCGGGCTGGACGCGGACTTGGAGCGACTGCTGCCAGACGACTTTCTGGCTCGCGTCCCCTTCCATCGTCTCAGCCATCTGCTCCGCTACCTAAAAGCCGTTGGGGTGCGCGCCGAGCGCGCTGCGACCGACCCGCGCAAGGACGCGCAAAAGGCCGAGTTGATCGCGGTGTACCAGAGTCCGTTGGAAAAGCTCGCCGGGGAGACTAATTCGCCCGAGCGAGCGGCCCAAATCGAGGAATTGCGCTGGATGATGGAGGAATACCGCGTCTCGGTCTTCGCCCAAGAGCTGGGCACTGCCCACCCGATTTCCCCCAAGCGGCTCGACAAGAAAATCGAGCAGCTTCGTCAAATGAAGAGCTGACGTTCCGCAGTTTTTGTCATGCCTGCGAAAGCAGGCAGGCATCGAGACGACCCCTCGGCCGCGTGCAAGGAGTGTATCGAAACGGACCCATCCGCGTGTACGGACGCACACAGATGGAATCCAGCACCGCACCGCCCCTACTCAGAGACCGGCGTTGGCACGTAAGTTGCTTTTCCTAGGCGTGAGCCACCACATTACTCGCTAGCCTTGCCGCCCTAAGGAGTCTGCCATGACTGATCGTCCCAACCCTCTCCCCCATCCCGCCCCCGAAGAGTTGCACTGGGGTATCAGCTATCTACGCGAAGACATTCAAGACCTGCGTAACCAAGTAGGATCGGTGCATCACCGCATTGACGAGACCAATAAACGCATTGACGAGACCAATAAACGCATTGATGAGACCAATCGCTCGCTGGGCGAACAAATCCAAGCGGTGCATAAGCGCATGGACGAGACCAATAAACGCATTGATGAGACCAATCGCTCGCTGGGCGAACAAATCCAAGCGGTACATAAGCGCATGGACGCCCATTTTATCTGGACGATGACCACCTTGGTCGCCATTACCAGCATTCTCATCGCCGTCATCAAACTCTGACCACGCCCTAAGCACCGGCAAGGCCGCTCGCCGAAAATACAACCAATCGCTCCGCAACAGAGGGTTGGCTCAGACGTTCGCCACCAGCCACTGGTAGCACTTTTCGTATCCCACCTGTCCCTCGGTCTCCGGGCCTTCGTATTCAGCCGTCCAAGCTCCGTCGTAGCCGGCCGCCTTGAGGCACTGGACCGCGTGGTCGAGATGGATTTCGCCCTCGCCCAGTGCTGCCCCCTTGTAGTTTTGCCGCGAGCCGGTTCCGTCCTTCATGTGGGTGTGGAAGACGTGGGGAGCCAGTATTTCATAGAAGCGGTCGATCTGGTCCAACTCGTGCCCGAACCAGCGGTAGTTCATGGTGTCCAAATTGACGCCGAGCCGGTCTGAGCCAACGCGCTTGATCAGGCTCAACTGCCAGTCGCCATCGTTGGTGGAAACCCCGTGGTTGTCGAGGGCGATCCGCACGTCGTACGCTTCGAGAAAATCGGCGCAGCGCTTAAAGGCTTCGAGCAGCATTCCGTCCCACTGGTCTGCTGGCACCGCGTTGTTGCGGTTCCAGCCGCCGTCCGAGCGCACGATGTCGGTGCCGGTTATGGAGATGATCTGGCAGACGTAGCGGTAGCGCTCGATTTGCGCGTCCAAGTCGCGGCCATCGGCTTGCAAGAAGTCGTTGCCGGCCGCTACCGCCGAGGCTTGCATCCCGTATTGGGCCAACAACTCGCGGGTGGCGGCGGCCGTCTGTTCGCCGTTTTTGGACGCACCATCCCAGATGTCGCCGATTTGCAACTCGCAGTAGCGATAGCCGATTTCGCTGGCCCGCCGGGCGAAACCCTCTAAGTCGCAGCCGGGCCAGTTATAGTGAATTGCGCCGATTTTTGCCATGTTCGTACTCCTCTTGTTTAGGTTCAGTAGAGCCGCCACACTTGCGTCTGCAATGGCATGAGGCTGACCGCCGAGACCTCGTCGCTAGCGGGAATGGCCTCAATCGCAAGGGCTTCGTATGTGTCGAAGCACTTTTGGCGTTCGGTGGGCGGCTGCGGCAGGTAATCGAAGCGGTAGGACGCTTGCCGCACGGTGCATGGATCAAAGTTGTGGATCACGAAAAGTGCGCTCCACTCGGTATAGCGCATATATGCTAAGATGCGGTCGTCTGGGTCGCCGCCGGCGGACTCGTTGCGGTGGAAGTAAACCTCTCCGTCGCAAAGTTCCGGCCATTCCTTTTGCAGCGCGAAGAGACGCTCGTAGGCCCTCGCTAGGCTGGCGTGTGGCTCGTGCTCGGCCCAGTCGAAGTGCAGGAGGGTTTCGTTTTCAAAGTCAGTGCGCGTTTCCTCGCCCCACTCGCTACCCAGTTCCAAGCCTCGCGTCAGATTGCACTTAGAGGCCGAGCCAGCCGAGCAATCGATCAAGGCAGCCTGCAAGTTCTTGAGCAATGCCATCAGCAGTGCCCGGTCCCCCAGTTGGATGGGACAGGTGAGGCCCTGCCAGTAGGACCGCGCCTGCTCGTCGCAGCGCAAAAGTTCCCGGAACCGCTCGTGCCACACTTGGGTGGCGCGTGGGCTGTCGTGGTTTTCAAAGTAGGCCATGGCCACGGTGCCGGACGCGAAGGTGCGATTCTTCTCCTCGAGGAAATCGATGAGGGGTTGGGCGCGTTCGACGTCGCGGTGGAAGTCAACTAAGAGCGCGTAGATCATATCTGTCGGCACGTCCACAGCCTCGGTCAGCGGGCACAGCGTCTCGCCTAACACCAACGCCTCGGGCGCGGCCGCTTGAATGCGGTTTTTGAGCTTTTTGAGGAAGGGCCGGTCGATGGTCTGGCTGGCGTCGATCCGCACGCCGTCGAACCCGCATTGTTCGATCCAATACGGGGCGATCTCCAGCAGGTACTCTTGCAATGGCTGGTTGTAAACCAAATCGAAGAGTGCCACGTCCGAATAAATCAGCCAAGCGATCTGGTGAATTTGCGGCACTCCGCGCTCGTCGCGCAGATACCACTCGGGATGCTCGGCGATCAGCGGACAGTCGCGGCTGCTCTGCATCAGCACCAAGTCGAAGATGACCTTCTTGCCGAGGGCATGCGCCCGCCGGGTGAGTGCGCGGAGTTCGGCGCGACCGACGAGCTGGACGAAGGCATCGCGGCCGAGTGCCTTTTCCGCCTGGGACGCCGACAGCCCGGCGAGGTCTGAGCGCACGAGACCTTCTGCCACCAGCACCTCCCAACTCACTTCCTCGGCTGAGGAAACGAGTGCCGGGTCAACCTGGAAAAAGTCTTGGACTGCATAGACGCTGCCGAGGGTCCCCTTGCGCACATCCTCGCCCGTGTGCAGGTCCGCAAAGCCCGGGCGGAAGAAGGGCAGCAAGTAGATCACGTCGGCTGGAATAGCGTCTAAGTGCCGCGTCAGCTCGGCGAGCCGGCCCGGGCGGAAGTGGCCTCCTTTGACCTCCGCACCGACCTTGCGAGTGCACACCTCGGAGATCGTCGGCCCTTGGCGCACCCACTCCGGGCTGACGACAATGATCCCGTCGCGGTTTTCAGCTAAGTCGTTGAGGCCGATCCATTCCTTGCGCCCGGCCTCGGCGTAGCTGTCAGCGGAAAACTCCACCGCGTAGTTGAAGGCCCCGGTGCGTTCAAGCGCGAAAGCCCCTGACTCAAAGACGAGGTTGTTGCCAGCGAGGATGGGCGCGCCTTCCGCATCGACGAGCAGCCGCATCTCCACGTAGTCGTTAGTCCCGCTGGCATCGGTCCACAGCCGCGCATCCACATCTCCCGGCTGGATTTGGTGCGGGTCGACGGCAGCGACGAAAAGCTCGCAGCGCACTCGGGCGCGGGCTGCTGTCTTGCCGGGTTGGATATAAGCCCTAGCGAGGGGCGGCTCGCAAACCCGACCGTCGATTTCAATGGTCGCGTTGCCGCCCCAGACCTGCCAGTTGTCGAACTGGTGGCGTTGGTAGCGGCAGTGCAATTGTTCGTAGAACGCGGCGCGCGAACCGAAGGCAGCCGTAACGGTCAAAGAATTATCTCCAAATTCACCGATGGTTCTGCCGGTAGTGTCGCCTGAGCAGATCCTCGCCGAAGTCGTTGTGCAGGTCGCGCCAGACTGCGTGGATGTGGTTGGCGTCGTTTTGGGTGTTGTCGTACTCGGCGAGGAAACCCGGCCCTTGCACCCGGTAGTAGTGCGGTCCGCCGCGTTCCTCCGCGCCGGCCCAAGCAAAGTGCGCCGCTCGTAAATAGGCTGCTCCGAGTCGCGCCCATTCGGCTTCGGCCACGGCTTCGGGCAAACGTCGCACGTACACTTCGATTAAGGCGTCCAAGACCTGACGTTGCGCTGCGCTCATATCCGCGCTGCCCAACCCCTCCGGCTCGACTTCGCCGCGCACGTGGGGCACGTTGGTGGTGAGGATGTCACTTGGGGCTTTGGCGCTGATGATGGCCGCTGCTTTTTGTTCGCCGTCTAGCTCGTGCAAAAGCTGCCGCGCCAAGTCCTCTTCCTCCCGCAGAGCACGCAATCCAGCTTGTTCGCCGTGGCGCACCTCGGCGGGGTTGGAGCCAAAAAACAACGGCGTCGGCCCCAGCCGACCTTCTACTATTGTGTGATTGAGCGAGATGTGGTGCCCCTCAAAGCGCCAACCCCAAGGCGCGTCTCCACCCGGCTCGCCGAAAATGCTCACGTAGTACAGCGCGGGATCGCGCTGGAAACGCCGCCCGGCTCCCTCCAATTCGGCCAGTATGGGCTCCAGCGCAATGATCGTCGAGACTTTTTCGTACCCCGACGCGCTGACTCCGGTCGCTACCAGCGCACGCGCTAGTGCTTGCTGTCGCTCGTCCATCTCCTTGAGCGGCAATCCGGCGCGTTCCCGCGGCACGTAGTGCCAATTTTCGCGCTCCGTGCCGTCGGCGAAGTCGATCACCGCTTTCTGCCGCCCCACTTCGTCCAGTGATGCGAGAAAATTGCCCGCGGCCTCGGCCATGCGCTGTACTGTATCGGCGTGATTTGTGATTTTTGCTGCCATTGCAAACGTCTCCTCTGGCGAGAAAGGGCTAGTTTGGCCCATGGCCCGTAGTTTTAGGGGTTGCCAGCCATGGCCTTCAGCGATTTGACTTTTATCGGCTCCCGGTTGGGCAAGCGAATGACGATGTCCATCTCGCCGCCCATGGCTTCTACATAGCCGCGCATTCAGCAACAATTCGTCCCGAACCCACTCCGAAAAAGTATCGAACTCAACCTTGAACTCCTCTGCAAAGCCAACAGCCCAAGTCACTACTTTTTAAGTCCTTAGCCCGATCCATAAACAGGTCGTTCTCTAATGAAGTATCGAGCACTTCGGTCGGCGTACCGACAAATCGTCGTGTAAGTCAATGGTGGTGAACTCTTTGTATGCTTGCTTAACGGCAATGCGCACAAATTCCAGTTTTTCCGGCCCGAGATTGTAGATGCCGTGCTTCTGCCCAATTCCCTGCCAAGTAACCGACTCCGGCCCCACTTCAAAAGTATCGTCGTCAATCGTCATCAGCCCTTGTCCTTTTAGCACCACAAAGCTCTCTTCGAGAAAGTCGTGATAGTGATACCCCACCGATCCTCCGGTGCTGAGGACCGCATGGTCGAGAAAGGTCCAGTTGCTGTAGAAGTTCCTAGGCGCGAGTACGTGCCGGGTGGCGATTCGCCCGCGGCCGCCGTGTATTGCCTTGCGCCACGTTAGTTCTTGTGCGTCAAAGGTCCCCCTAGGAAGAGGTAAGCCGGGTGTCTCGTCCGTTTTGACGCCCAACCCTGGCCAAAACTGGTTGGCCAGGCGTTGCTGCGCCTCTGCATCCACGTCCATCGCGACGCGTACACGCAGCATTGGCACAGATCGTTTGGTCAAGTTCTTTAGCTCGTGTGCACCCCCGGTAGGTTCGACGATAAACCCAGGCCCTGCTCCGCTTTCTATTCGCTGCTGCCGCACGGTCAACTCCACCGGCCCGTCCATAAACACATAACCCTGTTCACAAGGCATTCCGCTGGCTCCTGATACTGAGCGCAATTCCTCCGGTGCCAAGGTTCCATAGTCGAATGCCGACCACGGCGTCATTGGCCTCAGTCCGGCAAAAACCGTAAAGACCGAGGTCATCTTGCCGCTTTCTGGTTTCAATTCATTGAGATGGACAGGTCGGATGTGCTTCATGTTTGCCTTTCGCTATCGTGGCCCTGCCGCCCCGTAAACTACGCATCCCAACTCCCCTTAACAAACCCTTGACACCCCCCCTCTCAACCCCCAACATAAAACGCCCATCTCTACACGGAGCCACCCAAATTGCCCAAAGAAAAAGACCCCATCCGCGTCGCCGTGCTCGGCCAAGGCCGCTCCGGCCTCGACATCCACTGCCGCTACTTCAAAACCGCCCCGCACCAGTACCAAGTTGTCGCCATCGCCGACCTCCTTGCCGACCGCCGCCAGCGCACTCAAAGCGAAATGGGCTGCGACGCATACGCCGACTACCGTGACCTCCTCGCACGCGGCGACATTGAGTTGGTCGTCAACGCCCTGCCCAGCCACCTCCATCCTCAAGCTACCATCGATTCCCTTAGCACCGGCCACCACACCGTCTGCGAAAAACCGCTCGCTTGGAGTGTGGCTCAACTCGACACCATGATCGCCGCCGCCCGCAAGGCCGATCGCCAGCTCCTGCCCTTCCAGCAGTCGCGCAATGCGCCCCAATTCCAAAGGATGCTTCAAGTCATTGACTCGGGCGTCCTCGGCCGCATCGTCCAAGTCTCGATTTCCTTCAGCGGCTTCGCCCGCCGCTGGGACTGGCAGACCGTGCAGGAATATCGAGGCGGCAACCTGCTCAACACCGGCCCGCACCCCATGGATCAAGCTATGTGCCTGCTCGATTTCAACATGCCGGACCACATCCTTTGTGCCATGGATCGCGCTAACACCTTTGGCGACGCTGAGGACTACGTCAAAATTCTGCTACGCAGCAAAGACAAACCCGTCATCGACGTGGAAATCTCCTCCTGCACCCCCTTCCCGCCGCCCATGTACACCGTCCACGGCGAGCGCGGCGGCCTCTCCGGCGGTGCTGCGGGGCTGACTTGGCGCTATTACGATCCGCAAAAAGCACCCAAGCAAACGCTCATCCGCCGCCCATTGCCCGGCCCGAGCTATTGCCGTGAAGAGCTAAAAATGACCGAGCAGTCCTGGACCCCGAACAAGGCCGAGCAAAACGCATTTGCCTATATGTCCAACGCCTATTACGACAGCGTATTCGCCGTGTTGCGGGGAGGAGCCGAACCCGAGATCACGCCGCAACAGGTGCGCGTCCAGATCGCCGTCATCGAAGAGTGCCACCGCCAAAACCACCTCTCCCAACTGCCGCGCCAAGGTTGGCCCAAGGAATGCACGACATGAACGCCGCAAAAGCAAAAGCCCTCACCGCAGCCATCGCCGAGCTGCCCCGCGTCCAGCTAGCCTCCATCCGCCCAACCCCGCTGGAGCCGCTGCCGCGCCTGACTGCCCATCTCGACAGCCCGGCACTCTACATCAAGCGCGACGACCTGACCGGGTTGGCCTTTGGCGGCAACAAGACGCGGATGTTTGAGTTCGCCTTGGCCGACGCCCTAGCCAAGGGGGCCGACACCATTGTCTCCGGTGCCGCGGTACAGTCCAACTATTGCCGCCAACTCGCCGCGGCCTGCGCCAAGCTAGGCTTGGAACTGCACCTACTGCTCCGGCCAGTGCGCGCCATTGACCGCACCGAATCGCAAGGCAACAACCTGCTACAGCACCTGCTCGGTGCCCAGATCACCGTCCTAGCGGAAGGCGATTGGCACCGCCAGCAAAACGCCCTCCAAGCCAAGGTTGAAGAGTTGTCCGCACAGGGGAAAAATGCGTACTGGCCGCGCCGCGCTGATACGATTGACCTCGACGCCATCGCCTATGCCGAAGTGGGCGTGGAGATTGCCCACCAATGCCAAGAGCGAGGCATCAACCCGACCTATCTCTATCTCTGCGCCCTCGACACCACTCAGGCCGGCATCGCTTTGGGCCTAGCCTATATCGAGTCGCCGGTCCAAGTCCGCGGCTTCAGCCCTTTCCCCGGTGCCGAAGGCCGCCACGAGGACATGGCTTCCATCGCCAACCAAGCTGCCCGGCGCCTCGGCCTCGACATTGCCATGAGCGCGGCCGACTTTGACAACGACAATTCCTTCGTCGGCGAGGGGTACGGCATTCCTACGCCGGCCGGCTTGGACGCCCTGCGCACTTTGGCGCACAAGGAGGGCATTCTCCTCGATCCCGTGTACACCAGCAAGGCCCTCGCGGGCCTTTTTGCCCACGTACGCGACGGCCGGCTCGCTGGCGAGGCGATCTTTCTACACACCGGCGGCAACCCCGCCCTGTTCGCCTATGCCCAAGAAGTGCTCGCCGACTGAATGGATCCCTTTTTTTTAATCGGCGTCTCCTTCCTGACCTCGACCTTTACCGCCATTATCGGCGTGGGTGGCGGCATTGCGCTGATCTCGGTCATGCCGGGTTTGCTGCCCGCCGCGGCGATCATTCCCGTCCACGGTGCCGTGCAGCTCGCCTCCAACGCCAGCCGCGTGTTCTTTGGCCTGCGCCACATTGAGTGGCGCATCTTTTGGCCCTTCGCGGGCGGCGCACTCCTCGGTGCTGTCGTGGGGGCGCAGGTCGTCGGCGAAGTTAGCTTCGACGATCTGCCCCTGTATTTGGGCGTCTTCATCCTCCTCGTCACCTGGCTTCCCATGCCCAAACGCGCTTTTCGCCTCCCCGGCCACTTTGCCATTTTCGGGGCCCTCCAGACCCTCCTCGCCCTCTTTGTCGGCGTCGCCGGTCCCCTGACTGGTGCCTTCTTAGCCAGCGCGGGTTTGCCCAAGGACCGCTTGGTCATTACCCACGGCACGGTAATGACCGTCACCCATCTGTGCAAAATTTTGGTCTTCGGCTTTGTCGGCTTTGCCTTTGCGCCCTACTTGCCGCTCATCGCCGGGATGGTTGGAGCGGCGGCACTTGGCTCGTGGTGCGGGACGCGCTTGCGCGACCGAGTTTCCGCAAGCCTGTTCCGCAAGATCTTCAGGATCGCGATCACGCTTTTGTCGCTGCGCATGATCGTAGACGTGCTCTATTAAGCGCAATCTCTGTTTTTGTGGGACACCTTGCACATCAGAAGGTTTTTCATAAACTACATAAGCATCGAGGTTCATGGAGGAGATATTGAGCACCCACGTCGATCAGTTATCGCTTTTTGCAGACGAGACTCCTGCTGTAAAGGAAGACACTGTTAAAAGCTGGGGAACGTTTAAGGATAGCCTCAGAGCACCTGTTCACCGATGGTTTACGTATCCGGCCGGATTTTCATACAAGGCTGTAGCGCATTCATTTGAGCAGTTCAAAATTGCCAAGGGCATGGTCGTTTACGATCCCTTCATGGGATCGGGAACGACGAACGTAACTGCCAAGTCAATGGGTATCGACTCCATCGGAACCGAAGCTCATCCTTTTGTGTACGAAATAGCAAAGGCAAAAATGGAATGGGAGATTGACGGAAAGGAGATCAGAAAATTTATCCACCATATAAATGCAAATTTTGAATCCCGGTACAGTGCTTTAACTGAAGCTGCTAATTTCTCTCTCTCTAATCACTTTCCAGAGTTAGTACTAAAGTGCTACAAAAAAGAGACACTGAGTAAACTTCTCGCCTTGCAAAAAATATATAGCGAATACGAACTTGATCAAAAGGAGAGCATGTTCGTCTTTGTCGTGCTGACAGCATTGCTCAGAGAAATTTCCAGTGCTGCAACAGGATGGCCTTATATTGCGCCAAAAAAAGAAAAAATAACCTCTGAAGATAAAGACGCTCTACTGGAGTTTAACGCACTTGCAATATCCATGCTAGACGATCTCACTGACATAAAAAGACAGGCTAATGAAGAATATTTAAAATCAAAACACCGCTTAATTTTCGGTAGCTCTACAGATGTATCGGCGCACCTATCTAATGAGAGCGTAGATCACGTATTCACCTCTCCGCCGTATCTGAACAACTTTGATTACTCTGATAGAACCCGGCTGGAACTCTACTTTTGGGGGTTGGCAAAAAATTGGAAGGATATTACGGATAAAGTACGATCTAAGTTGATGACTTCTGCTACAACTCAAATATCGAGAAGCGACCCTAAATACTTACTAGACGAAGCGATAAAAACAAATAATCCTGAAATAGCGCAATTCATACAAGAAGCGGCAAATAAGCTGAGTGAACTTAGAAAAGTCAAAGGCGGAAAGAAGAGCTATGATCTTATGGTAATTGGATATTTTAACGACATATACAAGATAATAAAGGAGGTATATAGAGTGCTGAAGCCCGGTTCTAGTGCCTTATTTGTACTGGGTGATTCTGCCCCTTATGGTATTCATATCCCGACCGATAGACTAATAGGAGAAATAGGCTGCTCAATCGGCTTTAAATCTTATTCATTGGAAGTGTTGCGAAAGAGAGGCGATAAATGGAAGGCAAATCCTCAGCGACACGGAGTATCTTTGCGAGAATCTATTGTAATACTTGAAAATTAGGCGAAGTGAAAGTCTACGAATTTGAGTCTGTAAAGGAAGCACTGGAGTTTTTGCAACAGGACGACCTCAAAGAGTTATTTTTAACAACTGATTCGTATAGCTTGTTTGATCCGCCACCCGAATTTGACGACTGAAGTATCCCGTCAGTTCGGGTCAACTCGTGCTTCCGACGACCCCACCTACTGAGAGCACAATAAAATACGTGTCCAAAACATGGCACGACCTTACTCGCTAGCAGCGGTCGTTTGCCGAAGCGAACTGTGCGGGTTTATTTTTATAGCCTTTGTGAAGGGGACTCCTTATGAACGAACTCGAACAAGCCATCCAAGAAATCGAAATCTACGGCTTCACCCTGCTCGAAAACGTCCTCGACTCCAACACGGCCGCGGCCATGCGCCAAGCCCTGATCCGCTGCGAACAAGAGCACGGTACCGAACACACTCATCGCGGCGCGGCCCGCCACGTGGCCAACCTCCCGGTCATGGATCGCATCTTCCACCAGTGCATTGACCACCCCCGCGTCTTGCCCATCCTCGAACACTTTCTCGAGCCCTCGCTGATTTTGGGCAGTCTCAACTCGCGCATCGTCCGCCCCGGCGACGGCTTCCAACACCTGCACAGCGACATCCCCGCCTATATGCTCAACATGGACACGCCGGTGATGATGAATACGGTGTGGATGCTCGACGACTTCAGCCCGGAGATCGGCGGTACTCGCGTGGTGCCCGGCTCGCACAAGAGCGGCCTCGCAGCCCCGCCGGAGGGATTCACAGTCCGGCACGAGGTGCAGCCCACGGCCGCGGCCGGCTCGGTGATCGTCTTCAACGGCCAGTGCTGGCACGGCGGCGGCGCCAACACCGGCGACCGCAATCGCCACGCCCTCTTCGGCCACTATAGAAAGCACATGCTGGTATTCCAACTCGACCCGCACGACGGGTTCCCGCCCGAGTGGTGGGATAGCTTGAGCCCGCGCCAGCGCCAGCTCATGCGGATGCAAAACGGCCCGGGTGCTCTGCATGCAGCCGACGTGCATTTTCGCTAGGAGACAAGACATGCTGAGTACCCGCAGCTTCGCGCGCATCGTTGCTATTGCGCTTCTGGCACCGGTCGCCCTAAAAGCTGAGGTTACCACTTGGCAACTCGGCGGCAGCCAGCCTTGGGCAGGCCAAGACACGGTCAGCATTATGATTGACTTTGAGCGCGTCCCTGGCGCCATTCAGCCCGTGCGCGTCGAGCCGGGCGTCAACATCATTTCTTTGCTCAATAATTGGACGACCTTTCGCCAGCCCAAAGAACTGGGCTATATCGACGGCGAGCGACCTCGCATCTGGAAGTGGAACGAGGGCAACGGCGACCCAACCGAAAACGGCGTCGCGCTCATCGATGCCGACAGCACCACGTACAATTCCTCCAAGGCCGAGGGCATTGGCAAGCAGTTTTTCACCATTGACTTGGCCGTGCCTATGCCGGCACACACCTTCGGTTTTCACACCCCTTCGGGTGGCTTCCGCTCAGACGGTACGCCGTTGCGCACGGATTCGACGCCAGCCTTCCAAGTCTCGATCCAAGCGGAAAACAGCGAGATTTTCGCCATCAAAGGCCCGCTGCCCCTCGCCAGAATCGTCGCCGAGCCGACGCAAAATTTTGCGCCTGACGTGCATATTGGTTTCGACCAGCAATACGTGCGCTTCCTCCGCTGGGCCCGCAAATTCTCCATCATCGACGAGACGGCCTTGACCCGCGTTAGCGGCACGTCCGGTGGCCAAGGCAATCAAGCCCGCTCGCTCTTGGGCACCATCAGCGAGTTCGAGATCTATGGCGAGGGCTTTCCCAAAAGGGCCACGTACCGCTCCAAAATCATCGACCTCGGGGCCGAGCAAAACTTTGGTCGGCTGTTTTTTACGGCCACGCCATTGCGCTTTGTCGCTGGCGAAGCCGTTGAAGTGCCCGATGCACGGGCCTTCGCCGAGGTTGAGGTTCGCACGGGCCGCGACGACGATCCGAACATCTATCACGAATACACGGTCACTGGCAAGGAAAAGGTCGTCTCGCGCGCCCGCTACGAGAACGATCTCCGCACCGGATTCGCCCGCACGTGCGCCTCCTGCGACTTCGTCCAGCGCAGCCCCCGGCCCGGCATGAGGGCCTCCATTACCTACGACCGCGACAACTGGACCTTCTGGTCGACGCCCACGACCCAGTCGGGTCTGCCGCTCAACCTCGACAGCGGCTCCTTCATACAGGTGCTCATTACCTTGCACAGCACCCGCTTTGCGGATTTCGTGCGCTTGGATTCGCTGTGGGTTGAGCGGGCCCCGCTGTTGGCAGCGCGCGTCCTCGGCGAAGTGGCTCTGCTGGCCGATCCGCGCCCGGCGCCCGGGTTTGGCGAGGTGGCTTTGGGCGAGATGGTCGAGTTTGCCTACGACCTGTCGGCCTCCTTTTCAGGGGGAAATCAGCGCGGCTTTGACCAAGTGCGCATCCAAACGGGTGCCCGGCCGCAGTTCAAAGAGTTGCTCATCGGCGGCCAGACGACCGCCCCGGTCGCCGTCCGCGAAGAGGATGATGGGCTAACAGTAGTCCTACCCGAGCGCATGACCCGCGCCAACAATGCGCTGTTGCGCATCGTCTTTGCCGCCGAGGTCTTTGAGTTGGCCACCACGTTTTTGGGCACCGTCACCGACTCAGAGGTCGAGACCCTGCCCCAACCTGTCGTCGCTGGCGACGCCAGCGAATTGCTCGCCACTAACAGTCTGCGCGTCCTTAGCATTTCGGATCAACAACCGGCCTTGGTGCAAAACTTGCGCTTTTCAACGTCCGTGTTGACGCCCAATGGCGACGGCGTTCACGACGAGCTTCGCATGGCCTATTCCCTCTATGGCCTGCCGGAGCAAGTGCCCGTCGAATTGGCGGTCTATGCGCTCGACGGTCGCCAAGTGGCGACCGTGGCCCAAGGCTTGCAAACAGCCGGTCCGCAAACGGCCCGCTGGGATGGACGCGACGCACAGGGCGCGGCCCTGCCGCCGGGCCTATATCTAATCTCCGTGGTCCTGCAATCCGAGCGCCGCGCTGCCGCTTTGCTCCGCCCGGTGGGCGTAGCGTACTGAGAGAGTGGGAACGATGCGATTTTTGTCGCTAGTCTGCGTTGCGTTTGCGGCCGTGGCCGCCGGCAGCGAAACCCTGACCTTTCAGGGGCAAGATGCTTGGGCGACTTGGCGGGCACCGCTCGGCCTGACTGAAGTGGGCGAGAATGGCCAACTACAGCTCGTCAAGTTCCGCAAGGATATCAACGCGGTCGCCGATGCCCATCGCTTCTCCTACGAGAGCAAGAGTCGCGGGCGCGTTGCGGGCGGCATCTGGGAGGCGGTTTCCAATCCAGCCGATGCCGAGTTCATTATTGATGGAGATCTCCAGACCTTCTGGCGTCCAGACCCGGCCGATGCCGTCGAGGACTGGGCCATTGAGATAGACTTGGGGCGCGCCGTGCTAGCCCGGGAAATACGCCTCGTTTTTCCCGACGAGGCGGGCGTGCGTCCCTTTAGTCAGTTTACCGTGTACGGCAGCCCGGGGACCCGCATCTCGGTGCAAGACGACATGGTGCTGCTGGAGCCGCTTTTCCGCACGACCCGGCCCAACGCGGCCAGCGAACTCGTCATCCCCCTCGGGTTTACCGCCCGCGACAGTGTACTTCAGCTCGACGAGGGCTTGGATATTGACCCGGTGGCCAAAAACAACTATCGGGTGATCCAGCGCATCCGCATTGAAGCCGAAGAGAAGGCCCCAGACGCAGCCTTGGCCGAGGTCGAAGTTCGCGGCATCGGCGACAACATCAGCATTGGCACCATGCAGCGAGGCCGTTTTGTCAACGGGATCAACTCAGTCGATCCGCAGAATCTCTTCGACGCCGATATGAACACCAATAACCTCATCGGCTCTTCGTATGGCAGCCTCGGCTGGAAGGAGGGTGGGGTGTGGTTCGGCGTGGATTTGGGGGCGGTGTTCTTCGTCGACGAATTTTTTCTCTATTCCTTTCGGCCCGACGAGGGCTTAGTGGGCTTCTCGATCAGTGGCACCGGCCCGGGGCATACCGTGCTCTATTCAGACGGCACCCGCAGTCTTAGTTCCAATCTGCCCGTGCCCGATGCGTTTGACTACACAGAGCTCCTAACCCACATCAACCCCAATGCCGACCGCCTGCTCTACATTCGCTACATGTTCAAGCCGCGCAAGATGCGCTACTTCTTCTGGCACGGCATCCGGGACACCGGCTGGGGCATCGTCAAATGGGCCGAGTTCATGCTGTTCTCGCCGGGCTATCCCGCCGAAGTAGTATTGCACTCGGATTTCATCGACTTAGGACAAACCGCGGGCGCCGGGCGTCCAAAAGTCATCAAAAACCTCTCTTGGGAGGCCGAGTTGGCCGCCGGCACCCGCCTGCAACTGCGCTCGCGCTCGGGCAACTCGCTAGAGCCGGTCTATACGTTTCACAACAAGATCGGCGAGCAGGTCACCGAAGAGAAGTGGAAGAGTTCGCCCAAAGTGCTGCGCGGCCCCGTTGATACGACGCTCGTGGTGGGCGAGGATTGGGGCGAATGGAGCAATGTCTATCAGTTTTCGGGCGAGGCATTCCAGTCGGAAAGCCCGCGCCGCTTCATTCTGCTGGAGCTGATCCTCGCCACCGACGACCCCGGAGTGGCGCCGGTGGTCCGTTCGCTCTCGGTCGAGTTTGAGGACGCGCTGTTGCAGGGTGCGGTGGGCCGCATTGAGCCGCGCCAAGCCAGCCCCAACGAGGACACCCGTTTTATCTATACGCTGTGGCCGCAGATGGAGGCCGAGGATTCGGGTTTCGACCTATTGCGCTTTACCGTGCCGGGTCGGATTGACGCCGCGGACCTCGAGCTACACATCGGCGCCGCGCCGGTTGAACCGGCCCGCACCGAGCAGCGGGGCGACTCGCTGTTGGTTGCCCTACCGCGCATTGTGACCGAGGACTCGATTCAGGTGGGTTTCACGACGCGGGTTTTGCACAACGCCACGGTTTTTCCCCTCGATCTCGGGCTGAGCGAGCGGCCCGGTCTCTGGCAGTCCGTCGAGCCGGCCGAGCGTCGCTCCCAGGTAGTAATGCTCCCCGAGCTAGCCGAACACGGCCAACTCATCGACGCATTGGAACTGGCCTCGTCCGTAATAACGCCCAACGGCGACGGGGTCAACGACGCGCTCGATATGCGCTTTGTGGTCTTTAAGTTAGACGCGGCGACTCCCACACTCGCGCTTTACGACCTAGCGAGCCGCCAAGTCGCTGCGGTCGAATCCACCCCGACCGCAACGGGCCATCGCTTCACCTGGACGGGCCGCGATGCGTCCGGGGCCTTAGTTGCGCCGGGCATGTATCTCTATCGCCTCGATTTGGGGGCCGAGTCGGGGCCGGGGACGCATACAGGTGCGATCTCGGTCGTATATTAGCTGCGTCGCATCCGGCGATGGACAGCCAGACAGTTTTGCGGACGGTTGGGAAATAGACCGCATTCGCGGCTCGCACTACCATTTGCAACACCCCGAAAAGCGCGGTTTGGCGACCGTTCCGCATCCACGGCGAGATCTTCCAGCCGGTACGCTGCGGAGCATCGAAAGACAATCTAGGCTTAGACTGCGATAAGGAGACCCATGGAACGAACGTACATTGGCTTGATTCACAAGGAACCAGACAGCGACTACGGCGTGAGTTTCCCGGACTTTCTCGGCTGCGTCACCGCTGGTAGCACTTTGGAGGAAGCCCGAGCAATGGCCGCCGACGCCTTAGAGCTTCACATCGAGGGCTTGGCCTCCGTTGGAATGGAGATTCCCAAGCCCAGTTCCGCTAACGCCGCGATTGTACACCCGGACGCTCGCGATGCCATCGCTCTACTCGTTGTTAGCACTAGGTCGGAGTACGCCGATATTCAGGAGTCTGTCTGATGTCTTTTAAGCGGCCCAATTTTATAAAACGGAACCTACTCATTCTTCTTTTTGTTCCTGCCATCGCCCTCACAACCCCAAGGAGTTCCACTATGAGTGACTATCTCGTCTATATCGGCACCTATTCCAGCGGCGACGAAGACGGCATTTACGTCTACCGCCTCGACATGGCCACTGGGGCGCTCGCGCATCAAAGCAGCATTGGCGGCATTGACAACCCGTCCTTCCTCGACATCGCACCCAACCGCCGCTTCCTCTACGCCATCGGCGAGGTTGGTGCCGTGGATGACCGGCCCGGCGGCGCAGTTGCGGCCTTTGCCATTGACCAGCAAAGCGGAGCTTTGACCCACATCAATACCGAATCGACCGTTGGCCCCGGCCCTTGCCACATCAGCATCGGCCGCGCCGGTAAGTACGCGCTGGTCGCCAACTACGGCGGCGGCAGCGTCGCCATCTTGCCGATTCGCGCAGACGGCTCGCTGGGCGCGGCCACGGACTTCGTTCAACACGAAGGTTCTTCGGTCAACCCGGGTCGCCAACAGGGACCGCACGCCCATTCGATTATGGTCGCCCCCAACAACAAACACGCCTTTGCCCCAGACTTGGGCATCGACAAGGTGCTCATCTATGCGATTGACCACGTACATGGCAAGCTC